>JAMFSC010000130.1 GCA_026225095.1 bacterium
ACGCTGCGGGTTCAGGAGGTCTGAGCGGGAGCGCCGGAGAGGGAGCGGGTGGCTCGTTCGAGGCGCAGTATCTGGAGCTCAGGAACGTCCTGGGCGGGGGCTTCGAGGGGCTCGGCGCGGAGGGGCATGGCAGCAGGCTATCGGTTTGAGCAGATTCGCTGACGGTGTAGGGTTCTGGATCGGGCACCGTGGCGCTCCGCCCCACCTTAGCGACGATGAGGCGTGTCGCGAAGGTGGGGCACCCAACTCTATCCCCACAGGCAATCCGATCTAAACTGAATACACTGCTGATATGGATTGGCAGGCGGTGGAGTTGACGGCGCGGCTGGCTGGGGTGACGACCGCGCTTCTGATGCTGGTTGGCCTGCCGCTGGCCTGGTGGCTGGCGCGTTCCGGCGGCGGTGTGATGCGGCCGACGGTACAGGCGTTGGTCGGCTTGCCGCTCGTGCTTCCACCAACGGTACTCGGCTTCTATCTGCTGGTGGATCTGGGCCCCCTGACGTCGGTGGGACGCGGGCTGGTGCGGCTGCTGGGCCATCCCCTGGCGTTCAGCTTCGAGGGGCTCGTCGTGGGTTCGATGCTCTATAGTCTTCCGTTTGCTGTCCAACCGATGGTGGCGGGGTTCGCCGCGGTCGACCGGCAGTTCGGCGAGGCGGCGAGTACGCTGGGCGCATCGCCGGCCCGGATCTTCTGGGGAATCACGCTGCCGCTCGCGCGAGGGTCCGTATGGACGGCGGCGCTTCTCACCTTTACTCACACGGTGGGTGAGTTTGGCGTGGTGCTGATGCTTGGCGGGAATATTCCCGGGGCGACGCGAACGATGTCGATCGCGCTGTACGACGCGGTGCAGGACGGGCAATACGTGGACGCGAACCGGACTGCGGGCGCGCTGCTGGCAGTGGCTTTTGCGGGGCTGCTGGCGCTCTATTGGCGGCGTGGCCGCGGGGTTCGGGGTGGCGATCTTGTCTGAGCTCGAGCCCGGTTCACCCCATCTGGAGGTAGAGATTCGGCATCGTGCCGGGGGTGTGAATCTCGATGTCCGGTTCTGCATGACCAAGCCGTGGACGGTGCTGTTCGCTCCGTCGGGAGCGGGCAAGACGACCATCCTGCGGCTGATCGCGGGGCTCGATCGGTTGGAGAAGGGAAAGATCGTCAGCCGGGCAGAGTCGGAGGGGGAGCTGGTTCTGGCTGACACCGACGGGAGGGTCCATGTGCCGGCGCATCGCCGTTCGATGCCGATGGTGGCGCAGCGGCCCGCGCTCTTTCCCCACCGAACGGTGCTGGGCAATGTGCTCTACGCGGGTACGGAGCGGCAGGCGGCAGGGCGTGATATGCAGCTCGATGCGCTGCTGGAGCTTTGCCGCGTGGGCCATCTGCGCAACAGGTATCCCTCACAGATCTCGGGTGGAGAGAGCCAGAGGGTGGCACTGGCGCGGGCGCTCTGGGCTCCGGCGAGGGCGCTTCTACTGGACGAACCATTCAGTGGGCTGGACGTCGGGCTGCGCGATGCCTTGATCCCCGAAGTGAAGGAGTATCTGGCCGCGAGGCGGGTTCCGGTGCTGCAGGTGACGCACGATGTGGGCGAGGTGTTCGCGGTGGGGGCGGAGGTGATCCGGCTGGAAGATGGCAGGGTAGCGGCGCAGGGTCCGCCCGAGATCGTGCTGGAGCGCGAGCGGACGAGGCTGCTCAGGCAGCTGGGGGGTTAGGCGGCAGCTCCGGCAAAGAGTCGCCCGGCAACGGACCAGGAAGCCGTGTCTGCAACGAAGGAAGATTCTTCAAGCCCGGCCGCGATGGCCTGCTTGTGTAGTCAGCTCGGGCCGTGGTTCGGGTCTCGGCTCGACGGGCTCTTGTTCCAGTACGAGGTGGAAGCGGTCCTGAATGGTCTGAAGAATGTGGTCGCGAAGACGTGTGATGTCCGCGTAGGTGGCGTGGCCCCGGTTGATGAGGGCCAGGGTGTGGCGGGAGGAGATGCCCGCTTCGCCGAGGATGTAGGACTTGTGGAATCCCGCCCGGTCGAGCAGCCAGGCGGCGGGAAGCTTGATCTGTCCGTCGGGCGCGGGGTAGCGGGGGATGTCGGACTCGGGGATGGCGAGCGCCTCGGCGATGGTGGCGAGGGCGGATGGGGAGACGACGGGATTCTTGAAGAAGCTGCCGGCGCTGCGGTGGTCGGGGATCGATTGGCCACTGGCGGGGTCGGGCAGGAGCATGCCCTTGGCGTCGCGGATTTCACGGACGGCGTGATAGACGTCGAGCGGGGTGGGCGGCGCGGTCGCGGCGGAGAAATGGCGCCGGAGATCGGCGTAGGTAAGGTTGGGAGTGGCGGTCGGATCGAGCGAAAACGTCACACTGGTGATGATGTACCGGTTGCGCTGGCTCGAGTTGAAGAGACTTTCGCGGTAGGAGAAGCCGCACTGGTCGCGCGTGAGCGTCGTAAAGGCAAAGGTATGGCGGTCGTACGCGCGGACGGTGTGGATGGTCTGCGATACGTCCTCGCCGTAGGCTCCGATGTTCTGGATGGGCGAGGCTCCGACCAGGCCGGGGATGCCGGCGAGGCACTCGATGCCGCTGATGCCGAGCTCACAAACGTAGCGGACGAAGGCGTCCCAATGGGTGCCGGCGGGAACATCGAAGAGGTCTCCGCGGCGCTTGATCGGTCCGTCGATGACGAGGTGGAGCACCAGGCCGGGATACCCTTCGTCGGGAACCAGGAGATTGCTTCCACCACCGAGGACAAAGATGGGAAGCTGGTGGGCGTCGGAAAAGGCCAGCGCTTCGAGGAGTTCGGATTCGGTTCGGATCTCGGCGAAGAAGCGAGCCGGCCCTCCGAGATGGAGCGTGGTGCGGGTGGCGAGGGGAGCTTCCTGAACGATGTGCATCTCGTTATAAGCCTACGGCATAGAGCGGCCAGTGACCGCTGCAATGCAGGAGGCCGGAGCCTAGGTTGGTTCCGCCCATGGGATTCCGCCGCAGACCGCAACCAAGGCCGATGGACCCCGGTTCGCGAACCATTATGTCACCTTAATGACGTGTCGAATCAGCTATTTGGTCATTCGCGATTTTTTTTCTCTTTTATGTGCAAAAAGAGCGTTGATCGTGCATTATGAAAAAGAAGTTTGCGAATGCAAAACTTCTTCCGGGGAGATACTCAGAGCAATGAACGCTCCCGCGAATAGCCGCCTGCGAGCGGCTTTTTCGCGTTGTGCTGCGGAGAATGAGTGATTGGAGTCAACACCCGGATGCGCCCCGGCGAGGGACGAGATAGAATCGTGTGAACGGCAGTTTGAACCCGGAGGATGTGCAATGTATCCAGAGATTATGGTAATTCCAATGCGGGAAGAGTTGACCCGAGCTGGCATTTCAGAGGCGAGGACGGCGGCCGAGGTCGATGCGGCGTTGGCTCAGCCCGGAACGACGATGCTGGTCGTGAACTCGATCTGCGGATGCGCCGCCGGCAAGATGCGGCCAGGTGTGCGCATGGCCATGCAACACGGCATCAAGCCGGACCATGCGGTCACGGTCTTCGCCGGACAGGACCGAGACGCGACCGAAAAGGCGCGCGGCTACTTTGGTGGACATCCTCCCACCTCTCCTGCAATTGCGATCCTGCGCGATGGACAGCTGGTCTACCTGATGCAGCGCTCTGCCATTGAAACCTCGACGGCCCCGGCGATTGCGCAGGAGTTGGCCCGCGCCTTCGACACTTATTGCGTGAAGGCGTCGGCTTAGAAGCGGCGAAACTTTAGGCGGGAAAGAGCGATTTGAAACTTTGGTCTCGGCACAAGAGACAGTAGCCCGGAATCACCCTGAGCGGGGTGGCTCCGGGCTTTGCTGTTCCTGGAGACATCTCAATTGGGGTGAACCACAGGAGGTTTCTGCCGATGAAGATTTAGACCATGGCTACCTCGCGACCAAATGACGCATCTCCCCTGCCGAACCACAACCCTCTCAGCAAGAAGGGTACGGAGCATGCGGACAGTTTGCCCCTTGGGGTATCGGCCTACTCTCCAGATTCGGCGCGCTATTGTCTTGATGAAGCCCTGGCGGAGGTGCGTTCGCTGCGCCGTCCGCACAAGGGCCATCTGGGCGGCGATGCCGGTGGGTATTGCGCGGCGACGGTAGGACAAAGCGAAACCATGCAGCGGCTTCGTTCGCAGGTGAAACGAATAGCTCCCTATTTCCGGACTGCCCTGTTGACTGGTCCCGTCGGAACTGGAAAAGAGGGTGTGGCGCGGATGTTGCATGCTCTCAGCCCATGCGCGGATGGAGAGTTTGTGGCGTGCGAAGCTTCGGCCCTGGCTGAGGCGATGCTGCGCGACGAGGGCAGCACGATCCTCAACGCGGTGGCCGGAAGTGCGGTGGGCGGAACATTGTTCCTCGAAGGTCTGGGTGAGGTTCCCCAGGCGCTCCAGGGCGCGTTGCTGCGGATCTGGACGACGGCGGGTCGCGGACGTCTGCGCGTCGTAGCCGGAACGCATCGCGATCTGCGCACAATGGGTATGACGGGACAGTTTCGCCAGGATCTGGCCCAGCGCATGATGGGCGTGGAACTTGCCATGACACCGCTGGCCGAACGCATGGAAGACTTCCGTGCAGTCGTCATCGAGGTCGTGCACCGGATCGATGTCGACCACGAGTTGACCGTTACTGAAGACGCCATGGTGCGGCTGCTGGAGCATGGCTGGCCGGGAGATCTGGCAGAGGTCGACCAGGTTCTCTGGAGCGCTGCGAGGAACACTGAAGGATCGAAACGGATTGAGCCGAAGCATCTCCCCGAGTTGCGGAAAGAGAATCCGGAAGAGGGCACGGAACCGAAGCCGGACAAGCTGCATGAGGTCGTGCAGCAGCATGTACTCGATGTACTGACGCGGTGTGGCGGCAACAAGCTGCGCGCGGCAGAGGCTCTTGGCATCAGCCGTTCCACCCTCTACCGGATGCTCGAGAACTGTGTGGGCGAGGGCTTCGGGGAAGACCTGTAGCCCGGTCGGCGCGGTAGACTGATGGCAGCAGTCACAAGCCATTGGAGTGCTGCGCATGACGGAGTGCCGCGGATGACGAGTTTTCTGAAGCTTCAAGGGGTGGGTCCGGCGTTGCTGGCCGGCTGGATGGCGTTCGGTGGAGTGTGCGTGGCGCAGGGTGCCGGCTCTCCCGCGGTTGCGACGGTGGCAACGCGAACCACACAGATGAACCGGATCTTTTCCGATTACTGGGAGGATCGGCTGAAGCATGAGCCGGAGTTCGCATCCATCCTTGGCGACAAGCGCTACAACGATCAGCTCTCGGACCTCTCCGTGTCGGCGGTGAATGCCGACCTGGCGCGTGGAGCGGCCTACATCCAGCGGCTCTCGGAGGTCGATACGACGAGCCTGCCGGAGCAGACGCGGCTCTCTGCAGAGCTTCTGCTGCGTTCCCTGATTGAAGACCAGGAGGGGGCCCGCTACAAGGAATGGGAGATGCCGCTGAACCAGTTCAACGGCGTCCACACCGAGCTTCCGATGCTGGTGGCGCAGCTCTCATTCGACACGATCAAGGACTACGACGACTATGTGGCGCGCCTGAAGAAGATCCCCACCGCGTTCTCGCAGGTGATGACCAACATCCAGCTCGGCGTGGATGAGGGCCGGGTTCCGCCTCAGTACATCCTCGAAAAGGTGTTGACACAGGTCCAGACGATCGGCGGCATGACTCCGGAGGCCAGCCCCTTTGCGGGGCCGCTGAAGAAGTTTCCTACGAGCATCGGAACGGCGGATCGAAACCGCATCTCGGCCGACGTGATGGAGGTGATCTCGACGGCGGTGCTGCCGAGCTATCAGCGGCTCGGACGCTTTATCGCCGCGGCGTACATTCCTGCGGGACGTAAGGAGATTGGCGCGTGGTCGCTTCCTAATGGCGATGCCTACTATGCCTTCCGCATCCGCCAGAGCACCACGCTGAACAAGAGCGCGGCAGAGATTCACCAGATCGGACTGGACGAGGTGAAGCGCGATGAGGCGGAGATGCTCGTCATCGCGAAGAAGCTCGGCTTCAACGATCTGAAGAGTTTTGGCGCAGCGTTGAAGGCGAATCCAAAGGAACATCCGGCGAGCGGCGAGGCGCTGCTGACGGCCTACCGTGGATACATCGGGCAGATGCAGGGGCGATTGCCGGAGCTGTTTGGCCGCCTACCCAAGGCGCCCCTCGAGGTGGTCCGAGTTCCAGAGTACTCCGAGAAGGACCAGGCCGCGGCCTACTACGAGCAGGGCACTCCGGATGGCAAGCGGCCGGGGCGGGTGAACGTCAATCTCTATCACGCGACCGATCGGTCTCTGACCTCCGTCGAGGCCGTCGCGTATCACGAGGGGATTCCAGGCCATCATCTGCAGATCGCACTGATGCAGGAGATGACCGGCGTTCCGGAGTTTCGCAAGCAGAGCTACTACACCGCTTATACCGAGGGCTGGGGCCTGTACAGCGAGCGGCTAGGCAAGGAGATCGGCTTCTACCAGGATCCCTACAGCGACTACGGCAGGCTGGAGGCGGACATCTGGCGAGCGATCCGCCTGGTCGTCGACACCGGTGCGCACTCGCAGCACTGGACGCGGCAGCAGATGGTCGACTTCTTCCACGACCACTCCGCCATCGACGAGACCAACGTGCAGGCGGAGGTCGATCGCTACATCGCGTGGCCCGGCCAGGCGCTCGGCTACAAGATGGGCCAGATGAAGATCCTGGAGTTGCGGGCCAAGGCACAGAAGGCGCTGGGGCCCAGGTTCTCTTTGAAAGACTTCCACGATGTCGTGCTGGGCGATGGAGCGCTGCCAATGGATACGCTCGAGAAGGTAGTGGACGCGTGGATCGCAAGGGGTGGTGGGGCGGCTCGCAGTTAGGCGCCCGGCGGGGCTCGGAGGTGCGGCGATGACCGAGATATTCGCCTGAGATCGCAACACAGGGAGCATACTGAAGGTAGAGGCAGATCGCCATGGCAACCACGACAACGCTTGTCTCTCTTGAAGAGTACCTCCGGACCAGTTACAGGCCCGACTGCGACTTTGTGGATGGTCAGATTGAGGAGCGAAACCTGGGCGAGTTCGAGCACGCGCGGCTACAAAGCCTTCTGATCATGTGGTTCGGGAAGAATGAATCCGAGTGGAGCATCGTGACGGTGGTGGAACAACGCATCCGGGTTGCCCCCCGACGAGTTCACGTGGCTGACATCTGCCTGTTGCGAAAAGATTCTCCGCGCGAGCAGGTGACCCTCACTCCGCCTCTCGTATGTATCGAGGTTCTCTCTCCGGAAGACCGGCTGCCACGCGCGGCCAGGGTGATGGACGACTACGCCCGCATGGGTGTCCCGAACCTTTGGCTGCTGGATCCTGTGGATCGGATCGGGTATGTCTACACCGGCGGTGGACTGCTGAAGCTTACCGAGGATCGACTGTCCGTTCCGGAAAGCCCCATTCACCTCGATCTGCCAAAGCTCTTTGCCGGACTGGACTAGCCTCCGCTGCTCCTAACAATGCAATTTGTCAGTGTGATTTGTTCGAGCCGGATAGCCTCCCACCTTCGCGATTGAGTTCTGGTAGCGTTATGGAATGAGCGAGACGGTCTATGAAGCGGCGGTTCCGGCCCCAGTGATGCCGGGTGTGAGGGTAGCGGTGTTGGGCGCGGGAAAGATGGGCGGAATCCTGCTGCAGGCATTCCTGAAGAACAATCTGCTGGCTCGGGAACAGATTGCGGCCACGGTGCAGCACCCGGAGCGGGCGCAGGCACTCTCAGCGCAGTTCGGCGTAGAGGTCGGCATCGACAACGTCGCCGCGACCGAGCAGGCGGACGTGATCCTGCTGGGCGTGAAGCCAATTCAGGTTCCCGCCCTGGTCAACCTCATCCGTCCCGTGCTGACGCCGGAGAAGCTGATCATCTCGATCGCGGCCTCGGTGAAAACGCGTTCGATTGAAGACGCCGCGGGTTGCGACCTTGGAGTGATTCGCGCCATGCCCAACACCCCGGCGATGATCGGCGCGGCGGTGACGGCGTTGTGCAACGGCAGATTCTGCACCGCTGACCAGATGGGAATGGCGATGCGGATCTTCCAGACCGTCGGGCGTGCCGTGGTGGTCGACGAGAAGCATATGGACGCCGTGACGGGGCTCTCCGGCTCCGGACCGGCGTTTCTCTACATCATCATCGAAGCGCTTGCGGAGGCGGGCGTGAACGTCGGGCTGCCGCGCGATGTGGCGACGCTGCTGGCGGCGCAGACCACGCTGGGATCGGCGCGCATGGTGCTCGAGACCGGCTATCATCCGGCGCTCCTGAAAGACGCCGTCACCACCCCGGCCGGATGCACGGTCGACGGAATCCTCGAACTCGAGGAGGGAGGCCTGCGCGTAACGCTCATCAAGGCGGTCAAGCGCGCCACCCAGAGAGCGAAAGAATTGGCGAACGGGTGAGTGTCGCTTTTTCAGGGGACATCCTTCTCAGGTTGCATCAGCGGCTCGTAGAATAAAATCTATGGCGACGACGGTCACGGTTGCGACAGCGGCACAGAAGACCAGCAGGGTGGCCACGCTGGCCTGGGTGACGCTGGGATTCTTCATCGTGGTCGTGTTGTGGGGAGCGGTCGTGCGGGCGACCGGGTCGGGAGGCGGCTGCGGAAGCAACTGGCCGCTCTGCAACGGCGACTTCTTCCCGCATCATCCGCGACTGGCAACCATCATCGAGTTTTCCCACCGCTCGACCTCAGCCGTGTGCACCATCCTGCTGGTGCTGCTTGGCATCGCGACCTTCCGGGTCACACCGCCGGGACATCGCGCGCGCAAGGCCGTTTCGTGGGCCGGCTTTCTGCTGGTCACCGAGGCGCTTCTGGGTGCGCTTCTGGTGCTGCGTCGCTATGTGGAAGCGAACCTCTCGACCGGCCGCATCATTGCCCAGTCGATTCACCTTACCAACACCATGCTGTTCATGGGCGCACTGACTCTGACCGCGTGGTTTCTGCGCGAACCAACCGATCAACCACCGGCATCTGAGGGCTCGCGCACGGCGGCCCTGGTCGCGATCCTCGCCACGCTGGTGGTCAGCGCGACCGGTTCTCTGGCAGCCCTGGCCGACACGCTCTTCCCTTCCCCCAGCCTGCGGGCCGGTCTCCTGAAAGACTTCGCCTCCACCTCGCCACTCCTCGTGAGAATGCGCTGGGTACACCCTGCCTCGGCCCTCCTGGGCGTGGCGTGCGTCATTCTGATGCTCCGCGGCGCGACCGGTCGAACCGTTCTTGGCCGGACCATGGTAGCGCTGCTTGGGCTCCAGATCGTGCTTGGGATAGGAGATGTTCTGTTGCTTGCTCCGACGTGGATGCAGGTCGTCCATCTTCTGGGAGCCGATCTGTACTGGGTGGCACTTGTGCTCCTGGCATCTGAACTGGTCTGGCCGATCCGGTATGTGCCCGCTCCAACGGTTTAAACGACACAGCCTGAGATCTGGATCTCAGGCTGTGCGGGAGAGAGCGGTTTAGTGAATAGCTGGCTTGCCGGCGATCTTGTCGCCCAGATTCTCGGTTCCGTGGGCCGTCTTCTGAGCCGCAACCTTGGTCCCGTGTCCGACGTCCTTGGCTGCGACCTTCGTTCCGTGGGCGGTCTTGTGATAGACCTTCTTCGTGCCATGCGCGGTCTTGTGCGCGACGCGCTTGGTCGCGTGGCCGGTATCGACCGCGGCTTCCTTGGTATTGTGGCCGGCAGCATGCATATCCTGCCCGGCGGTCTGGGCCTGCGCGACGCTAAGGCCGACCGAGAGCAGGGTGGCGAGGAAGAAACCGCCAATCTTGCGAGATTTCATGGAGAACTCCTTCGTAAGTGCGGAGAAAGTGGATGCGACCGCCTGGTCCCAAAGCGTTTCTTGTTCCGGCCACAGGCGCCCTGAACCGATTGCGCATGGACATCGGTCATTCAATTCAGATAGATTCGCGGGCAGGGCGGAACGTTGTGCGCAGGGTACAAAGTATTCCCGTGTTGGGAAACGTGACGACTTGGCGTTGGCAAACGTTTTCTGTATATTTTTCGAGTCCAAGCGAAATCGCTTTGCCCGTTCTGAAAAGCTCGACGTTCTGAACCTGACCCGCGCTCCGTCGGTCGGAGGCAGGGACGAATCTTTGTGAGAGAGGCGCCCGGCAACGTTGCCGGAGGCTTGGAAGACTACTTTATGCACGGATTGCCCGCGATGTTGCTCTCGGTGGATCGGCAACTGACCCACCTCGCCCCGGTAGATATTCTCATCCTCGTGCTCTACTTCGCTCTCGTGGTCTTCATCGGCTTCTATGCCAAGGGACAGGCGAATACCAGCGAAGAGTTCTTCCTGGCCGGGCGCGAGATGACGGCATGGATCGCCGGCCTCAGCTTCGTTTCGGCGAACCTCGGGTCGCTCGAGCTGATGGGCTGGGCCGGAGCGGCCTACCAGTACGGCATGCTCGCCGCGCACTGTTACTGGTTCGGCGCCATTCCCGCGATGCTCTTCCTCTGTATCGTGATGATGCACTTATACTACATCTCGAAGACGCACTCGGTCCCCGGATACCTGCAACTCCGCTTCGGCGAAGGCGCCCGCGCGCTCTCGGCGGTCTCCTTCGCACTGATGACCATCCTGATGAGCGGCGTCAACATGTACGCCATGGCGCTGGTGATGAAGACCGTGCTGGGCTGGAACATCACGTTCTCGATCTGGGTGGGAGCTGGAACGGTGGCGCTCTACGTGATGCTTGGCGGCCTGCGCTCGGCGATCATCAACGAGGTGCTTCAGTTCGTGCTTATCTGGGCCGGAGCCGCCATGATCCCGATCCTTGGGCTCATCGAAGCCGGCGGCTGGAAGAATCTGAAGGCGCAGATCGCTGTCAACGTCGGAACCACCGACTACGGCCACATGTGGTCGACGCTCGGCCACTTCCGCGACAACCCCATGGGAGTTCACTGGACCGGAATCGTCTTCGGCCTCGGCTTCGTCGTCAGCTTCGGCTACTGGACCACCGACTTCCTCGTCGTGCAGCGCGTGCTCAGTGCCAACAACCTGCGCGCTGCCAAGATGGCCCCGGTGATCGGCGCGGCGTTTAAGATGGCGGTTCCCTTCATCGTCATCGTGCCCGGCCTGCTGGCGCTCGCGGTTCTGAAAAATCCCGACGGCTCCATCATGCACCTGGTTCCGGAGAGCGTCGCTGCCGGAACCCAGGGTCTTCACAGCTATAACGAAGTCCTTCCCCTGATGCTGATCCGGTACTGCGGTCCGGGCCTGCTTGGACTCGGCATCACCGCCCTGGTCGCCGGGTTCATGAGCGGCATGGCCGGCAACGTCAGCGCCTTTTCCACCGTCTGGACCTACGACCTCTACGGAGCCTTCATCAACAAGAAGGCGTCCGACAAGCACTACGTCGCGATGGGCCGCTGGTCGACCGTCATCGGCATGCTGGTATCGATCGGGACTGCGTATCTCGTCATGAACGCGGCCAGCATTATGGACTACGTGCAGGCGCTGTTCAGCTTCTTCATCGCGCCGCTCTTCGGCACCGTCATCCTGGGCATGCTGTGGAAGCGCGCCACAAAGGCCGGGGGCTTCTGGGGTCTCCTCGCCGGAACCGTCGGGTCGATCTCGATGTTTACATGGGTGCTGCGCGACCCCACCGCTCTGCGCTACATCGCCATGAGCCCCGACGCCAGGCCGATGGCGGAAAACCTCTACCGTGCACTGTGGAGTTGGTCGATCTGCGTCGTCGTCACCGTCATCGTCAGCCTCATGACCAAGGCCACGCCGCTCTCCGAGCTGTCGGGCCTCGTCTACGGCGTCACCCCCATCCCCGACGACGGAGCCAAGAGTCTTTGGCAGAAGCCCATGTTCTGGGCCATCGTCGTCATCGTCGTATTTTTCATTCTGAACCTGATGTTCTGGTAGAGAGAGGCCTATGCACACACCCGAGTTGGCGAAGACGTTGGAAGAGAAGCAGGAGCTCTCGATCTGGTTTTTCTGCGGCCTGCTGACGCTGGTCTACGGCGTGGTCCTGGTCGGCCAGGGGCTCTACGACCTTGGCCACCCACCCGCGACCGTGCTCAACGAACTCCATCCCACGCTCAAGTGGGGTGCGCTGATGACATTTTTCGGAGCGATCTACGTCATTCGCTTCCGTCCCGGCAAGGGCTAGCGCAACGTTGTTCGTTGAGTGGCGGCGAAACTTCATCCAACGCCTTCGTCACTTTTGTATGATTGGAATTCTGGCATTTTTGAAAGCGAAAAGGGTGTG
This sequence comes from bacterium, assembly GCA_026225095.1. Classification (GTDB taxonomy): domain Bacteria; phylum Acidobacteriota; class Terriglobia; order Terriglobales; family Acidobacteriaceae; genus Edaphobacter. The sequence continues at coordinate 12,245 of JAMFSC010000130.1, forward strand.
AGATGGCAAAGCAGATGACAATGGGTGTAATCGTAGGCAACCGGGGCTTCTTCCCCAGCCACCTGGCGACGAGCGGACGGCTGGAGATGATTGCGGCACTCGAAGCGGCGGGCATCAAACCCATCGTCCTGACACCGGAAGAGACCGCCCACGGGGCCGTCGAGACGTACGAAGACGCCAAGAAATGCGCCGCCCTCTTCAAGGCTCACGCGGCTGAGATCGACGGAATTATCATCACCCTGCCAAACTTCGGCGAGGAGCGCGGCCTGGCCGATGCGCTCCGCCTCTCGAACCTGCGGGTTCCGGTGCTCATCCAGGCCACGCCCGATTCCACCGGCAAAATGTCCATCGCCTTCCGCCGCGACAGCTTCTGCGGCAAGATGTCGATCTGCAATAACCTCAGGCAGTACGGCATCCCCTACTCGCTCACCACCTTGCATACCGAAGCCCCCGATTCGCCCGAGTTCAAAGCCGACCTTGCATGGTTCTCCTCCGTCTGCCGCGTCGTCGACGGCCTCAAAAATCTGCGCATCGGCGCCATCGGAGCGCGGCCCACGGCGTTCAACACCGTGCGCTACTCCGAAAAGCTGCTCGAAAAGTCCGGAATCACCGTCGAAACCCTCGACCTCAGCGAGGTCATGGGACGTATCGGCCGGATGAAGGATACCGATGACGCCGCGCAGGAAAAACTCGCCGCGATCAAGAGGTACATCCCCATCGGCACCACGCCCGAGGCCGCTCTGCTCAAGATGGCCAAGCTCGGAGCCGTCATCGACCACTGGATGAAGGCCAGCGAGCTCACCGTCAGCGCCGTCCAGTGCTGGACCTCGATCGAGGAGTTTCTGGGCATCGTTCCCTGCACCGTCATGAGCATGATGAGCGAAAACCTCATCCCCTCGGCCTGCGAGGTCGACGTCCTCGGAACGCTGTCGATGTACGCCCTCACCCTGGCCAGCGAGACCCCCTCGGCGCTCCTCGACTGGAACAACAACTACGGCGACAATCCCGACAAGGCGGTCTGCTTCCACTGCTCGAACCTGCCGAAACACTTCTTCAACGAAGGCGTGAAGATGGACTATCAGCTCATCATCGCGGGCACGGTTGGCAAGGAGAACACCCACGGAACGCTCGACGGAACCGTGAAGGCCGGGGCGATGAGCTTCGCCCGTTTCTCCACCGACGACTTCGGCGGTCAGATCACCGGATACGTCGGCGAGGGAGCCTTCACCAACGATCCGCTCACCACGTTCGGTGGAGCCGGTGTGGTCGAGATTCCGAAGATGCAGGAGCTGCTCCGGTACATCTGCGAGAACGGCTTCGAACACCACGTCGCCGCGAACTTTTCAACGACCGCCGCCCCCGTCTACGAGGCCGCCACCAAGTATCTCGGCTGGAAGATGCACTGGCACAAGTAACCTCCCATGGTCCTCCCGTTGCCCGCAACGATCGTTCGTGCCGACCAACGGGAGGCCCACGCGAAGCCCAATACAAGTCACGAAGTGACCGCCCCACGCGGAGTGGGCCCCTCCGGCAGGAGATCCCTAACCCATATCCAGCTCATGCACCTTGCGCCACCGCCGGCAAAGGTTCCGGGCCGCAATCGGCCAGTCTCGATAGGCAAACTCGAAGCCACTCGCAATCAGCCTGCCGGGAACAGCACGCCGGCTCTTCAGCACTAATTCCGATTCAGTCCGCATCAGCCGAGTCCCGATCTCGATCAGAAACTCCGGCGCGGCCAGGCCGATGCGTGTCCCCCAGGCCGAGCGAAGTTCGCGCATAAACGCATCATTGTGCAAAGGATTGGGCGAAGCGAGATTGACCGGCCCCGCAAGCCCCTCGTCCGCGATGACCCAGTCGACCGCCCGCACGAAGTCCATGTCGTGGATCCACGAGACATACTGCCGCCCCGAGCCCTGCGCCCCTCCCAGCCCCTTCCGCACCAGCGAGAGTAGGACATCGAACACCCCTCCCGAATCCGGGGAAAGCGTGATCGCGCTACGCAGCGCCACCTTCCGCGTACGGGGCGTCGCGGTCTCGAAGAAGGCCTCCTCCCACGCCTTGCCGACACCGATCGAAAAGTTCCACGTCTCCGGAACCCCCGGCTCATCGCCGCCAAGTTGTCCGGTCGCCTCGTCATTGGGATGGTCGCCGGGCGCGTCGAGCGTATGTCGATACAGCGTCGCCGTGCTCGCATTGAGCCAGACCCGCGGAGGATTCCCCAGCCCGGCGATCACCTCGTTCAGCAGCCTCGTCGACTGCACGCGCGATTCGAGGATCTCGCGCCGGTTCGCCGCGTTATACCGGCAGTTCACACTGCGTCCAGTCAGGTTGATACAGACATCCGCCCCATCGAGCACGTCCGTCCATCCTCCCGGCGTACGCCCATCCCAACGAATCGTCGGCCACGGAGCCCGAGTCGGTTTGCGCGTGAGCACAGTCACCGCGTGATGATGGACATGAAAGTGGCGGGCGAGGATCTGGCCCACCTGACCACTGCCTCCGGCAAGGACGATGCGCATGGGCCGAGTGTAGCCGACGCAGTTGCTTTTTCTTCCGCGCAATCACAACAAAAACAACGGAAGCGCTAACGTTGTGGGAATAATCGGAACCAGCGGCGTTCGCTCTATCGGCTCGCCCGATTCGTACCCGGCCAGGCAGGGGCATTGAGTTCCACCCGCCAGACAGGACCACTCTCATAAAGCTGCCCCTCGAACTTGACCACCGAAGGCGCGTCTCCGTCCAGAATCCAGATATGAAGGTCCTCCGGCTGCTTGCCGATCACCGGAGCCACCACCCCAGCGATGCCGCCAAGTTCGATATGGATCCTGTAATGAGTTGCCTTGTGGTGCACAAACCCAAGCATGAAGGCGTCCTCGCCCTCCGGCTTGATCGACAGGTGAACAAGACGTCCCTTGCCGGTCGGCGCCACCATTGCGACCTTCGTCTCCGGCGTGCGCGGTGAGATATTCAAAAGCGTAATAAACTCGAGCCCGTTATACGTATCGGGCGGAAGATCGATGTGATTTGTAGCAACCTTCACCGGCTCGCCGCGCCTCTCGCCCGGTTCTCGAATCGTGATGTCTCCGTTCGCTTCGACCAGGTAGTCGATCGGCTTCGGAAACGACGGTCCACGCTGGACGTGGTGATCGCTCACCAACTGGAAGGTCTTCCACTGGGTAAAGATCGTGGTCTCATCATCGACCGAACCATCACGAAAGTGAAACGTCAACCGCGAGGTAATCCGCTCGCCATGCGCCACCTGTACCAGGTCGCCCATGGCGAGCAGCCTCCCGCTCAGGTCCTTCAGGGTCAGAAAGCCGTGGTAGCTCCCCTGGCTGTGCAGCACCGGAATCGGATCGGCGCGGAGGATGGCCGTTGGAAGAGAGAGGAGGAGGAGCGAGACGATCTTGGCTCGACGGATAGGTGGCTCCTGTTTTGCTTGGAAGAGGTCCAGCTGGGAGAGTTGTCGAGGCGAGCCCTACTCCCGAAGAGGCATATCGAGGACTCGCCGGAGTGAAGCGGGAATGGCAGCAGCATGATGTCGAAGTGGCGGAGAGGTCAGAGTCTAATCCTGTATGACGCGGATCACTGTTCGCCTGTTGCGGCATCGGCTCATATTTTTCTCAGGACGATCTCGGGCGCGACGTCACCGTCACCCGGAACAACACCTCCAGAATGCGGGTCGCGGCCTTCACGGACGCACGCAGGTCGCCCGACACCTTGCTCGTCCCTCCGATCCGCTTTCGGTAGTCGACCGGAATCTCCAGAATCCGCAGATGATGTTGGATCGCCCGGATCTGCATCTCCAGGTTCCACCCATAGGTCAGCTCCGACATCCCAAGGCGCTCGAACGAAGACCTTCGTATCGCGCGGAACGGCCCCATATCCGTATATCGGAAGCCGCTCGTCAGCTTCACGAGCGTTCCCACGAGATGCCCGGCGAAGACCTGCGAACCAAGCATCGACCCCGGCTCGCGCCTCCCCAGAAGCCGCGTCCCCAGCACAAAATCCGCCTCATCCCGCTCGATCGGAGCCAGCAGCCGTGGCAGGTCGGCGATAATATCCGACCCATCCCCGTCCATGTAAACCAGGATGTCGGAGCTGGGCAGCGCAGCCAGCGATCCCGCCAGGCAAGCCGCCCCGTAGCCACGCGCCGAGCGGATCACCCGCGCCCCCGCCCTGGACGCGATCTCCGCCGTGCCATCGGTCGATCCATTGTCGACCACGATGCACTCGGCGATCAGGTGCCAGGGCATCTCGGAGACCACCTGGCCAATCGATTCGTGCTCGTTCAACGCGGGAATGATGATGGAGACCGGCAACTACAGGCTCCAGCGCAAACCACAGTTCGCGCAGGCCGGAGGCGGCGCACTTGTCAGCAACCCCTCGCGGAACCGGACATACTCCGGCCCATTCCAGATCTCGCGCAGGCTGTGCTGCGTCGCCTCCCCAAGCGTAAAGCTGCCGTAACCCTTCATGCTGAACGGCGCAATGCAGCACGGCAACACCCGGCCATTCGCCGTAATATACATCAGCGACCACGGACGCCGGCACAGGCTCCAGGGCGAGTCATTCCGCTGCATCCGGATCGACTCCCCCGGATCCACCGCGCCCGAAGCCGAGAACATGATCCCCAACTCCACCGCCACATCCTCAGCCTCTTTGATCAGCGCCTCTTCGCGCTCCGTCGTGTGCTCGAACAGAGCCGATTCCGCCCGCGCCAGCCCATTCGATCCCTCATCGAAGAAGACCAGCCGCTGCAGATAGACCTCCGTCACCCCCACCTCATGCGCCAGCCGCACGAAGTTCGGAAGCTGATCCACCGTCTCCCGCAGCCCCGTCAGCCAAAGCGATACCCTCGGTTTGGGAGCGTTCAACTCCCGCTGCAGCTTCGTAAAGTTCTTGACGTTCTGCACGATCTTGGCGAAGAAGTCCTTCCCCCGCACCATCTGGTAGACCTCGCTCTCGGCCGCGTCCAGCGACACCCGCAACTCATCCAGCCCTGCCTCGATCAACGCCCGCCCGTTGGCATCGTTCAGCAGCGTCCCGTTCGTGTTGAAGAGCACATAGATGTTGCGATCCTTCAGGTACTTCACCCGCTGGGCGATATCCTTCACCAGCATCGGCTCGCCGATGCCGTGCAGCACCACCCGCGCAATATTTGGATACTGGTCGATCAGCGACGTGAACATCTCCCACGGCATATCCGCCTCGGGTTCCAACTGTTCATAGGTCCGCGGACACGTCACACACAGCAGGTTGCAGCGATTCGTCGTCTCCAGATACAGGCACACCGGCTCCTGATCCGCGTGGCCCGTCAGTTCGGACTGCGACCCCGGCTTCTGGAAGTACTTCCGCATCGCATTCTTCTCCTCCTCGGCCTTCTGCGCGGCGGGAGAGAGAGCGTCGTTGTTCTCAAGAAGATCGGATGGCGGCAGAATCGGCAGCAGGGTGCTCATAGGGAAAGCTCCGGGTAGAGTTCTTCAGCAGAAGCGACAGAGACGATCGAGGAGGCCCGTCCGGCGAGGAAGTTGGCACGATAGTCCGGCCACGCCTTCAGCGCCATGTGAATCACAAAGGCCAGCAGCGTCACCCCGTAAAGACGCTCGTTCAGCACAAACATCTTCGGCCCAGGATCGGCCAGCCACGTCGTGTAGCCATAGAAGAAGGCCATGAGATAGGTTGCCATAGGAAGGCTCGGTTCCAGCGAGAAAAATGGAAACAGCCACGCGATATACCAGGCATAATGCGGGGCAAACAGAAACATCAGCGCCGCCGCCAGCGCATACGCAACAGGCAGAAACGAAGCCGCCCCACCCACAAAATCTTCAGGCCCAAGCCAGAACGGCCGCACGCTCGAGCCCTGCTCATGCAGAACCCCAATCCACCGAGGCTGCCGACAGCAAGTGCTCCACGCCCAAAGCGTAATCAGCCCAAAGATCACCACGCAAAACGCATAAAAAACGAAAACCGGAAGCCCATGCAGCCCCGGCAGCCGCTGCGCCCACTCCAGCAGAAAATATCGTGCCCCGGTGTCCATCCCTTCTTCCTTCGCATACCCGCCGAAAAAACTGAAGACCAGCATCCCCACACTCGAGTAGCAGGCGTAGCCCAAAGCGACCACCGCCACCATCGTCGCCGGCATCTTCCAATCCGGTCGACGCTCGTCACCCCACCAGTAAAGCGCGGGAAACAGAACCAGCGGATAAAGCTTCGTCGCCACCGCCAGCCCCAGAAAGAGCCCTGTCAGCACCGGCTTCAGCCGCATCCGGCAGAGCAGCGCCAGCGTAAGAAACGCAATCGCGATCGAATCCAGATGCCCCGACCCGCCAATCTCCCAGATCAGCAGCGGGCTCCATGCATACAGCAAAACCTGTTCCCGCTTATACCCAAGGTGCCGCAGCATCTTCACCAACCCCCACGCCGTCACGCCCTCAAACAGCACCATGAAGGTCTTCATGCAGATCAGCGTCGGACTCACGAACGTGATCAGGTAGAAGAGAAACTGTGCCGCCGGAGGGTAGATCGTCCGCGCATAATCCCGGCGGTTGATGTTGTTGAAGATCTCGAGATTCGGTTCCCGCAGAAACGTAAGCGCTTTATCCCCAGGCACATAGCGGTAAGAGTTCATGTGCGCGTGCTGCACAATCCCATCCCACACATAGCGGTAGGCGTCCGATGACATAAACGGCTCAGCAAACACCGTCACCAGCCTGCACGCACAGGCCACCGCAACGATGAGCGGAAGTGTATAGCGATCGGTCGGCTTCGACAGCACCAGCCAGCAGGCCGCCAGATACAGAATCGCGCTCGCGCTCGAGCATCCCGAGAACCCGATCCAGAAGCTATCCGCCTCAGCCACAAACTGCCGCGTCAGGCACAAGAGCGCGATTCCGATCAGCAGCAGCGCCAGATTTGTATGCCACGCACGCGCCTCCGCCCAATGCGGAGTCGGCCAGCCCTCAGAAATCGTGGCTTTCCTCAAGACCGAGCCTCCGGCTGCGCCAGCAGTTCGTCCGAGCTCCCCAGCTCAATCAGAAACTCCCGCGTATGCGGAGCCGAGTACCCCGACAGCGAAGCAAACGGCGGCGGCGTGCCCCCCAGCAGCTCCCCAAGCAGTACCTCGAGCGTCGCCGCATCATCCACGTCGTACCACGTCGGCAGCAGCACCAGCTCGATCCCAGCCTCACGAACCCGCTCGCAGGTCTCCTCGAAGACTACCCCCGTCGACCAGGTAATCCGTTCAAACGGCTCCGGATGCGCCTGCTTCAGACCGATCAGGTAATACCCTCCGTCGTCCGACGGCCCGAGCACAATCCGGTCCCCCGGCCGCGCCAGCTCCGCAATTGCCTGCTGGAACGCCTCCGCCGGAACCGTCGGCGAATCCGAATCGATCAGGCACACACTCTCAAATCCGCACGAGAGAATGTCCTCCGCCGCCGCCAGCAGCCGCTCCCCAAAGGCATCGCCCCGCTGCGCGATCAGCTCAAAGCTCGCTGGAAGAATCCCGTCAAACAGCCCCTCATCCCCCACCGGGGTGTAGGAGATCAACCCCGCCGCGCTGCCCGGCCTCTGCGCGCAGACCGCGGCAATGTTCTCCGTCGTATCCATCAAAAAACAGATGTTCAGCGCCGCCGTCTGGGCCAGCGTCAGAGGCGGCGACAACCGGGTCTTCACCTTCCCTGGACGGGGAGCCTTGGCCATCACCGCCAGCGCACATCCCCCCACGCGATTCAGCCCGTCCGGTCTCCCCGGCTGCAAGATCGTATAAACCATGGTCAGGCGACACTCTGCGCCGTGGCGTAAGCCTCGACCTGCGCCACAACCGGAGCTTCGAGATCATGCGTCGCGCCCCCGCTCTTCTGGCACACCGCATATTGATACCAGCCGTCGTACTGCAGATCGGCCGACTCCCACGGCTGCGTGTGGACCAGCGCCGCGAAGTCCGGCCGCGTCATCACATGCGCCTGCAGCGGCTCGCGATAGCTGCCTGCGGGACTCGACGTCAGCTTCGACAGCAGCCACATGCAGCTCAACGGAATCCGCGTTCGAAACCCCGACGTCGGCTCCGCGATAAAACATCGCCCACCCGGCCGCAGCACCCGAAAGATCTCCGAAAGCACCGCCTCACGCTCCGGAACGATCAAAAACAGCCGCGAGACCACGACGGCATCCACATTGCCGATCGCCCCCGGCAGAGCATGAGCGTCGCCCACGCGAAAATCGCAGTTCACCAGCCGCCTCCGCGCCGCCCGCAGCTTGGCCCGCACCAATAGGTTTTCAGAGAGATCAATTCCGGTCGCCTGGATCTCGGGAAACTCCGTCGCCAACCGGCAAGAGTAAAATCCCGGCCCACACCCAAGCTCAACCACATGGGTCCCCGCGACCGGTCCGGATTCAGGAAAGATAGAACCCGCGATCTCATCCGTATGGTCGCGGAACAGGTACTCGCGGCACAGAGCGTAAAACCAGGAACATCGTTCGAAGAGGCTGTCCGGCTCGGCTGGAACAAAGCTGTTGCCCGATATCTCGGAGTCGACTGTACTCATGAGTCCCTTGAACCGCTCGCTTCGGACGCGCGTGTTGATTTGGTGTTCGCTCCTGATGATAGCGGACGCCTCGCCTTCGAGTGAGATGTTTTTTGCCGTCCCGGGTAGAACGCTCGGGGAATGCGATGCGATCAAAGGCCGTCGGAGAGATCCGCCCCCGGGGATCTCTCCGACGGCTCCGGTCTCGGGCCGCCTCAACCGAGTACCGCATCTCCGCGGTACCCGAATCGCCAAGCCCAGTCAGTTCGTATCTCCGCCGGGCGGCTTTCATCCTGTTCTAATCTTCCCGCCAGGTCCCGGATCCCGACCTGGTAAAGCAATCCATCCTGAATCAGCCGCGCATCAGGGGCAGCCCCCGCTCCCCTCCCATGTCTACCGAAGCATGGAGGAAAGCATCTTCTCGGCCACCGCCGATGCGGAGACGTGATATGTCCCGGCAGCAATGCTCTCCTGCAGCGAGGTAACCTTCTCCATCCGAACATCGGAGTCGGAGCCGGATCCGCTCAGCGTCTGCGAAAACAGCGATGCCGTCGAACTCAGGCTGGCATGGTCGCTCGATACCGTTCCAGTACGCCCGTTCGAGATCGCAGGAGTGACCGTTGTGGCGTTCGTGACTGGCGCCTTGATATCCGTCGTGTTGGTGGTGAGCTGCGAGAAGTTCGAGTTGATGATTGTGTATGGCATTTGATCGCTCCTGCAACACTAGATCGGCGAAAGATTAGAAAGCATTAATGCTAACCCGGAGATTTTCATCCGTAACATCTGGCCGTTCTCCCCATCATCCACCATCCCCTGCAACAGTCCATTCCGATCGCCCCAGGCCATACCCGTTGGTAACGTGCAGCCGATCGGCGCCGACTCCGCAACATTTCTCCTAAAGAGTGTTTTCACTATCAGCAAGCGGCGGTATCCCACACTGTCCAAACAAGTTAGCCAGTATCGCACAAGCACCACAGGAGATCACCATGAACCGCGCCTTCCTTTCCGCAACCCTCGGCCTCGTTCTCGCCGGAACCCTCAGCGCACAGGCGCAGCAGGCCCCCACCGCCCCAGAGTCCACCCAGCAGCCGGCCGCCGCCGAACACCACCACCGCTCCAATCCCCGCCGCGAGGCCGCCATGCTCTCGCGCCGCCTCAATCTCTCGGATGACCAGCGCGCAAAGCTCGAGCCCATCCTTGCCGACCGCGACCAGAAGCTCTCCGCCCTCAAGGCCAACACTGCCCTCGCCCCACAGGACTTCAAGCAGCAGCGTCACGCCATCCAGGCCGACACCAGGCAGCAGCTCCAGACCGTCCTCACCCCGGAGCAGCTTGACCAGATGAAGTCCATGCGCCATCACGGCCCCCACACCCAAAACCAGCCCGCCCCGGGCCTCTAGATCGGATTGCCTGTTGGTATAGAGTTGGGTGCCCCACCTTCGCGACACGTCTCATCGTCGCTAAGGTGGGCCGGAGCGCCACGGCATCCAACGTACAACCCTACACCTTCAGCGAATCTGCTCTAAGAGCCCCGGCCCCAGACCCCGCGTGCGGACTGCGAACCGGCTCAGGGCTTCCCCGACGCACTTCATCCACGCGATAAACGCACCACATCAGACCACTTTCGGAATCAGCGCCCGCTGTCCAGTTTTTCCATGCAACGGCCCACATTCTGCGCACAAAAAGCTTCTGGTGAAACATTGGGAGATTTCGATCATTGCCCGCTAACCCTTTTAGAAAACCATAGATGCAGGAGACTCACAAAAAACAGCGATTTCATACCACTTTATTAGAGATTGAACCCCATGTGGTCTGACCAATGACTGACTAATCAGGAGGCGAACCACCCCTTCAGGAGAACGGCTCTCATCCATCTACCACGTCCCGTTGGTCGCCCAATCCACCGTCGCGACCAACGGAGCACCATGCGAAGCCCGGCACACGTCAGGAAGTAAATCTCCCGCGTGCATTCGGGCGGTCCGTCAGGACAAGCTTTCCCTCAAGCGAACGCCATCTCTGCAAGCATCAAGCTCGTCACCCCGTTCCGTGTCGCTCGCCCGTAAACTAGTCGGATGGATAAGTTCGTAGTGCGCGGCGGCAATCCCCTGCTTGGAACCGTCAAGATCTCCGGAGCCAAAAACTCCGCACTCCCCTGCATGGCCGCCGCCATCCTCACCGAGGACGAGGTCATCCTCGAAAATATCCCCCAGGTCCAGGACATCGAGACCGAGCGTAAGCTCCTTGCCAGCATGGGAGCCGAGGTCGAGCTCGGGTACGGTCGCGCCCAGCACCGCACCGTCATCCGCTGCGCCGTCCTGTCCGACCCCGTTGCCAAATACGAGATCGTCAAGACCATGCGCGCCTCCTCGCTCGTCCTCGGTCCGCTGATCGCCCGCACCGGCATCGCCCGCGTCGCCATGCCCGGAGGCTGCGCCATCGGTGGCCGCCCCATCGACCTCCACATCAAGGGCCTCGAAGCCATGGGAGCCGTCATCACCCAGGCTCATGGCTACCTCGAAGCACGCGCCGAGCGTCTCAAAGGGGCACACATCGTCTTCGACAAGATCACAGTCACCGGAACCGAAGACCTCCTTATGGCCGCCACCCTCGCTGACGGCGAGACCATCTTCGAAAACTGCGCCCGCGAGCCCGAGGTCACGGACCTCGCCGCTCTCCTGATCGCCATGGGGGCCAGGATCGAGGGTGCCGGAACCTCCACCATCCGCGTCCAGGGCGTCGCCAAACTCCACGGGGCTCGCCACCGCATCAACCCCGACCGCATCGAGGCCGGAACCTTCCTCATCGCCGGAGCCATCACCGGAGGCGACCTCAACGTCGACTGCTGCGAGCCCCAGCACCTCGGCTCCCTCATCGCCAAGCTCGAGCAGTGCGGCGTCAAGCTCGACGTCGGCAAGGATCACATCCGCGTCCGCTCCGGAGGCATCGGCGATCTCAAGGCCTCCGACATCTCCACCGAGGAGTACCCCGGCTTCCCCACCGACATGCAGGCCCAGTACATGGCCCTCGCCACCCAGGCCGAAGGTACGACCACTATCACCGAAAACATCTTCGAAAACCGCTTCATGCACGTCCAGGAGCTCAACCGCATGGGAGCCAACATCACCGTGCAGGGCCGCACGGCCACCGTTCGCGGCAAGACTCCGCTCCAGTCCGCCGCCGTCATGTGTTCCGATCTCCGCGCCTCCGCTGCCCTGGTCCTCGCCGCGCTCGTCGCCGACGGAGAGACGATTCTCGACCGCGTCTATCACATGGATCGCGGGTATGAGCGGCTTGAAGAGAAGCTCCGTGGCGTCGGCGCGCAGATCCGCCGCATGGGTGACGTCTTCGGCAGACGCTAAGCCTCCCGCTGCGTCCAACCTTGGAAATACAATTGAAATCAACACCCCCGGATCCCGGCCGGATTCATCAAGCCACACCATCTCGTCGTTGTAGAGGATCCTCATCCATGAAATTGCGGTTGCTCGTCCCGTGCCTCGCCCTGGCTCTCACCACCGTCTCCCTCCACGCCCAGGGGGCGCTCTACTTCGATCCGCAATTCACCCGGGTCAGCAACTCCAAAGCCGACACCGGAGTCTTTGCCTTTCTGGGCGAAGGAGCGACATCCCGCATGTTTTACGGGGTCAGCTTCGGAGGCTACTACGATGTCGTTCGCGGACAGAAGTTCGATGTTGGCATCGACATCCGCGACCATCTCGTCCATGGCAACAACGCCTCGCTTAACACCTTCCTCCTCGGGCCCAGGGTCGCTTACAAGCCCGAAAACAGTGCCTTCCGCCCCTACGTGCAGCTCTCGGGCGGAGAGGGCCGGTCGAAGCCGCCCACCAACCCCGCCCACATCAATCGCGTCGCCTATGAGGTCTTCGCCGGGCTTGACCATCCCATCGCCAAACATGTCGACTACCGCATCCTCGAGGTCGGATACGGCAACGTCAGCACCATCAGCAGCGCCACGTTTGGAAACAACACCACCTTCAGCGCATCGCATCTGCTGGATTTCAGCACCGGATTTGTCTTCCGGATCCCATGAGTCCCTCTGCCCACCGACGCAAGGCTCTCGCGGACGCGGGAGATACCGGCCACGTTGGGATCTCCCGCCCGCAGCCCGCAGGCGTCATCCCTGAGAACTAGCTCCGTGCCAGAGATCCACCTCCGCCCCTACATCCCCGCCGACGCGGAGCCCCTCTTCCAGCTCGATCGCATCTGCTTCTCTGAAGCCTTCCGTTTCACCCGTCAGCAGCTCCGCGCCTGCGCCGAGGCTCCATCCGCCATCACCCGCATCGCCACCGTCGACCACACCCTCGCGGGCTTCATCATCACCCACCTCCAGCGTTCCCGCAGCGCCCTCCACGCTTACATCGACACCCTCGACGTCGACCCCGCCTTCCGTCGCCAGGGCATCGCCCGCCACATGCTTGCCGACGTCGAACTCCACTGCCATCTCGCCGGAGCCACCCACATGGCACTCCACGTGCACGTTGGAAACCCAGCCGCCATCCGCTTCTACGAGACCAACGGCTACAAGCGCCTTGGCATCGAGTCATCATTCTATGGACAAGCAATGGACGGAAGCCTCGACGCACTCATCTACTCCAAAATCCTGGGTGCCGAACCTCTCAATCGCATCGTCTAAACTTCTACTCCGTCAATATCTTGTCTTCATCTTGTCATCAGGTGGTCTCGAGGTCCGACCACTCGCCTCCCGTGCGATAGAATTTGGTCATCTGTTCATACTCATACACGGAAGATTCCCAGCTTTGAGCTTCGAGCCGGGTCCCCATCGGATTGAACCCCCCGCCATGATCGCAAACGGACGCGGAGTTTCATCCTCATCCCGGTCATCGTTCGGCTCACCGTCTCAGGAGGCATCATGAAGTCCATGGTTCGAGGGTTTGCCCTCGCCGTTCTCATCCTGTTGGGCATCGTCCCAGCCGTCGCACAATCCACCTCCAGCGTCACCGGAATCGTCACCGACGCCACCGGAGCCGTCCTGCCCGGTGCCTCCGTCGTCATCCACGGCAACGCCACGGGAGCCGAGCGCGAGACCGTCTGCGACTCCGCCGGAAGCTTCACCGCACCCTCCCTCCAGCCCGGCGACTACAGTATTGTCGTCACCGCCGCCGGATTCGCGAAGTATACGGTCCCCCACCTCACCCTCGAGGTCAACGCAACCGCCACCGTCAACGCGAAGCTGGCCATCGCCAGCGCGGGCGAGACCATCCAGGTCGAAAGCACCCCAGCCCCCATCGAGGCCCAGACCTCCACCATGGGCCAGGTCATCGACCGCGAGACCGTCCAGCAGATTCCTCTCAACGGGCGCCACTTCCTGGACCTCACCAACCTCACCCCCGGAACCGTCGTTCCGCCCAATAACGGTAGTCTCACCGCCCCCAGCCGAGGCCTCGGAGCCAACTCCTTCGACACCGCCGGGAACCGCGAAGACACCAACAACTTCCAGATCAACGGAATCAACCTCAACGACATGACCCAGAACCAGATCACCTTCCAGCCCTCCATCAACACCACCTCCGAGTTCCGCATCCTCAACTCCACCTTTTCAGCCGAGTATGGCCGTTCCTCCGGATCCATCGTCAACGTCTCTACCCGCTCCGGAACCAACGCCTTCCACGGCGAAACCTTCGACTACCTCCGCAACAACTACTTCGACGGACGTAACTTCTTCAATCGCAAGGGAACCCGCCAGAACCAGCTCAACCGCAACAACTTCGGCGGAGCCCTCGGCGGACCCATCTTCAAGGACCGCACCTTTTTCTTCCTCAGCTACGAGGGCCTCCGCCAGAAGCAGGCCATCCTCCTCACCAGCAACGTCCCCACGAACGCGCAGCGCGCCGCATTCACAACGTCCGCCGCCGGCTCCGCCTACGCTCAGATCATCAACCTGATCCCCGTCGGGATAGAGACCACCACCGCCGGCAAGACCACCGCCGTAGCCAGCGGGTCTTCCCCTGGACCCGTCAAGACCGACCAGTTCAGCGGCGATCTCTTCCACAACCTCGCCAAGGACGACACCCTCCACCTCTACTACGCCTGGCAGCAGGACGCCCGCACCGAGCCCAACCTCCAGAGCAACACCATCGCCGGATTCGGCGACCACCGCACCGCCCATCGTCAGATCGGCACTATCAACGAGATTCACGTCTTCTCGCCCAACATCGTCAACGAGGCGCGCCTCGGCTTCAACCGCATCGCCATCTCCTTCAACCAGAACTTCTCCGCCCTCTCCAGCACCTACGGAATCGACAACGGCGTCACCCGCCCCATCGGCATCCCCCAGATCACCGTCACCGACCTCGCCCTGAACTTCGGTGGACCCTCCGGCTTCCCTCAGGGCCGCTTCGTCACCACCGGCGTCTTGTCCGACACCCTCAACTACCTCGTCGGCAAGCACTCCATCAAGGTCGGTGGTGAGTTCCGCCGCTTCGAAGGCAACAACTTCTCGCAGACCGCCGGAACGATCACCTTCACCACCACGACCAACTTCATCAACGGTACCGCCAACAGCTTCACCGGGAACGGATCCAACGTCGTCAGCCGCATATTCGACAGCGCCGCCGCCGGCTTCGTCCAGGACAACTGGAAGATCACCCCACGCCTCACCGCCGAACTCGGCCTCCGCTTCGAGTGGAACGGAACCTTCACCGAGGGAGCCCATCGCTTCGTCAACTTCCTCCCCGCCACCGCCACCCTCCAGCAGGTCGACCAGCCTTACAACCAGAACTACAACTACGATCCCCGCGTCGGCTTTACCTACGACGTCTTCGGAACCAACAAGACCATCCTCCGCGGCGGCTTCGGCCTCCTCGCCGACCAGCCCAACGAGGGCGTCGTCTCCGGCCTCGCCTCGAACCCGCCCAACTCAATCCCTGTCAGCCTCTCCGCCGGCGGCCCGGTCGGTTCCCTCTATAAATCTGCGGCGCTCTCAGGTCTCGCCCCGAGCTCCACCAATCCCAACTACCGCAACGCATACATCGAATCCTTCAACCTGAACCTCCAGCAGGATCTCGGCTTCAGCACCGTCCTCCAGGTCGGATACATCGGCTCCGAGGGCCGTCGCCTCCGCGTCCCCCTCAACATCAACCAGTATGTCTCGAACACCGGAACCAGCACCGTCCGTCCCTTCGTCGCCGTCTCCTCTTCGAGCCTCATCCGCCCCAGCGCCGCCCTCGGCAACATCACCCAGATCAACTACGCCTCCATGTCCAACTACAACGCTCTCTGGGTCACCGCCCGCAAGAGCCTCCATGGCGGCCTCGAGCTCAACACCAGCTACACCTTCTCGAAGTCGCTCGACGACAACTCGCTCTCCGGCAACGGCGTCCAGAACAACCTCAACCCTGGCGGAGACTACGGCCGTTCCGACTTCGACGCCCGCCACCACTTCGTCTTCTCCGGGATCTGGACCCTGCCCTTCAAGGGCAACCGCCTTAAAGAAGGCTGGCTCATCGCCAACATCACCCAGGCCCAGTCCGGTAACCCGCTCAACGTCGTCACCTCCAACACCGCCATCACCGGCAGCGGCAACATTCGCCCCAATGTCCTGGGTGCCTATTCCACCGGTCGCGGTGCCGTCCTCGCCGGCGGCGCTATCCCCTTCATCAATGGAACCGTCTGCGCGACACCCACCGCCGGCTGTGCCTTCTATACTCAGACGTCCGGCTTCGGAAACCTGAGCCGCAATGCCCTCCGCGGACCCGACTTCTCCGACGTCGATCTCTCCCTGCAAAAAACCACGAAGATCGCCGAGTCGGTCAACCTCGTCCTCCGTCTCGACTCCTTCGACCTCCTCAACCACGTCAACCTCGCCAACCCCAACCTGACCGCATCCTCCTCCGCCACCTCCACCTTCGGCCAGATCACCGCCACCCGGAACCAGGTTGGCGACGCCGGATCCTCGCGCCAGCTCCAATTCGCCGGCAAGATCACCTTCTGAGAGAGGTAGGACCACTTGCTCTATTTCTTCCCATCAAGTGGTCTGTTTTGCGTCATTTTGGAAGCGTTGCTGTAATCGTGGTTTTCTAAAGGGGTTATGGGCGGCGGTCGTCGAATTGCCAATGTTTCACCAGAGACTTTTCGATGGGCCGAACGTGGTACTTTGTTTGGAAAAACTGGACAGAAACCGTGATGTACGAAAGTGGTATGCTTCGGCTTCGATTATCGGGCAGCCTGGTTGTCCGGAAGCCAACATCGCCGACTTGATCAGAGTCATTCACCGGCGTTTGACAGACAGAGATGCAAACGCCACGACACCTGGGCCGACTTTGCTCTACATCTAGCTCTCCTCACAATCGCGCAAGACTTCTGGCCGCAAACTTGCATGAATATCTCCGTGGACGCTGTGGACACCCATCGCGCACCCGCAAGATTCGACCCAGGAGCCCGTGAGTGCGCGAGACCAAGTTGCTACGCCCCCGCTACGCCGAAGACTTCCGCTGCATCGGCCCGGCCTGCGAGGATACCTGCTGCTCGGGATGGGCCGTCTATATCGATCGCCAGACCTACGACAAATACCAGGCCCTCCCCCCCAGCCCCCTCCGCATCCTGCTCGATACGCACGTTCAGCGCACGAGCGAGACCTCCAATCCCGACGCGCCCTTCGCCACCATCCAGATGTCTCCCTCCGGCGCCTGCCCCATGCATAACGCAGACAAGCTCTGCCAGATCCAGGCCGAGAAGGGCGCCTCCTACCTGTCCCACACCTGCTCCACCTTCCCCCGACGCGACGACATCGTCGACTCCCTCAAGGAGACGACCCTCTCTCTCTCCTGCCCCGAAGCGGCCCGGCTCGTCCTCTCCAGCACCCAGCGCCTAACCTCCAGCGGAGGCCGCAAATGCATGGTCTGGGAGGAGCATCCCCCCGCTCCCCTCCCCCTGATCAGCTACTTCTGGCCCATCCGCGAGTTCATCGTCGATCTCCTGCGCAACCGCGACTATCTTCTCTGGCAACGCCTCTTCCTCCTCGGAAGCTTCTGCCGTCGCCTCGAAGCCGTCGCTCATGGCCAGGTCGAAGGTGGTTTCCCCGCCCTCGAATCCGCATTCTCGGCCGCCATCGCCGCCGGGAGCCTGCGCGACTCCATCGACACCATCCCGCCCAACCACACTCTCCAGCTCGATCTCGTCCTGCAACTGGCAAATTCGCCCCTCGTCAGCCGGATCACCTCACCGCGCCTCGTCGAGTGTCTCAACGCCTTCCGCTCCGGGGTGGGTCAGGACCGGAGCTCCAACCTCGTGGAACAGGCCGCCGAGTACGCCACCGCATACGACCGTTTTTACGCCCCCTTCTTCGCCCAGCATCCCCATATCCTCGAAAACCTGCTGGTCAACCGCATCCTTCGCAGCAAGCTCCCCCTCGCTCCACAGTTCGTCCAATCGACCGACGCCCCCGAGCCAGCCCGCCAGTTCGCCCTACTCGCCGTCGAGTTCGCCCTCATCAAAGGCCTCCTCATCGGCGTCGCTGGCCACCACCGCGAGGCCTTCTGCATCGACCACGTCGTGCACACCGTCCAGGTTGTCTCCAAGCACTTTGAACACAACATCCTGTTCGTCAGTCACGCCCTCGAGCTGCTCGCCGCCAGGGGCCTCGACAACCCCCACGGCCACACCATGCTGCTCCGGAACTAGCCACCACCAAATTTCAGCGCGACCAACGGGAGCAACTCGCTCAGCGATCCACAAGTCACGAAGGGCCCCCTCCACCCGCAGTGGGCCCTCCGTCCTACAGGTCAGCGGTTACACCTGCGCCGTACCTCCATCCACAAACAGCTCCACGCCATTCACGAAGCTGGAGTCGCTCGAAGCCAGAAACAGCGCGACTGTCGCAATCTCCTCCGGTCGTCCCATTTGTCCACGTGGTATCAGCGTCCGGTAAAACGCCTTCGCGTCCTCGCCCAGCGGGTCGAGAGCAGGCGTATCGATCGGCCCCGGGCTCAGAAGATTCACCCGGATCCGCCGCTCCTTCAGCTCCAAAAGCCACGTCCGCGCAAACGACCGCAGTGCAGCCTTGCTTGCACCATACACGCCGAACGAGGGAAAGCCCTTGATACTCGCGATCGATCCATTCAGAAAGATCGAACCGTCGTCCGAGAACAAAGGCAGCGCCTTCTGCACCGTGAACAACGTGCCCCGCACATTCAGGTCGAATGTCTTGTCGAAGTGGTCCTCGGTCACCTCGTCCAGCTTGGCGAACTCGCCAAACCCCGCACTCGCAAACAGCACGTCGATCCGACCCTTCTCTCGCTTTACGGTCTCATACAGCCGGTCCAGATCAGCCAGGCTCGCCGCATCCCCCTGCACGGCCGTCACGTTCTTCCCGATAATCTTCACGGCCTCATCCAGCTTGTCCTGCCGCCGCCCAGTGATGAAGACATAGGCTCCCTCGTCGACAAACAACTTCGCCGTGGCCAGCGCCATCCCGGAGGTGGCTGCGGTAACTACGGCGACTTTTCCTTCAAGCTTTCCCATATCGACCCCTCGTTGTTCGGTCTTCCAGGCTGTGGCGGCCGGCGCCGATCCTCTCGTCATCCTGCGCTTCCCAGGATCCTACTTCCCGAATCGGGCTGGCCCGCGTCTCTTCTGGGGAGTAGATGGAGATCCTCGAGCGATAGATTCAATAGTTCCGAATCATGGAACTATGAAACTTTCCTCTCTCTTGGTACTCTCATGACCATGCGACCCCTCGTACACCCATCGATCGAAGACGTCACCGTCGAGGGAATCCTGCACGCCTTATCCGACCCGGTTCGCGTCGCCATCTACGCCGACATCGTGGGCCAGGAGTGTTCCCAGAACTGCTCCACCTTCCTCACCGTCAGTGACCGCGCCATACCCAAGTCGACCCTGTCGCAGCACTTTCGCGTACTCCGCGAGGCGGGCCTCATCCGCAGTGAGCGCCTCGGAGTCGACATGTACAACACCTCCCGCTGCCAGGAGGTCGAACAGCGCTTCCCCGGCCTTATCCCCGCCATCGCCAACGCCCACGCCATCCAAATCGCCGATCAAGTCAAATCCATAAATGGCCTCGCCCGCCACCTCCCCACCGCGCTTGGTGATCGAACTCCCATAACGGGACCAGACCAGTAAGAATATGAGGCTGCGTAGCCTCTAGACCGCCACAGTGAACGAATCCTCGGTACGCGTGACCGCTCGGTACATAGTGTCTCGCTCGAACGGCACACGGCCAGCCTCGGTGATCAGCCGGATCAGATCGGACCGACGCATCCCCTGCGGAGTCGTCGCACCGGCATCATGGTAAATCTTCTCCTCGACGACGGTTCCATCGATGTCGTCTGCCCCGAAGCGGAGCGAAATCTGCGCCATCTTCGGCGTCACCATCTGCCAGTAGCTCTTGATGTGGCTGAAGTTGTCCAGCATCAGGCGACCCACCGCAATCTGCCGAATATCCAGCATCCCGGTCGACTTCGGAATATGTGCCAGAGCCGTGTGATCCGGATGAAACGACAGAGGAATAAACGTCTGGAACCCGCCCGTCTCGTCCTGCACCGCGCGCAGCTTCACCAGGTGATCGACTCGGTCTTCCTCATTCTCAACATGCCCGTACAGCATCGTCGCATTCGA
Source organism: bacterium (assembly GCA_026225095.1). Classification (GTDB taxonomy): domain Bacteria; phylum Acidobacteriota; class Terriglobia; order Terriglobales; family Acidobacteriaceae; genus Edaphobacter. Next base: position 32,383 of record JAMFSC010000130.1, read on the forward strand.
TCGGAAGCCCATCTGATGCGCCATCCGCGCCGTATCCAGCCACTCTGATCCGTCAATCTTGTGGTCGCAGATGATATGCCGAACCCGGTCCGCGAAGATCTCCGCCCCGCCACCCGGCATCGAATCCACGCCCGCCGCCTTCATCTGCTCGAGCGCCTCACGGATCGTCATCTTGCCCCGCTTGGCAAGGAACGCGACCTCGACCATCGTGAACGCCTTGATGTGGACCTTCGGAAAACGCTCCTTCAGCCCCCGCACCAGGTCCATGAAGTACTCGAACGGAAGATCCGGATGCAGCCCGCCGACGATGTGAAACTCCGTCACCGCCTCCGAGTAGCCGGTAGCCGCCGTCTCATACGCCTCTTCGAGCGCCATCGTATAGGTGCCGGCCTCGCCCTTCTTCCGGCCGAACGCGCACAACCGGCACGAAGCAACACAAACGTTGGTCGGATTGATGTGCCGGTTGACGTTAAAGTAGGCCAGATCGCCGTGAAGCCTCTCCCGCACCAGGTTCGCCAGCCACCCAACCGCCAGGATGTCGCCGCTGCGATACAGCGTAACGCCGTCGTCGAAGCTCAACCGCTCTCCCGCCTGAACCTTCTCGGCGATGGGAAGCAGCAAGGGATCATCCGTCTGAAAAGAGTGCCGTGGTCGCGTCGCGGAAGGGGTAAAGGTCATGGCACCTTCCATTCTAGACCTCACCGATAAGCTGCGCCATTGCTCAGAGCCGCCTCGCTCGGGGCCGTTATGGTGGACTCCACCATCCGCGGCTGAATCACCACCCCGTCATACAGCGTTGCTCCCAGCAAGTGATCCCCTACCGGCCGCAGAAACCGAAGATTCCAACCAGTATCCCAGAACGACACCTTGCGATCCACGACCTGCACCGCAAACGCAATCGTCGCCGTCCCGTTGGCCGTTACCAGCACCTGCTCCGAAGCCTGATCGAAGTAGAGACTATAGACATTCCGCACATACAGATTACGAAGTGTCTGCCAACTCGATCCCCTGTCCGACGACAGATAAACACCCTCCCGTCCTCCGACCCAGATCTCACCCCGATCGTCCACCGCGACCGCGCTGATCTGGGCCACCTTGGCTGGCCTCCCGATCTCCGTCCAGCTCTCACCCGCATCGCTCGAGAGCATGATCGTCCCCAGACTCGCCGCGACGATCGTCCGCTTTGCCGCTGCCAGAAACCGCCAATCCTCACTTGCGACCGACGGAACCGCCTCCCAGCTCCTGCCCGAAGTCTGGCTAACCAGCATCCCCCGCGAGCTGCCGGCGAAGATGCGATCACCCACAGTGACCATCGCATACACCATCCCATCGAATCCCTTCGCGGCCGCAGTCGCCGCAGGGCCACCCTGGGGCAGAACCACCGCAACCGTCTTCCGTGCAGGCGCGATCTGCGGCTTCGTCTTCCCCTTCACCCTCGCGACACGCGCGGCCGGATGTCGCGCTGCAACTTTCGTGCGCTGCACCGCCGGTCTCCGAACGTTCCCCGGAAGCGCAGCATCCTTTGCGGACGACTCCATCGACTTCGTGGGCAACGTCATATCGTCCGAACGCACCCACGAACCCCCGTCATATCGGAAGATGCCGTGCCCTGTTCCCGCCAGCAGCATCCCATCCGGAGCCAGATCCAGGCTGAACACATCCCGCCCGCTCAACCCACTGCTCTGCTGCGCCCACGACAACCCTCCATCCGGGCTCACGAAGACACCGCCCCACTCCTTGTCATTCACGACCCCGGCGAAGAGTGTCCCGGGCTTCTTCGGGTCGGTCAGAAACGCCGTCACTTGCCGCGAGGAAAAGCCCACATTGGAGGGCACAAAGGTGTTTCCACCATCTTCACTGGTCAACACCCCGCCCCGGTCCGTCGCCAACAGGACCCTTCGCGAGTCCGTTGGGTCGACGAAGACGTCGTTCACAATCAAATCGGGCCCAGTGGTCCGCGACCAGGTCTTCCCTGAATCGTTCGTCCGAAAAAGCCCCTCCGTCGTACCCGCGAACACCACTTCCAGGTGCTTCGGATCCTGCATGAGCACGCGAGTCCTCCGCGCGGTCTTGGGAATTCCCTGTACCTTCGCAAACTTCTCGCCTGCATTCTCACTCTTATAGATTCCTGAGCATGCACTGGCGAAGACAACCTTTGGATCCTTGGGGTCGACGATGATCGAAAACACATCCGAATCCTCGATCACACCTTGCTTGATGCTCGACCAGTTCGCCCCTCCATCGGTGGTCTTCCACGGCAGATGCCAGGTCCCGGCGTAGATCGTATTCGGATCGAGCGGGTCGATGGCGATCGACTCCACCTCATGAATCTCGCGGCTCTCCGGTGGACTGATCAAGGTCCAGTGTGCCCCTGAATCCACCGAGCGAAAAACACCCTTTAGCGTTCCTGCAACCAGGATCTTCGGATCGGAGGGAGCATCCGCCAGCGCACGGAGTGATTGTCCGTTCATGTCCGGAGTTCCGGACCAGGTCGCTCCTCCGTCGAAGCTTTGAAACATGCCCCCATCCTCGCGATCCAGAACCCACGCTCCCACGAGGAGATGCTTCGGATTGGCCGCGTCGACCACGATGTTATCGAGCGCCAGATCATCACGCTTCCCTACCCGGGCCAGCCGCTTCCAATGCCCACCGGAGTCTCGCGACTCATAGATCCACCCGTTCAATGTCCCCAGATAAAGATGAGCATGGTTTGTTGGGTCCACCGCAAATGCGCGAGCGTCTCCCCCGTCTGGTCCAAAGGGAAGCCACGCCGCCGCCCACAACGGAGGCGCACATAGGCGAAGCGATAGCAGGAAAACAGCAGGAAGGACTTGTCGTATCAAGCGGATGAGCATTCGTTCCAATCTCTAAGAGGCCTATGCAATCTGACGCAAACTGATCGCCAGTGTTGCCCTGAAATCTAATATCAGCGATGACTATGGTTTATAAACCATCCCAGATCAAACACAAAGGCTGACTGGGAAGAACCCCCCAGTCAGCCTTTGTGCCCTTTTTATTTCCAGCTTACTTCTTCTTGTGGTGCTTCTTGCCGGGCTTTGCAGTCCGTGAAGTAGCGGCTACCGCGCTCTCGTCAACCGACGTGATGCCGGTCGAATCGAGCGTTGCACCTGCGGGGATGAGGGTCGTGGCAACCGTCTTGGCGTCCTGAGATCCGGTGTAGACCGAGATGCGGCTTCCGTCGATACCCTTATCGGTTACGAGGTAGGCCTTGGTGTTGACCGCGCGTTCTGCGGCTTCGACCAGCGGCTTCTTCTCGGTGCTGGCTGCGTTACCTACAAGGGCAAGCTTCGCATCCGGCGTCCGCTGCAGGTTCAACGCGACGTCATCGAGGCAGGCCTTCGCTTCGTTGTCGACGCGGGTCGGACGCTTGCTGTCGCGATCGAAGCTCACCGAGCAGAGGCTCTGTGTGGTGATCTTGACCGGAGCAGGCGGCGCGATGACGGTAACAGTGGTCATCTGCGAAGCAGTCTGGCCCTTGTCATCGACGGCGTTGCAGGTGACGGTGATGGTACCGGGCGCGACGCCCGTGGTGGTCAGGGTCGCGGTCGAGGTGCTTCCGCTGATCGAACCGGCCGTCGAGCTGTAGCTGTAGGTCAGAGGACGATTCTGCGGGCTCACACCGCTCGCCGTAATCGCCGCGGAGTCACCCGGGTTGACGCTCGAAGGATTCGCCGAGCAGCCAACGGTCGGCGGTTCGAAGGCGCGGACGGTGAACTGTGCCGAGCAATCGGCCATCTGGCCAGGCTTGTTGCCCTCCGAGACATGACCTTTGACCGTATAAGTTCCGGCCGAGAGGGTCTTGGTGTCGATGTTGCCAACGCTCGAGGTGCCCGTAACCGTTCCGCCGTCCGAGGACCAGGTGTACGTGGCCGTCTTCTTGGGGTCCAGGTTCAGGGCCGTTCCGGTAACGGTGAGCGGGTCGCCCGGGAAGATGGTCGCCGGGGCAACCGCGCAGGCATACGTCACCGGGGGAGGAGGAATGATATGACCGAAGTGCGTCACGATACCGGTGCTCAGATCGACGCCGCTCAGGTTCGCGCGACCACCAAGAACACCACCCGTCGGAACTCCACTGTAGGGGCCGAAGTCAGCATGAATATAACGATAGTCGGCCTGGAACAGACGCAGTGAAAACCTGTTGTTGAAGAAGGGCAGATCGTAGTCCATCCCGCCTCCAGCCGTTAGTCCCACGCCCCACTGGTAGGGCTCGTGATAGACCAGCGGACCTTCGCTATTCGGACCAGCCAGCTTTGCACCACCAGCGAGACCGTGGGCGAACAGCGTGAACCCCTGCATCGGTGCGCGGAAGATCGGACCAGCCGAAGCCGTATAAAGGCCGTCGTTGTTGCCGTCCGGATGGGCCACGAAGTTGACCTCGCCGCCGACATACTTATTGAAGAAGTACGCACCGCTTACAATCGCACCTTCGTTAATCGAAGAGTACTGAATGCCGGCTGGCTTGAGTTGGCCATGAGCACCGAAGTAGGAAAAACCGGTGAACACATCGATACGCGAAGGGTTGGGCCCAAGCGGTGCTGCGGCACTGGGTGCAGTCTGTGCACCCAGGCTTGCAACCCCAAGACTGACTGCACATGCAGCCAGTGCTAACCGGCCAAGACTGCGAAACGGGCGATAAACCATTCGACTTCCTCCGCTGAAAATGAATACCTGATATCTTCGAGTTCGAAAACTCTCGAGTTGCTCTTATCTGGACTAACGAAGTTTACCGCAGATGATCTCAGTGTCGAGAACAAAATCATCGGCGATGCCTGATTGAAAGAAATCTACCAGCAAACTCCCGGACTACCGGAGAGAATTACCAGCGAACCTGCGAAGTAACCACAAACCTGGCGCAAGAAACGCACCGCTTCTGTGACACGCATCACAGGTTCAACGTCTTGCGAACGGTGCCCCGCTCCTGCTGAATCTTCTCCTGCAGCAACGTGATCGCATACAACAACTGTTCAGGCCGAGGAGGGCATCCGGGAACATAGATGTCCACTGGGATGATTTGGTTGACCCCCTGCAGCAAAGCATAGTTATTAAAGACCCCGCCCGAGGTTGCACAGGCACCCATCGAGATCACCCACTTGGGCTCCGGCATCTGTTCGTAGAGCCGGCGGATCACAGGCGCCATCTTCTGCGACACCCTCCCCGCAATGATCATTAGATCGCTCTGACGTGGCGACGGACGGAAGACCTCCGCCCCAAACCGGGCGATGTCGTAGCGGGAACCCCCCATCGACATCATCTCAATCGCGCAGCAGGCCAGGCCAAACGTCATCGGCCACACTGAATTCTTCCTCACCCAGTTGATCGCCGCATCCAGCGAAGCCAGGACGATGCCTTCGGGCTGCTCATATCCCCAGCTCACCTCACGCAGCTTTTCCTGGTTCTTGCCGAAGCTGTCCAGGGTTCCGAAAAAATACCGGTCGTCCTTCTGCGGTACCGCGGTCGGTCGCCCACTGCTTGTCGTTTCTTCTGGGTTGGTGGTCATATTTTCAGTATAGAACTCAGAGGCGACGCGATCTCAGGCCCGCTCCGCGTTTCTTGGTGATTATTCCGATGGATGCACCGAATGCCGCGAGAGTTGGCTCCGGACGTTGGAACGGCATCACTTAGCGACGGAAGTCGAGCACCTCAACCGAAGTCCCATGCAGTCACCCAGGATGGGTTCCGACGGTGGTTCCCGAAATGGTCCCGCGTCACAAAGATCGTCGCTCCTCGCGATACTCGCGATAGAAGCTCGCCGGCACCCCAGGGACTCAAAGCCTCTACCCTGCATTGTCCTCGATCGCCCGCAACAGATCCTTCTTCAGCGCTGCCCGCTCCGCTCGATCCACCTTCGCCCCGCCCCGCGTCAGGTAGAAGACATCGATCGCCATCTCGCCCTCGGTATCCACCAGCGCCACCTCCACGTTGCACCCATGCGACGCCAGCGTCAGGCTCATCGCCCGCAGCAACCCCGGCGTATCCTGAGCCACCACCTGCACCAGCGTGCTGTGCGACGAAGCATCCACATCGAAGTCGATCCGCGTCGACACCTCAACCTTCGGAGCCTTCCTGCGACCTCTCCGCCGGCCCGCCAACAGCTTCTCAACCTCCTCTTCCCCGGTCAGCACCGCGTGCGCGCTCCGCACAAACGCACCCCGTTCGGACTCGTTCATCTCCAGCGTCCGAAAGCTGTCCGTAAACCGGAAGCTATCCACCACCACGCCCTGCTTGTTCGAAAACGCGTCCGCCGTCACAATATTCATGCCCCACGCCGCCAGCACCCCGGCCATGGTCGCGAACAACAGCTCCCGGTCCCGCATCACCAGCGTGATCTCGCTCGCCTCCGGAGCATAGTGGAAGTCGAGCTGCACCGGATCCGTCGCGAAGCGCGCCGCCATCTCGAAATGGGCCCGAATCTGCTCCGGAGTCCTTGTCCGCAGATACCGCTCCGGGAAGCCTTCGAGGTACGCCTCCACCTCCGCCCGCCGCTCCGGCATGAACGCCACCACCCGGTGAACCAGCTCGCTGCCGCCCCCCGCACTCACCCGCTCCTCGTCCACGCTCCGGTCCAGGTAGTTCGACGTCGCTATATAAAGACGCCACAGGTTCTCCGCCTTCCACGGCGTCAACGCATCCGGATGCACCGCATTGATGTCCGCATAGGTGAACAGCGTCAGCATCCGCAGCGCCTCAGGCATCATCACCTTGGCCGCGAAGCCCCGCACCGTCTCGGCGTCGAAGATGTCCCGCCGCAACGCCGCCGACATCTCCAGATGATGCCGCACCAGCCCGGTCACCAGCTCTGTCTCCTGCCCATCCAACTCCAGCCGCGCCACCACGCTCCGCGTCATCCGTTCGCTCTCGACCGCGTGCAACCCCGTACTCCGGCCCTTCCCGGTGTCATGGAGCAGCGCCACCAGGAAGAGCAACTCCGGATGCTGCAGATCTTCCAGCAGACGCGCAAAGCTCTTCGCCCACTCCCCCGCGGCACCCTCCTGCGGACGCCGCAGTGTATGCAGCGTGTCGATCAGCACAAACGTATGTTCATCCACCGTATAGCGATGGTAGGCATCCCGAACCACCAGCGCATCGATCCCATGAAACTCCGGAATCAGCAGTTCCAGCAGACCCAGTGCATGCATGGATCGCAGGGCGTCCCCTGCAAAGGACCCCGTCAGGATCGCCCGCAGCATGTGCCAGAGCGCCGGCCCCTCCTCCAGATCCGCCGAGATCCACGGAATCGCCTGCGTCAGCCTATCCTCCGTCTCCCGCGAGAGCACAAATCCCACCCTGGCCATCTCCGCGAAGAGCCGCATCACCACCTGGGTCTCCCGGGCCGGGTCGCCCCCCGCGCCCGCGGCCGCATCCAGAATCGCGCGCCCTTGTTCCACGCGAAATCCCTGCGCTACCTGTTTGGACCCACGCCCAAGCCGCGGCAGCCTCAGGCCCCGCTTCGTCGGAATCTCGCTCAACACCTGCAGTGCGCGCCGGTTCACGATCCGCGCGTGGCGAAAGTAGACCCGCATCCAATATGCCGCGTCTCCGCCCGGCCCCGGCCGCTGCCAACCCTCCCGCGCGGCATCGACCGTCTGCCCCAGTCCACCTGCAGCGGCCTCATCCTGGGCCCGCCAGTCCAGCGTATTGTCGTCACGCTCCCGTCGATAGTGTAGGAAACACCGCACCGTCGCCAAAAAACAGAACGCCTCCTGGAATTCCGCATCCTGCGCCGCATCGAACGGCCTCTCACCGTCCTCGAAATCCTTGTCCTCGGAGCCCTTTCGCCCCGCCGCCTGCAGACGCGCGAGCCAGCCGCACACATGCGCATCCCGCAGCCCGCCCGGACAATCCTTGACGTTTGGCTCCAGGTGGAACAAGGTCCCGCCATACTTGGCGTAGCGGGTCCGCACCAGCTCCGCCAGTTTCGTCATGATCGCCTTGCCCTCGCGGGCCAGGACCTTGTCGAACCCCGTCCTGAACCGCTCGAACAGGCTTGAGGCCCCGGCCACCAGCCGCGCATCCAGCAGCGCCAGGCTGAACTCAACGTTCTCCGGATCGAATCGCTCGCACTCCGCCAGGCTCCGCGTCACCGGAGCTACCCGCGCGCCCGCGTCCCAGAGACTCTGGTTCACCCGCCGGATCGCCTCCTTGGCATCCCGCTCCGCAAGCTTCGGATCGAGCAGAAACAAAAGATCCACATCGGAGCAGGGAAACAGCTCCCCCCGTCCATATCCACCCACGGCAACAACGGCCACCTGTTCCAGCAGCCGGCTGTTCTTCCCACCTTCAGTCCCCCACAACGCCCCCACCAGCGCATCCATCGCACCCGCCCGCGCTGAGATAGCCGCCGCGCCCGACGCACAGGCATCCGACTCCGCGTCAAACGCCCCGTGAATCGTCAGCAGGCTGCGCTTATACTCCTCCCGAGCGGTCTTTCCCGAGTCATCGCCCTCCACACCGTCCGTCATACGCACCGTCAGCCCTTCCGCCCATCACTCCCATTCCGCAGGCTGCATCCTCCACATCCCGCGAAAGCCGGCAGAGCTCTACAGCGCAATCTCGCCCCGCTCGTCGTTGCGGATCCGGATCGCCTCGTCGATCTTCGAGACGAAGATCTTGCCGTCGCCGATCTTGCCCGTGCGCGCCGCCGTCATGATCGCCTGGATCGTCTTCTCCACCATCTCGTCCCGCGTCACAATCTCCAACTTCACCTTCGGAAGCAGATCCACCGAATACTCGCGTCCCCGGTAAAACTCCGTGTGACCCTTCTGCCGGCCATGCCCCCGCGCCTCGAGAATCGTAATGCCCTCGATCCCGATCTCGATCAGCGCATCCTTCACCGCATCCAGCTTCGAGGGCTGAATCACTGCTTCGATCTTCTGCATTGCCAAACCATCCTCTCCCCACGTGCTTCTATTTGCTGCCTGTGCCTGTTCCCTATCCTAGCTGGCCCAGTCGTAACCCTCTTCTCCATGCTGCGACAAGTCAAGTCCAATCCGCTCTGACTCTTCGTTCACACGCAGACCGATCACCTTGTCGACCACGAAGAGAATGATCAGCGTGCCCACAATCGAGATCACCCAGGCAATCGCCACCCCCGTAAGCTGGTTCAGCATCTGGTGACCATTGCCCTCCAGCAGACCCGTCGCCTTGCCCGCGCCGAAGATCGGGTTGATCGCACTGTTGGCGAAGACCCCGGTCAGAATCGCTCCCATCGTCCCACCCGCGCCATGAACCCCAAACGCATCGAGCGAGTCGTCATAGCCGAAGATTGCCTTGACCTTCACCACCATGAAGTAGCAGAACACCCCAACGATCAGCCCGATCCAAAGCGCCGACATCGGCGTCACAAATCCAGCAGCCGGCGTAATCCCGACCAGCCCGGCCACCGCACCCGAGATCGCTCCCAGCGCCGATACCTTGCCCTGCCGCAGCCACTCCGCCGCGCTCCAGCCGATCGCCGCTGCTGCCGCGCCAAAGTGCGTCGCCACAAACGCCGACGTAGCCAGCGTTCCCGCAGCCAGCGCCGAACCCGCGTTGAACCCGAACCAGCCCACCCACAGCAGGCAGGCGCCGATGAAGCTCAGCACCACCGAGTGCGGCGGCATCGCCACCTTGGGATATCCGATCCGCTTGCCCAGGTAAAGCGCCGTCACCAGCGCGGACACGCCCGAGGTCACATGCACCACCGTCCCACCCGCGAAGTCCAGGCACGGAAACCGCCCGCTCAACGCCGCATTCAGCAGCCCACCCTTGCCCCAGACCATGTGCGCCATCGGGCTATACACAAACAGCGCCCACAAAATCATGAACACCAGCATCGCCGAAAACTTCATCCGCTCCGCAAACGCGCCCGTAATCAGCGCCGGCGTGATGATCGCAAACATCAACTGGTAGACCATGAACGTCTGCAGCGGAATCGTCGCCGCATATTTCACATCCGGAGCCAGACCGACTCCGCGCAAAAACACATTATGTAACCCGCCGATGAACGCATTGCCGTCCCCAAACGCCAGCGAATAACTTACCAGCGCCCAGAGCACGGTGATCACCGCCATCATGGCGAACGTCTGCATCATGGTGCCCAGGATATTTTTCTTCCGTACCAGTCCGCCGTAAAAAAGCGCCAGCCCAGGCCCGCTCATCATCAGCACCAGCGCCGCCGAGACCAGCATCCAGGCGTTGTCGCCAGAGGTCTGCGCCGCCGCCACCGCGGCCGTGTTATCGGCCATCTGTTTCTCAAGCGTAGCCAGCCGATCCGCGCTCGAGCCCGAGGCCGACGTCGAGGGGGTGGTCGTCTGCGCCACCATCTCCCGCCCCAGCGAACCCATACCCGCCATCGCAACCACAAGAAGCAGCAACACCCGACTCGCCGAACAGCTCACGATACAGCGCATACACAATCACCCATTTTCTGAAGCAGGAGATGGAACTTCCCACGGAGCCATGCACTTCTCCCGAGCGCTCTTATGCCCTGCGCCGAGCGTGCTGGACCACGGCCTTCCGATCCCGATGCCGTATCAGTCTTGATGGGCTTACTCTACACAACCCAAACGCTCTCACAAAGCGGGAAATTCATATCCCGCTCCAGACACCCGCTCCACACACCCGTTCGAGGTGCCATCCGCAAGTCATCTCGAACCCGGCGGACGCCCGCCCGGTCCCGACCGTCGGTCCCGCTCCGCCACCCGCATATGTTCGAGCGATGCAATCAACTCGCTCAGATCCGCCCGCCCGCGCTGGCTTATCTCGATAAACCGGATCGCGAGCTGCCTTCCGTCCTCCGTGCTCCGCTGCACCGCACCGTTCGCGCGCAGCGAAAGGAAGTTCGAACGGAGCGTCAGCTCCACCGCATCCGCCGCATCCATCCCATGATCGCCGGTCAGTTCCACTAGGCAGCCGCCCGAGCTCACATCCACCAGCCTCCCGGTCTCGCTCTCGCCCTGGTTACGCGCCACGCTGGCCTGCGCAACATACCTGTACCGCCGGTTCGCTCGCCGTTCCGCTCCAAATGCCTGCGCCATCTCGTCCACCTCTCGCCTCTAGGCGTCATCTCCGTCATCGCCCCTCCCCCATCATCCTGGGGCTCTCTCACGCCCCAACAGATCCTCCACGATCGACGCCCACTCCTCCCGCAGCCCACCCTTCGCCACGGGCCTCCCAGCCCGCCGATACCAGTACGCGGCGTTGAACGGATCGCCCTCCACCCGGTGAAGGTACGCATGAACCCACGCCCCATCGGCAGTTTCAATCTCCTGGGCCACCTCGTGCGCTCGCATCCAATCCCCCCTCCCCGCCCACCAGAGCGCCAGCAAAGGGCCATTGAGCCCCGTCGCCTCGACCGCCTCGAACTCCGCAATCGTCATCCCTGCCACTACATCATCCCCCTTGCCCTCATCCATGTCGCCAGCAGATCCGGCCAACCCTTCAGATCCGGGAACGTCGCCGCCAGCCCCGTTCCATGCGGACCATGCTGGAACAGGTGCATCTCCGTCG
>JAMFSC010000131.1 GCA_026225095.1 bacterium
GCTGGGCGAGGCGCAACGCGGGATCGCGAAGGACTGGGTGCAGTACCTGGAGGCGGCACGGAGCTTCTGCCACGGGACGCGCTGCTGACGGGAGGGTTCACCTCGCGATGCGGCGGGAGGAGCGCAGGGCCACGGTTCCAAGGAGTCCGACGACGAGCAGAAGGGCGATCCAGAGGAGATTGGGGTGGCGCTCGGTGAAGGGTCTCTGATCGGCTCGCGGTTTGAAGCCGGGGTTCGGGCTCTCGGGGCCGAGTTGGGCCGCGAGCGGATGCTCGGCGGCGGAGAAGATGCGGGCGTAGTCGTACGCGGGCGCGGAGAGCGCCGGATCTCCATAGAAAAGAAGTGTTGGCTGCGCGTTGGCCGGGGCCTCGAAGCAGATTCTGCGCTCCCTCATTCCAAGAACGACCGCCGCGACGGGCAGAGGCTGGTCGTCGCCGTTTTCAATGGCCACCTCGACCGTGGCGTCGCCCTGCAGGTTGGCTCCAAGGCTGGCGGGGAAGCTGAGGGTCTGCTTGCGGACCTCGCGCAGATGCACTCGCAGGATGGTTCCGTCGAGGCTCTCGGCAATGGTGTGATCGTCGTCGGGCCGGGCGGTCACGCGGACGGTGCGGCTGAAGTTGCCGGTGAAGCCCGAGGCGAGCACGAAGGAGACCTGCTCGATGGGAAGGTGCGCCTGGGCATGGAAGGTGGCGAGCGTCTCGCGTCCGCGCTGGACGATGCTTGTGGTTCGCGCGACGGGGGTGTAGACGGTCTGGGCCTCGCGGCTGGGAGGGACCTGTGCGCCCTGCACCATCGCGGGAGTGGAAGTGAAGGCTCCGCCGCCCGCGCCGGTGAAGCGCAGGACGACGTGCAGGTAGTGGAAGCTGCTTTCGGGGAGGGAAAGGCTTGTGCTGCGGCCAAGGTGCTGGGTGCTGAGGTCGAAGAGCGTGGAGGTGCCAAGGGTGGTCTTCTGGCCGGAGTGCAGATCTTCGGTGCCGGAGATGGTGGCGTTCGCGATGAAGTCGGTGCCGGCGAGCGCGAGCCTGATCTCGGTGTAGGGGCGTGGCGGCATCTCGAGGTCAAACTCCACCGCGCCCGAGGAGCTTCGGCCAAGATTCAAGATGCGTGCGGTGTCGCCCTGCGGCTGGGCCGCCTCGCTGAGGGTGACGACGTAGGGCAGCTCGCGGCCTCCGCTGAAGAGTCTCAGGTCGCGCAGGGAGGGCGCGGCATGAGGAAAGATCTGGCCGTCGAGCACGGGGCAGGTCTGGCCCGTACCTGCCACGTTTCCTGAGATCACTACAGGGCGCTGGAAGCGGAGATGCTGCGGATCGGCTATGACGCTTGGGTCCTGCGTGGACTGCCAGAGCAGGAGGGAGAGCAGGAGAGCCGGGGTCATGGAGTGGTCTCCTCGCGGAGGTCGACCGGTTCTTTGAGGCCGAGCCAGTCCTTCTGATAGGCGAAGCTGACGGCCATCAGCAGGGCTCCGAGGGCGAGGAAGCTGGCGACACGATAGCCCTGGCTGAGCGTCCGCATGTCGTAGAGGAAGGTCTTGAGGATGGAGACGAGCAGGAGCAGCAGAGCCTGCCAGCGGATGGGGGCGCTGCGTCTCCAGAAGCCAGCGGCCAGCAGGAGCGCTCCGTAGGCCATGAGGTAGGCGGAGATGGAGAGCGCTTCACGGAGAGCAGCATCGGGGCCCTGTGGCCCGGACGCCCCGAACCAGAAGGTCTGGATCTCCACGATGACGGCGGAGAGCGCGACGAGGTTGAAGGCGATGGTCCCCGCGAGCGCGATGGCGGGCCAGGTGGGCGTTGCGGACATCTCATCCGGACGCTGGAGCGTGGCGATTCGGACGGCGAGGGCAAGCGCGAGGAGGCCGGCGAGAGCGGAGGCGAAGCGTGCGTTCAGGAAGGCCTCATGCGGCTGCGGGTGCCAGAACGGCAGGAAGATGAGGTCGAAGAAGCCGAGAGCAAGTGCGGCGGAGGCGAGCAGACGCAGCGTGCGGTGGATGCTGGCCCGGGTGTCCTCTACCGCCTCGTCGCCTGTCGATTCGCTGGATTCCAGGTGCGAAGAGATCCAGAGCAGGGCGACCGCCTCCGCCAGCCAACCCAGCGCGAGCCAGCGTCCACTGGCCTTGAGCGGAATGGCCAGGGTGAGGTAGACGATGCCCAGCATCAGGTGAATGGCTGTGGCGACGCGGGTCCGTTGCAGCCGGGTGAGGCCGAGGTACAGCGCGCCCAGGGCGACTGCGACCCACGGCTCCCACGCGTGTTGCTTCTGGTCCTGCAGGAGGATGTAGAGCGCGAGGCCGGTAAAGGCGGCCGACGCAATGGGGAGGAGGACGTCGACCAGCACGGACGGACTGGCATCGCCCGGCTCGTGGTCTCCCCATTGGATCGCAAGCGACGGGATCGCGAACGCGGCCAGAAAAAGCAGGATAAATGTGGCGGCGACCGCGGGTTGGTGGTACAGGTGGCCGAAGGCGTACGACGCGAGGTAGTAGGCAGCGGTCGCGGGCAGCGCGCCGAGCAGCATCCGCGACCAGCCCTTCAGGCGCACCAGCAGGATGATGGCGAGATCGAGCGTGAGCAGGTAGCTGAAGAGGAAGATGGCATGGTCCTGCCCGGTGGTGAGCAGGAGCGGAGTACTGAAGCCTCCGACCAGCGCGTAGACGGCCAGGATCTCCGCATCCTGCGACCAGGCGAGGTACGCGTTCCAAAGGGTGACGGCGACCATCGCGGCGAAGGCCACACCCGCCGGCAGCAGGTGGTAGACCTGGAACGAGGCCCATAGCGAGAGGTAAAGGATGCCCGCGCCGACGGCCTTGAGCGACCAGGAGAAGGCGCTATAGCCCTGGCGTCGGAAGCGCTCCGAGAAGACCACGATGGCGGCCCCGGCGACCAGGCCGATGACCACCCGGCCAAGCTCCCCGATCCAGTGATTGTCCATCGCCCACTTCAGAAACCACGTGGTGCCGATGAGGACGGCGACGATTCCGACGCGGTTGAAGACCTGCGACCCGAGGCGATCTTCGAGCGACGCCTGCCGGGGCGGGAGGGTCTCGGAGAACATTGTGGATGGCGGATCGCCCAATGGTTCACGATCGGCGGAATGCTGAGTCGGCGGGACGACCATCGGAACGGCCAGCGGAGGCGGCGGCACGGTGTCCGTCCGCCAGGCGGAGAGAAGCGTCTCCAGGCGCGCCATGCGGGTGGTCAGCTCGTCCAGCCTCATCGCCAGGGCGGCAGGATCGTGTGCTCCCGCCGGACTCGAATTGTGGGGGGAGTCGGGCACCGCCGCCCTCTCGTCATCCATGCTCATGGCCCTTACTCTATCGCCTTTGCGCGCGTCAGGTGGGTTAGAGTGGGCGGTGGCTGCTGTTAGTCTTGAAGAGGGCCTGGAGGACGATGAGCGAGCAAGAGACCGCGAAGCATATTCTGATCGTGGAAGATGACGAACTGAGCCTTGAGGTGCTTGGGGTCCTGCTTGAATCGACTGGGTATCGCATCGACAGTGCACCGACGGGCAACGACGCGCTGAGGTGCCTCGCGCATCCCTACCCGGATGTGATCCTGACCGATCTGCAGATGCCCGGCATTCGGGGAAACGACCTGGCGGATCGGTTGCGCGCGATCTGCGGCCCCACCACACGCCTGCTTGCGATGAGCGGCAGCGAGGTATCGCGCGCGACGGTCGAGCGCTACGACGGCTTTCTGCTGAAGCCGTTCACCCACGAAGATCTGGATCGTGCGTTGGACGCGTCAGCAGCCCGCGAGCCCTCGCAGATGGAAGCGCCACCCCTTGATCCTGGCGGGCGTTTCACCCTCGACGAACGCCCCGCGCTCGATGAAGTGATCTACTCCTCGCTGTGCAGATCCATGTCGCCGTCGCAGCTCGCGGCGCTGTATCTGTTGTGTATCCGCGACGTACGCCGGCGTATCGAACGGATGCGTCAGCACCTCAGCGTCCGCGAGGATCTTCTGTTTCGCGAGGAGGCGCACGCAATCAAGGGCGGGTGCGCGATGGTGGGCGCAATTGAGTTACAAGATATTGCCGCGGTGATGGAGAAGGATGGCATCCAAACCGGCAGCGCGAACAGAGAAGATGCTCTGCTGCTCCAATGCCTGGTGGCGATCCAGCGGTTGGAGAGCCTTTTAAAGGCGCGCCCGAACGATGAGTCCTTGATGGCTTTGGTGGAGTAGGTTGCAGCGCCTGGAGACGCATGACATGAAGCTTGATATGAAGAGGCCCGTTGTACCGCTCGCGGTGGGATCGATCCGGATTGTGGTCGCAGACGATCATCCGGTGGTGCGCTTCGGCGTGAAGAACATGCTGATGAACGACCCCGGCTTCGAGGTTGTGGGTGAGGCGGAGGATGGCGACGTTGCCATCACCGAGGTGCTGGAGCTGGAACCCGATATCCTTCTGCTCGATCTGCACATGCCCCGTCTGCCGGGCCTGGAGGCGATGCGGGCGATCATGAACCGCTCTCCCCGGGTCAAGATTGTGCTTCTCACGAGCACCATCTCGACCCAGCAGATCATCGAGGCGCTCCAGATCGGCGCACGCGGCATCGTGCTGAAAGACGCCGTGGCGGGGGATCTTTCGCAGGCGCTGAGGGCGGTGATCAGCGGCGACTATTGGATCGGCGGCGAGCGGGTCGTCAACCTGCTCAAAGCACTCCATGAACTGATGCAGAAGGCGGCGGCGATTCCGGAGAAGAAGACCTATGGCCTGACGCCGCGCGAGCTGGAGGTCGTGACCTGCATCGTTGAGGGCTGCAGCAACAAGGACATCGCACGCCAGTTCGCCATCTCGGAGGAGACGGTGAAGCGGCATCTCTCGAACGTCTTTGACAAGACGGGCGTATCGACCAGGCTCGAGCTTGCGCTGTTCGCCATCTCGCACAAGCTGGTCGCGATGGACGCCTGACGATCGAGCCGAGGGCAAGGTAACATCGAAGGATGAGCGATTTTGCCGATGCAGCGGTCGTGAACGAAGTGTTGGATGTGCTTGTGGTGGGAGCCGGACCAACCGGCATGGCCTGCGCCATCGAGGCGCAACGGGCCGGATTCAAGGCCGTTCTGATCGACAAGGGCTGCCTGTGCAACTCGCTCTTTCACTACCCGGCGCACATGACGTTCTTCACCACGCCGGAGCTTCTGGAGATCGGCGACATGCCGTTCTCCAGCCCCAATCAGAAGCCCAGCCGCAGCGAGGCGCTCGAGTACTACCGCAAGGTCGCCGAGCACTATGCGCTCGACGTCCGGCAGTATGAGACCGTGGGCTCGGTCAGCGGGTCCGATGGTGACTTCCATGTGCATACGACCGATCGCTTCGGTCGCCCCATCGAGCACCGCGCGCGCAAGCTGGTGATCGCGACCGGCTACTACGATCTGCCCAACTACCTCGACATTCCCGGCGAAGAGCTGAGCAAGGTGAAGCACTACTACCATGAGCCGCATCCGTTCTATGGGCTCGACGTGCTGGTCATCGGCGGCAAGAATTCGGCGGCGATCGCGGCGCTCGACCTGTGGCGGCATGGAGCGAAGGTGACCCTGATCCACCGTGGTGCGGAGATGCACCGGCATGTGAAGTACTGGATCCTGCCCGATATTCTGAACCGCATCAAGAACGGCGAGATCACCGCCTGCTTCGGCAGCACCGTCGCTTCCATCACCGAAGATACCGTCACGCTGCACACGCCGGAGGGCGAGAAGACGATTGCGAACGACTTCGTCTTCGCGCTGACGGGATACCATCCTGACTTCTCGTTCATCGAGAATCTCGGTGTGCGGCTGGATGCGGAGAACGACCGCTGCCCGGTCTGTGATCCTGGAACGCTTGAGAGCAATGTTCCGGGGATCTATCTTGCGGGTGTGATCGTGGCGGGCGAGCGGACGAATGAGATCTTCATCGAGAATGGCAGGTTTCACGGCAAGCAGATCGCACAAGCTCTTACTGCATCAATGCGCCCTGCGCGGGCGGCGATCACTTCGTGATTTGTATAGAGCGTCGCGTGGTGCTCCCGATGGTCGCAAACAAGATTCCGCGCCGACCAACGGAAGGCCCGACGCACCTGGTCCCGCCACGACAAGGTATACAAGTCACGAAGTGACCGCCCCACGCGCAGTGGGCCCGTCCGGCAGGACTGGTTGTTGCTATCCTCATTCCGGGTACCGATATGCCAATCGCCGAATCCGTGCGTCCACTCTCCATCCGCGTTCATCCCCGGGACAACGTCGCCATCATCGTCAACGAAGGCGGTCTGCCCGCTGGAACACCCTTTCCCGACGGCCTGATCCTTGCGGAGGCCATCCCCGAGGCGCATAAGGTCGCGCTGGCCAATCTTGCGGAGGGCGACGCGATCATCCGTTACGGCTCAGTGATCGGCCATGCTACATGCGCCATCCCAAAGGGACACTGGGTCCATGAAGGCGTGGTGACCCTGCCCACGATGCCCGCGCTCGATCAGCTTCCGCTCGCCACCGAGGTTCCGGATGCGTTGCCACCGCTCGACGGCTTTACCTTCATGGGCTTCCGCAACGCCGATGGCACGGTCGGGACGAGGAATATCCTCGGCATCTCGACCACGGTTCAGTGTGTCGCGGCAACGGTAGACTATGCCGTTCGCAGGATCAAAGCCGAGCTTCTGCCAAAGTATCCGAATGTGGACGACGTCATCTCGATCACGCACAGCTACGGCTGCGGCGTGGCCATCAACGCTCCCGGAGCGGAGATCCCCGTGCGGACCCTCCGCAACCTGGCGCTGAACCCGAACCTTGGCGGCTCGCCGATGGTTGTCAGCCTGGGCTGCGAGAAGCTGCAGCCGGCGCAGATGCTTCCTTCGTCGACCCTGCCGATCCTCCAGCAGGAGCCCTATGTGGTCCGGCTGCAGGACGAAGAGCATCGGAGCTTCGGGGACATGGTGGACGCGATTCTTGAGATCGCCGAGCACCGCCTTGCAGAGCTCGACAAGCGCCGCCGCGTCACCTGCCCCGCATCCGATCTCATCGTCGGGTTGCAGTGCGGCGGCAGCGATGCGTTCTCGGGAGTCACGGCGAACCCCGCCGTTGGCTACGCCGCGGACCTTCTGGTGCGGGCCGGAGCGACGGTCATGTTCTCGGAGGTCACAGAGGTTCGCGATGCCATCCACCTGCTGACCGCCAAGGCAGCCACGCCGGAGGTGGCGTGCGATCTCATCCGCGAGATGGACTGGTACGACAGATATCTCAGCAACGGGGGAGTCGACCGCAGCGCCAATCCCTCCCCGGGAAACAAGAAGGGTGGCCTCTCGAACATCGTCGAAAAAGCGCTCGGCTCGGTTGCCAAGGCGGGAAGCAGCGCGATCGCGGGAGTCACCGGCCCGGGCGAGCGCGTCACCCGCAAAGGCCTGATCTTCGCGGCGAC
>JAMFSC010000016.1 GCA_026225095.1 bacterium
AAGACCACTACAGCAAGGCTGACTTTGCTCTAGTCTCCCACCGGCGTTGCCGACCCACGGGGGATGAAACTGGAGATTTGCGATTTTCCTTTGTTTTGTTCAGCTTGCATTTTTGTTTCTTATCAGGGTTTGCTGGCGAGGACCTGACAGCCTGCGATCTCCTCGAGCACCCGGATGGAGCCTCCGATGTCGTCTTCTCCGTGGCCCTTCGCAATTGAAGCGCGGAAGAGCTGGCGGGAGAGGGATGTGAGGGGCAAGGGGACGTTGAGCTCGGCGGCGGACTCCAGCATGAGCTCCATATCTTTTTCGAGCCACTTGACGGAGAAGCGAGGGGCAAAGTCGCGGACCAGGACAAGGGGTGCCTTGGCAGAGACGAGGCCGGATTTGGCGGCGCTGTTTTCGAGGATGTCGAGCATGAGTTCGGGCGCGACACCAGCTTTGGTGCTGAGTACGAGGCTCTCGTTGAAGGCCTGGAGGAGGTTGCCGAGGATCATGTTCTGAGAAAGCTTGGCGTTGAGGCCCATGCCCGCCGATCCGCAGAAGTAGAACTGCTTTCCCATGGGCTCGAACCAGGGGCGGGTGCGATCGAAGACATCTTTTTTGCCGCCGACCATGAAGGTGAGGGTTCCGCCTTCGGCTCCGGCCTTGGAACCGGTGCAGGGTGCGTCGAGGAAGTCGATGTCGCGAGCGGCGAGTTCGGCGGCCATGGTGCGGCTCTCTTTGGGAGAGATGGTGCTGCAGTCGACGATGACGAGGCTTGCCGCCTTGCCGGCGGCGAGACCCCGAGAGCCGAAGATGACCTCGCGCGACATCGCGGTGTTGCCTACGCAGAGGAAGACGCATTCGCTGCGTTGCGCTACTTCGGAGGGGGTGGCGCAGGCGGTGGCTCCGAGAGCGGCGAGGACTTCCGCCTTGCCTGCGCTGTGGGACCAGAGGGAAACCTGGTGGCCGGCTTCGATGAGACGCTTCGCCATGGGACCACCCATGATTCCTAAGCCTAAAAAGCCAAGTCTTGCCATGTCGCTCTCCTCCGAGGGGGTTCTGATGCCAAAGGTCTAGTTGAGATGCAGTACGTAGGTGTAGAGAAGGGCGAGACAACCGATGAAGCAGGTCAGCAGGATGCTGTGTTTGAGGGTGAAACGAAAGAGTTGCGACTGCTCCTTGACGGAGAGGCCGGTGGCGGCTGCGGCGACGGCGATCGACTGGAGACTGATCATCTTGCCCATGACACCTCCGGCGGAGTTGGCGGCGGCCATGAGGATGGGACTGAGTCCGAGGCGTCCGGCGGTGACGACCTGGAGGTTTCCGAAGAGCGCGTTGGAGGAGGTGTCGGAGCCGGTGAGGAAGACTCCAAGGAAGCCGAGCAGGGAACTGAAGAAAGGGAAGAAGATGCCGGTGGAGGCAAAGGCCAGGCCGAGGGTGGCGGTGGCTCCGCAGTAGTTCATCAGAAAGCCGATGGCGAGGACGACAGCGACGGTAAGGATGGGGAGGGCGAGTTGGCGAACGGTGGCGAGGATGATTTTTGCGAACTGGGCGGGGCTCATGCGGACGCAGAGCACGGTAAGGAAGGTGGCGGCCATGCAGGCAGTGCCGGCAGCGGAGAAGAAATTGAAGGTAAAGATGGCATGGTAGGGGGATGGGAGGGAGGTGATGGGCGGGGTGCGGAGAACGCGGTCGTGCAGGAGCGGCCAGGCGAAGGCTACGGTGCCACGGTTGAGGAGGCGCTGGATGGGGGCTACTCCCCAGAGGAGGACGCAGGCGACGAGCAGAGCGTAGGGAAGCCAGGCGTTGAGGATCTGCGTGGGAGTGTCGGTGAGGAGCGCGCGCGTGGAGCGGGGCTGGATGGGGTCGGAGGGACTCATGCCGGCGCGGAGCATGCGCTCGCTGGGGTGGGGTCTGGCCGGGTCGAGGGGATGTTGCGGGGTCAGGCGGAGGTAGACGACCAGGGCGAGGATTGCGGCGATCGCGGCCATGATGTCGGTGAGCTGAGGACCGACAAAGGTGGCAAAGAGGAGCTGGACGCTGGCGAAGGAGAAGCCGGCCAGGAGGGCCGGGATCCAGACGCCTTCGAGGGCAGCGAGGCCTCCGGTGGCGACGAGGAGGTAGAGGGGAATGATGAGGGCGACGGGAGAACAGAAGCGTCCGACGGCGGCGCTGAGCTTGTCGAGGGGCAGGCCGGTGGTTCCGGCGAGGGTAATGACGGGGATGCCGATTGACCCGAAGGCTACGGGGGCGGTGTTGGCGAGCAGGCATAGAGCCGAGGCGCTGAAGGCGGAGAAGCCCAGGCCGGTGAGCATGGTGGCGGCGATGGCCACGGGGGTTCCGAAGCCGGCGCCGCCTTCGAGGAAGGCTCCGAAGGCGAAGGCGATGAGGAGCGCCTGGAGGCGGGGATCGTGGGTGAGGCGCCCGATGGAATCGCGGATGATGTCGAAGCGGCCCGTATCCACGGTGACTTTGAAGAGGGCGATGGCCCAGAAGATGATCCAGGAGATGGGAAAGAGGCCAAAGGCGGCTCCGTAGATGGCCGCGCTGATGGCCGTGGGGGCGGGCATGCCGTAGCCAGCCACGGCGAGGACGATTGTAACGACGAGGCCTACAATTCCGGCGAGCCAGGCGGGCTTGCGCAGGACGGCAAGGAAGA
This sequence comes from bacterium, assembly GCA_026225095.1. GTDB lineage: Bacteria > Acidobacteriota > Terriglobia > Terriglobales > Acidobacteriaceae > Edaphobacter. Next base: position 2,642 of record JAMFSC010000016.1, read on the forward strand.
GCAGGAGGGTGAAGATGGGAAGGGCCGCGACGAGGGCCGAGGCTGCGGGGCCAAGTCCGCCGAGGGTATAGGCCTGGCTCCAGATTGGGGGTAAGTTCATCTTGACCAGAGCTCCGGAACTAACTGGGTCTTACGCGGGCGTAGACGTAGGGGCCGTCGGGGATGACAGCAACGATGGGGTTGGGGGGCAGACCGTTGAGGAGGGCTGCAATGGCGGTGTCTGGATCGGCGAAGGAACAGGGGCCAAGGGCTCCCATCCGGGATGGGGAGACGCCCGGTGTGTAGAAGAGGATGGGGTGTTTGAGGCCCACGAGAGCCAGCTTTTCAAGCTGCCACTGGTCGACGGTGACGGGGATGTCGCGGATCGTGTCGAGGTACTGTTGGCAGCCCTCGAAGGATGCGAGCATTGCGGAGAACTCGGGGGAGCCTACGCCTTCCGGGCACTCGCCGAGGACAAGGATCTTGCCGCCGTGCCTGACGATGTGCTGGGCCGCGGTGACGCCCTTGATCACCTGGTAGAAGGTCAGATCGAGCGGGTGTCCGGCGCCGCTGGTGATGACAGCGTCGACGGCCTGGGGCAGGAGTTCGAGGGAGGCGTCCTTGATTGAGGCGACGCCCGCGGCGTGGGCTGCGACGGGTTCGCCGGCGAAGATGCCGGAGATTTCGCGGTGTCGGGTGAGGGTGACATCGAGAATGAAATCGTGGCGAACCATGGCGGCGATCTCGAGGAGTTCGGCGTGGAGGGGATTGTCCGAGGTGAAGCCTTCGGTGGCCTTTGGTTCGCGCATGAAGCGGGGGGAGTGGATGACCTTGATTGTCTGCTGACCGGCCAGCCCGGGGGCGATGAGCTTGCGGCCACCGGAGAAGCCGAGCATGAGGTGCTGCTCGATGAAGCCGAGGGAGATGTGGAGGTCGGCCTCAACGAAGCGGCGTTCGATGTAAACCGGGGTGCCCTGCTTCGTGTCGCCGAGGAAGACGTGGGCTTCTTTGCAACGGGCGTCGTGGTTGACGACGGAATACTTCGCGGCGATGTCGAGGCCGAGGATGGCGGTGATCTCCTGGGGCGTCGCTGCGCGATGGAGGCCGGTGGCGATGAAGATCGTGATGTCTTCAGGCCGGAGGCCAGCCTGGTGAAGGCGGGCCAGCAGCGGTGGGAGAGTGACGGAGTTAGGCGCAGGGCGCGTGATGTCGCAGACGGAGATGGCGGCGGTCTTCTTACCGCTGGCTAGCTGCAGTAGCGGCGGACCAGCGATCGGGGCGTCGAGGGCCAGATCGAGCGCCTGCGCTGGATCGGGCAGGGGTGGGGCGGCGTGGACGTGAAGGACTTCATAGCGTGGTCCGTCGGGAAGAGTGATGTCTAACCCTTTCCCGCCATACGCAAGACGCACATTCATCGAAAGGTCTCCCAGGAGCTAGGCGAAATCGATTGCGACTACCTCATGCAACAGGATAGTCGGAACCTCGAGATGGATGACGTCACCCTGGTTGGTATACGGCACGTCCTGTCTGGCGACGAGCAGGTGAACTCTCAGGATGCGGCGGTCACTGGGAACGGCGATGCTGACGGTCTGCTGGTCGATGGGGATGAGTTCGCGGATGGGCCCCTTCATCATCATGGGATTGGTAAGGTTCACAAGGTGCGCGGTCATGGAGTTCTGTTGGCTCCAGATGGCCACGTCGAGGATGCCCTTGCCGGTGACGGTGAGCGTGGGCGGCTCGTTGGTGGCCCAAAGGACGGAGTTGCGGAGCAGCTTCGACTGATCGTAGTCGAGGGTGTCCCAGAAAGTGCGGTCTACATCTCCGGGCAGGTAGACGACCCGTCCGCGACCGACGCTGCGGGCTACCGCACCGACCTGGCCGTGCGCGCCTTTGCGGGGGAAGACCTCTTCCATGGGCAGGTCGGGGTAGGTGGGAACGACCTGTAAGGGATATTCGGACGGGCCTTCCGTCGTGACCGAGACCTGGTTGATGGCGTTGATGATCCGGACAGACGTTTCGAAGCCGTTCAGGAGTGGGTGATAGCCGCCTTGCGCATCCTTGTTGAGGCTGAGGTAGGAGTTCATCATCGGGCCTTCCGTCTTGCCAGCGTAGTGGACGCCGAACAGGGAGGCGAGACCGAAGTCCTGTCGGCGGACGCCCCATTCGTCGCAGAGCGAGGTTTCAAAGGTTGCGACGATGCTTCCTCCGCCTTCGACGAACGCCTGGAGCTGCCTGCATTGCGCGGTGGAGAGCGCGGCGATGTTGGGGAGGATCAGGGTCTTGAACTGGGCGATGTGCTCGGCATCCAGCAGATGGTCGTGGACCATCTCGAAGGGGATGCGGGCTTCAATGAGCGCTTCATAGAAGCCGAGGCTGGGATCTTCGACCTTGGCGCGAGCGTTCTCTCCTGCGTAGAAGGTTGCGGTCTGCTGGGAGTAGACGAGGCCGACGCGAGCCATGGGACGAGTATTGCGGAGGTAGGCTTCGTTGGCCGCGTGCCAGTTGTAGACCTCTTCAACGACGGGAAGCCAGCGGGGATCGATGACCTTGGCGTCGAACTTGGTGAACCACGGGCGAAGACCCTGGGCAACGCCATCCATGACCCAGAGCCGGATCTCGTCATCGCTGGTGACGGAATCCTTCCAGCGGTTCCTGTCTTCGAGGCCCATGCTGAAGATGCCGACGATGGCCTTGTTGCCCATGGTGGCGCGATACTCCTTACCATTCTTGCCATTGGCCCAAGGGGCCATGACGCCCGAGCGGCCCTGGCGGTCGGCGAAGAGAGTGGGGGCGAGCTCTCCAACGGTTTTCATATCGAGATCGCTAAGAGCTCCTCCGCCCGCGTTGGCGATGTAGCTGGCTTGCGGATTGATGGCCTGGATGCGGCTGTTCCAAAGGCGCCAGAGCTCGAAGAGGCGGTGTTGATGCCACACAAGGTATTGCTTGCGCGCGGGGTCCTGGGGGTCGAGCGTGTGGGGCAGGGCCAAGCCGCTGAAGGCGTGGAAGTTGGTCTCGCAATGCTCGCAGAAGCACATGCCGGAGCCGGCCCAGCGGTTGGTGAAGATGCCGTCCGGCATGTACATCTTCATGATCTCTTCGTGGACCGAGGTCATGAAGTCGAAGTTGTATGGGCCGAGAGCGCAGGTGATCCAGAAGTCGGGGTCGGAGGGATGTTTGCGCTTCTTGCCGTGCTCATCGACAGCGATCCAATCGGGGTGCGCGTCATAGACATCCTGGTGGCAGGCATGCGCGTCGGTGCGGGCGACGACGTTCATGCCGAGGGCGCGGCAGCCCTTCTGCAGGGAGCCGAAGGTGTCCATGTCTCCGAGCCATTTGCTGCGGTAGTGCAGGGGCACTTTGGTGGGATAGAAGGCTACGGCTCCTCCGGCGTTGAGGGTGACGGCGTCGATGTGCAGGCGCTTGAAGTAATCAAGCCAGAACTGCGGATCGTAGTTGCCGGGATCGTCTTCCGCGAAGCCGACCTGGGCCCAGCGCATGGGGCGATCGTACCAACCCTTTGGGTTCGTCCCGCCCCGAGAGACGAAGGCTTCGGGACTTGCCCAGATCTTTGCGACGGGTGGGAGGAATGCCGCGGCGGTTACGGTGGCGGCCTGCCTGACGAATGTTCGGCGATTGCTCATGGGCTATCTTCCTTGGTTTGCTTATCGCAGAGCGATCACGATTGCATCTTTCGCCGGCACAGTCATGGAGAGTTGCTTGCCTTCGAAGCGTATGGGCTGCTTCGACCAGAGGTCTTCCCCGGTAGTGAAGCTGCCAACTTCGGGCGCGAGCGATAGCTTGATGGCGTGGGTCTCGGTGGTCGGGTTGGTGATCCAGAGATGGGTTCCTCCCTGGCCGGAGTGGAGGCGGGCTTGCAGGGCGTTGTTGCTGATCACGACCTGCGGGGAGACTCCCGCCATCTTGAGGAAGCTGGCGAAGAGGGCCCTGGCTTCGGCACCGTGATGAAGATAGTAGCCTGCACCCGGGAATGAACCCATCAGCAGGGTACGGCCGCTGCCGGTCTGATGCTCGACGGCTGCGATGGCCCCGTTGCTGTAGTGTCCGACGGCCTTGCCGCCCTTGAGGGCGTATTCCTGGCGAAAATATCTTCCCTGGACCTTGCTGCCGTTGATCTCGAAGGTGAGGTTCTCGGAGATGTCGGGGTTGAACTCGACGTAGGTCTCCTGGGCTCCGAAGATGCTGTCCAACCCGTAGTTGGGTTGCGAGGCTCCAACGTGGCCATGATCTCCGAAGTAGGCGGGCAGGCCTTCGGAGATCAGTGTTCCCCCGTTGGTTACAAACTCCTTCAGGCGATCGACGGTGTCGGATTTGAGCATGACCGGGTACGCGACGTAGAGGACTTTGTACTCGGAGATGTTGGCGAGGGCGACGAAATCCACCTGGATGTTGGAGTCGAAGAATGCCTGGTAGGCGCCTTGCATGGAGCGTGCGTAGAATTCGGTCGAGCCTTGCTGGACGTAGTTGAACTGTTCGGACTCGGGCGCGAACAAGAGGCCGACGGCTCCGCGGACTGGATGGGATTGCCATAGCTCGGGATGAGCGTTGGCCCAGCGGAGGGTTTTGGCCGCCATCTCGGAACGTGGGGTAATGGAGCCGTCCATGCCAAAGGGTCCGAAGGCCCCGAAGAGGGGACCGTCCAGCAGCGGACGCCACCTGCAGTAGAGGATGCCGCGCGCGCCGCCGGCGCAGGAGATCATGTTCCAGACGCGGATGTCTTCAGGCTCGGTGACGCGGCCATCTTCCTTGGGACGACCGATGACCTGGGGCTGCATCCAGAGCGGACCGCCCTGGGCCTCGGCGTGCCAGAAGGGCTTGCCACGGGCTCCGGCGCGGACGAGGTCGAGGGACTGGTATTGACGCCAGGGCTCGGTGCCGTGACGGGATGCGACCCATGTGAGGCCGTAGACATCGACGCGCGAGGCGGCCATCCACTCGTTATGGGTCTGGGAGGCGTGGCTCTCAAGTGTGCCTGCGACACCGTGGCAGGTGACGAGGTGTTTGGGATCGAGTTTGCGGAAGAGCTTGATGCGCCAGTCGAAGAGTTCGTAGGCGTTGTCGACGCGGAACTGAAGCCAGTCAAGGCTTTCGGAGTAGCCGGAGAAGTTACGTGGAGGTTCGATGTCTTCCCACGTCTCGAGGCTGTAGCGCTGCCAGGTCTTGCGGACGACTGGCAGGGTCCCGTAGCGGTTCTTCAACCAGACGCGCAGCCTGGCTTTGGTGGCTTCGCAGAAGCAGTACATCTTCTGGGGGTTTCCGCCTTCGTAGGTGGTCTCGTTCCAGAGGTCGTACCCAAGCAAGGCCGGGTGGGTGCGGTAGCGTTCGATGAGCCTGGTCAGGAACTGTTCGGCGAGCGCCTTGATCTCGGGGTTATCGAGACACAGGCCAGGGAAGCCGCCGGTGTCGCTGCTGCCGGAGATGGTGCTGTAGATGAAGCTGTCATCGTTGCCGTGATAGCGAGCGGTGGGATGCTTGCGGAAGGCCCACTCGGGGGCTGCGGTCACAAGTTCGGCGATGATGACCTTGATGCCATTCTGCGCGGCGAGATCCATCATCTGGTCGTAGTCGTCCCAGTCATAGTTGCCGGGAGTGACCTCGATGGCCGACCACATGAACCAGTGGCGGAAGGTATTCATGCCGACCTGCGCGGCAGTCGTGTGATCCTTGGCCCAGTCGGCGCTGGGGGGGTTGGACTTGCGGAAGTAGACGGCTCCGGCAGGGAAGACAGAACCCATGCTGGGCTCGGAGGCGGTGGCGGGTACCTGGGCTTCGGCGGCTTCCACCATCGCGATGGGAGCGGCATGGGCTAGGGCGGCGGAGGTTCCGGCCAGCGCGGAGGTGTAGAGAAACTCACGGCGGGTCAGTTCATTCTTGTCGAACATGAATACCTTCCTGGGCGAGAAGAGGCTGAAGGCTGAGAAGAGCCTAATAGTAGATTTTGACCGAGAACTGGATCTGTCTCCCAGTCGCGGTGCCGCTGGACAGTTTGCCGAAGCTCGGGTTGGCTGCGTTGCACGCGGAACCGGGCGTGCCCTGGCAGGTGAGCGTGGGATCGTTGGCGGCGGGAAGGAAGAAGGTGGGGGTGTTTGTGGTGTTGAAGAACTCGGTGCGAAACTCGAGGAAGATGCGTTCGGAGTAGTGGAAGTCCTTGAAGATGGACGAGTCGAGATTCTTCGAGCCTGGGCCTGTGGTGATGAAGTGGCCGCAGTTGCCGAAGGTCTGGACCGGACCGCCGGTGGCTCCCGTGACAGTGACAGGCACGGTGAATGCGGCGGGGTTGAAGTAGCCGTTGACTCCGGGGTTGGGCAGCTTACGCGCCACGCCTGGGACGCAGCTGGCGACGTTATAGGTGTTGAAGACGGGTGGGAGGAGGTTGGTGCGGATGTCCGTGGGGAAGCCGGTGCGCAGGGTGCCAATGCCGTTGACGATCCAGCCGCCTACGACTCCGGAGACAAGGCCCGGCTTCGAGAGGAAGCGCTTGCCCTGGCCGAAGGGAAGCTCGTAGCTGACGCTGGCGGTAGCGTTGTGGGCGATGTTGATCGGGGCGACCCCGTTTTCGCGTCTGGGCTCATACGTGCTGATGGCGATGGAGGTGCCGCCATTTTGCGTGAAGGCGTTGGGCCCGCTGCCACCCGTTTCGAGGTTCTTCTGCCAGGTGTAGTTGGCCAGGACGCCAAGTCCATGGGAGGGGCGCTTCTCAAACTTCACATTCACCGCGTTGTAGTTTGAGGTGGCGGTAGAGAAGACGGTGAGGACCTGGCCGTTGATATTTGGGAAAGGGCGGTTAGCCTGCGTGTTGAGCCCGGCCAGCGCCTGCGAGAAGGGGATCTGGTTTTCATCCTGAAAGAGGGTCGCAAGATCCGTCCCTTTGGCTCCACTGTAGGAGGCTTCGAGGACGATGGTGCGCGATGTCTGGTATTGGAGGTCCAGGTTGTACTGCATCAGCATGGGATTGCGGGCGTTGCTGAAGCTTTGGGTGCGGAAGGACGAGGCGATGGGATGCGCCGCGGTGAAGGTGCTGAGCGAGGTTCCCGCAGGAAGCGCCACGATCGGTGTATTGATGGTGAAGGGCGGCGCGACGGTCGCGGCGGCGGAGACGTTCGGCAGCGAGATGGTGGGGATGTTGGGGGCGTTGCCGGAGAACTGTGTGATCTGCTGATTCTGGTCCTTCAAGCCATAGAAGATGCCATATCCTCCGCGGGCGACGAGCTTGGGTGTGACCTGGTAAGCGGCGCCGAGGCGAGGTCCCCAGTTATTGTGATCGCCTTGCACCATGGCACGGCTGTAACCACTGCTGCCGGGAATGACGAACTGTGCAGTGGTGATGTCGAAGAGGCTGCCGAGGTTCCTGGCGTCGATGGGTTCGGTGTAGAGCTCGTAGCGCACGCCGTAGTTGAGAGTGAGCTTGTCGTTGATCTTCCAGTCGTCCTGGGCGAAGCCGCCAAGGTAGGAGTCGCGCTGACGGCCCCATTGCAGCATGGGCGCGCCAAGGATGCTGGAGGGATACCCGAGAAGGAAGTCGGCGAAGGGGAGGCCTGACCCGGGAGCGTTGGAGCTGGAGCTGAAGATGGCGCCAAAGTAATCCTGCCCAAAGAAGGGAGAGCCGCGCAATGTATTGAGGCGTGAGTTACGCAGGTCGACGCCGAACTTCATGGAGTGTTTTCCGCGGTTCCAGCTGATGTTATCGCCGATCTGGCCCCGGGTTTCGATGTTTTGATTGGTGTCGCCACCACCCCAGCTGGTGAACTCCTGCGATCCGGCCTGGACGCCGGAGTAGTTGAAGAGGATCTGAGAGAAGCCTTTGACCGGGCCAGGGAAGAGCGCGAGGCTACTCTGGGCGGCAAAGGCTGCGCCGGACTGGCCAGTGCCGGCGAGGCTTCCGTTGTGCCGGATCAATCCGAAGCGGAACTCGTTGATGAGAGAGCTGGTGAAGAGGTGGACGTCGGTCACGGCGGCCTGGGCCGAGTTGTTGACCGAGGAGGCTCCGCCACCAATGAAGCCTGAGAAGACGCCTACGGCCGGTTGAGAGTTGTCGCTGATGGAGAAACTGGTGAAGAGACTGTTCTTTGATGAGAGGGTTGCATCGATGCGCACGTCGCCCTGATTGGTATTGGAGAACTGTGGGGCCTGATAGAAGAAGTTGCGGGCTACGATTCCGGAGGCACCGAAGTTGGGTTGAGGAACCAGGCCGGCGATCGCGGCGGAGGTTGCATTGATGCGGCCGGCCGGAATCTTGTTGCCTGGGAAAGGGTCTGCAATGACCGTACCGGTGGGGCCGACGCGACGGGTCGCGGGATCGTAGATGATGGTCGAACTGGAGGAAAAGTCGCCGGTGCGGAAGGCCGGCGGGGGAACGTTCTCGATGGCGCTTCCGGAGACGCTGCTCTGGCGGGTCCCCTGATAATCGGCGAAGAAGAAGATCTTGCCGTGGCGGATCGGGCCTCCGACAGTGCCGCCGAACTGATTCTGATGGAAGGGTGGGCGAGGCAGGCCCGCGAGATTGGTGAAGTAGTTATTCGCGTCGAGCGCGTTATTGCGCAGGAACTCGAAGAGCGCGCCGTGAAATTGGTTGGTGCCACTTCGCAGGGTGGTGTTGACGACTGAACCGGCGGCGTGCCCAAACTCAGCGGCAAAGTTGTTGGTCTTCACCTTGAACTCCTGCACCGCATCGACTGAAGGGATGATGGCGATGCCGGTGCGGCCGATGTTGCCCGCATTGGTGATGGTGTTATTGTCGACGCCGTCGAGCGCCACATCGACCGCCGTGAATCGGCCTCCGCCAGCGATGAAGGGAAGATTGGACTGGACGCCGAAGACCGGGGTCGTATTACCGGCGAGCAGCCCAAGTGCAAAGGGATTGCGGCCGTTCAAGGGCATATTCAGGATCTGCTTATTCTCGATGACCTGACCGAGAGAGGACGTCGCGGAGTCGACCAGCGGTTCGGTGCTGACGACCTCGACGGACGCCCCGACGGTTCCTACCTTCATCTCCACACGTAAGTTGAGTGTCTGGTCGACGAGCAGGGCGATTCCGGTGAGTTGCTTGGTGGCAAACCCCTGGGACGTGACTGTGACGACGTAGTCTCCCGGTGGGATGACGGGGGCGTTGAAGATACCGGAGTCATTGGTGTGCGTCTCGCGGGTGAAGCCGGTGGCGGTCTGGGTGATTTTGACTCCGGCGTTGGGGATGAGGCCGCCGGTGGCATCTTCGACTGTCCCGGTGATGGTTCCGGAGGACGTTTGTGCGAAGGAGCTTCTGACCCCGGCCAAACAAAGCAGGAGCATTGTGGTGCGCAGGAGACGAGAGGCCATGGTGAATCCCTTTCAGGCTCCCGGGTCGCTGAGGGTCCAGAAGCTCACCAACGCTAGAGGTACATTGGACTGACCTTTGTACCGGCAGCAGAGGAATATACGCACGCCTTCGACCGCTGTCAAGCTATTGCTTTGGGAATTCGAGTCCCGAGAGACAGGTGCTCTTGATGCCCACTTACGTGAACTGTAAGCGTGTGAACATCCCACCTGGTGCGGGACGGTGATCTGTGTGTGGCTTGGCTCAGTGTCCACTTATTTTAGGTGGGCACTTATTAGTATTAGGCATCAGTCGTTATCTGTTTGGGCAGAGTGAGCGGGGTGTTTCAGGGCAGGAGCTCTGCGACGCGGTGGATGGGGTGGTCAGCGATGTGCGTGAGGACGTGTCGCAGGTAGTGTTCCGGATTGATCCCGTTGAGCTTTGCTGTACCGAGCAGCGAGAGTAGATAGCGGCCGAACGACAAGCTTTTCAGAACCTTCTTGCTGACTACGTAGGGCCTGTCACCAAACTAGCGATCGTGTTGGATTGAACGCGTCGATAGCGTAGAGGGATGAGCACGAAGCGCTATGGATTACGAGACGATCCGTGGGAGCGGATCAAGGATCTGCTCC
>JAMFSC010000017.1 GCA_026225095.1 bacterium
CAGGAACAGATTGGCAGGTTTGAAGAGGCCGGAGTCAATCTGTTACTGCTGCAGTTCAGCCCGCAGCTTGAAGAGATGGAGCGATTCAGTGAGAGCGTGATTCGAAGTCGCGTTGCAGCCTAAGCTTCGTTCAAGTGCACTCGGCTTCTTTGCACAAGCTCTGCGTGTTGGTCTCAATCCCATTCCGCGCGGTTCACCCTGACGCAGGACCGAACGATGAATTGACGGATTGACAAGTTATCGATGCAGGAATAATTTGCGACTATGCGATTCATTCCCAGAACATATTGTTGTTCCTCCTGCATCTCCGCTGGAGAACGGGAAGATCGTGTTCAACCAACTTCTATGTGATCGCATGGATCCATATCGTGGTTGACATACCCGCCCCAGTGAATCTTCCGGAGCGGGTTTTCTGTTTATAGCGGTCCAGGATCTCATCCTCTTCGGGGTGTGAATCCAGGGCCTATCCCGCACTGCGAAAACAGCCCTGGGCAACTCCCTGGGCTTACGCATGAAAGATTCCGGTGAGTGCTTGACGCATGTATTCGTTGTTCCAGCCTGCTCTTTTGCGTCTTCCTCCCAAGCTGGTCTTTGAGTTGTGATGTCTTCGGACGAGGTTGATGGCGATCTTTCGCAGCAGTGCGAGATTGCGAACCGCGGTGCGGTCGCGAACCCTGCAATCATCCTCACGGAAGGTGACGTCGAGCACCCAGTGCAAGCTATTCTCAATCGCCCAGTGCCGACGAATGGCCTTGGACAGGACCTCGGGTGAGTCACTGCAACTGGACAGGAAGTAACGAATGTCGGGGTCGGTCTTCTGCGAGCCATTGATGCTGCGAATGCTCTCGACGGCCACGACCGTCTTCAAGCCGGGCCACTTCCGCAGAGGCTCCAGCAGAGCGGCCTCAGGACAGGCGAACACTCTGCGTCGAACCACGCGGCCATGTGTCTCGTCAAAGCTGTCGCACACGGGCCGGTGCCTGGCACCTACGGTAAAACATGACTCGGCGCAGTGTTGCCGCACAGCCGCAAAGATCTTGCCCTGGTTGGCCTTGAGCGTCACAAGATAGTCGGCGCCACGCTCAGGGATCTTGTTGGCGATCGCTCTTTGACAGCCCATCGCGTCCAGGGTCACGATGGTCTTCTTCAGATCCAGCGTATCCAGCAGCTCAGGGATTGCCCTGATTTCCTTCGATTTGGCATCGACCTGGCGCTGCCCGAGCACCCATCCCCGTTCGCTGGCCCATGCACTGACAATATGCAGTAGTCCCTGATCGCGGCTACGGTCGAAGGAGCTGCGGACGGTCTTGCCGCCAATCGCGATGACCTCTCGACTCGTGCTCTGGGCAAAGGCCTGGGTCCAGGCGGTGAAGCGGCTTTCGAAGTCCTTCGGATCGATCAGCATGAAGACACGCCGGAAAGTGTCGTGGGCCGGAATGCCATTCGGCAACGCCAGAAATGTCGCCAGCCACTCCGCCTTCTGCTCGCCGTAGAGTTCCATATCGACCCAGCTCTCGGCATCTGCAATCACGGCACACGCCGCGATCACCAGGATGTCGATCAGAAGATACTCGATCTTACCGTTACAACGCGGATCGTCCAGCCCAGCACAATGCTCCACCAGTTTCTTCGCCGACATCCTCACGTCCCTCCCATTCAGAAGGAAAACGCGAAAGCCCTCCATCTGCCAGCCTCAATCAGCCACAAGGTATTTCATGCGTAACCCCTGGTTACTCCCCTGATCTGAATCCCGACGAACGGCTCAATGGAGACCTGAAACAGGCCATCGCAACTCGAGTTCCATGCAGAACAAAAGACAAGTTGCGCAAGGCAGCAATGGAACATAGGACAGCAATCGAAAACAATCCAGACAGGGTCAAAGCCTTCTTCAAAGACCCTATCATCCAGTATGCCGCCTAACTGTATTCCAAGGCCGGATCAATAAGGGCACAAAGATTGAAGGTTCTGGTGCAAAGAGAATCCGCTTTGGGGCAGATTGGTTTTTCCAGAAAACTGTGGGGATGAGTTCGCTGCCAGATGGTATACGTATCCGGACAGGAAATTTACGTATACTTGGCGCCGAAGACCGAGACGTTCCGTCTCTTCCGAGCCCAATCTAGTTATTACCAGCAGATCAGGATGGATGATGAAAGCGACAATCGATTTTGTGGTTAGACTCGTACTAGCATTCGCGGTCAATGCAACTTTGACGATGGCGCAACAGTCCCCGGCGGGCGGCGCCGTTCCTCTACACAGGCCTCAAGGCACGTGCGACATCTACGCGTCTGCCGGTGATCCATGTGTCGCGGCACATAGTACGACCCGTTCCTTATATGCCGCCTATAACGGTCCTCTCTACCAGGTCCTGCGCCAATCGGATGGTCAGACTCTGGACATCGGCGTTGTCCAGGCTTCCGCCACGCCCGTTCCGGACCCCGGCGGATACGCCGACGCAGCCGCACAGGATAGGTTCTGCAAGTCCACCTATTGCTGGATCAGCATCATCTACGACCAGTCTCCCAAACACAATCACTTGGTTCAAGCTCCCCGCGGAGGATTCAGTGGCCCGGCATTAGGAGGTTTCAATACCCTTCCAATTGCGGACATGGCACCGGTCACAATCATGGGGCACAAGGTCTACGGCGTGTTCATTGAACCGGGCATGGGGCTTCGGCAGAACGATGTGAGAGGCACCGCAGTCGATGATCAGGCCGAGGGGCAATACTGGGTCGTCAACGGAAAGCATTTCAACGCCGGTTGCTGTTTCGACTACGGCAACGCGGAGATTGACAGTCGCGATGATGATAACGGCACCATGGAGACCCTCTATTTCGGAAACGCCACGCCATGGTACAGCGGGGCTGGTAACGGACCATGGATTATGACGGATCAGGAAAATAATCTTGTCGGGTGCGTCAACGAGGATGGAACCAAAGGCTGTCCTAACCTACCCAGCATTCCCTGGCGCTTTGTCACCGCAATCGGAAAAGGAGAACCGCATCATTGGACATCGATGGGCGGCGACTCGCAAAGGGGCCCTCTTTCCGTCATGTTCGATGGACACCGTGTGAATTCAACCTATGACCCAATGCGGAAGCAGGGGGCGATTCTCCTGGGCAACGGTGGAGACAACAGTATTGGTTCGCAAGGAACGTTCTATGAAGGAGCGATGACTGCCGCCGGCACATTTCCATCGAACGCCACCGACCAGCTTGTCCAGGCGAATATTGTTGCAGCACGATACGATGTAGCTCCGCTTAGTCTGGTTCCAGCTGCGACGAATGGAATGCATATGGGCCCGCGGACGTTCACGCCAGGATCTTCGCGAGACTTCACGGTCACATTCACAAATACATCTGGGGCACCTGCGGCAGAACTTACGTTGAGCATCGCCGTACCCGGCAAGCAGTGGACCGCTGCCGTTTCAACCACGTCTGAGACGTCGAAGACCTTCGCTCAACCGATCGTGCCGGGTGCGAGCGTGAGCGCAACCTTCAAGGTCACCTCCGGGCCTGCATCCTTCAATGGCGATCTCGTCGGTCACGCATCGTGGACAAACGCCAGCACCAGAAGAAAGCAAGTTGAGACAGTGGTTGAAAAGATCCGCAATGCCGAACCGGTCAAGATCAACGAGTTTCGAGTCTCTTCGGCCGCTCCCGGAAACCCGACGGATACCTTTATCGAGCTCTACAACGCAGGTTCTCAAATGGTCGATCTCTCGAACTGGACATTGACCGCGCATCCTGCCCACCAAGCAATCTTCTCGAACATAAAGATCCCGGCCGGAACGAAGCTTGCCACTGGCGGTTTCTACCTGCTCGGCCTCTCTAACTCAGGGCTGGCGGTCCCCGCAAACGCAGGTGATAGCGCCATCCATGTCAGAAGCATCCAGGGAATGTCGGTCGGGGACACGATCAACATTGGCACGGGTCCAAGCATGGAAGCGCGGAGTATCGCAAGCCTCGGTACGGGTGCCAGCAGCCATACGACGGTGTGGCAATCCTTGCCTGAGGGGCTTGTGATGACCGTTCCTGCCGGCTCGACGAATGTGCCGGTTGAGGACGCATCCGGCTTTGTTGTTGGGCAGAAAATTGCGCTTGGCTATGGCTCGACTTATCCAATCGTTGCAAATACCGTGGAACAGTATGAGATCGCGACGGTGACCGCGGCTGGCAAGCGAGGCACACAAGCCTATCTGGCGATGGACGCGCCCGCGGGAGCCACCAACCTCCAGGTCACGTCTCTCTCCGACATCTCCGCAGGGGACAAGATCAGGTTGGATATCGATAGCGTAGGTCATGGAATCGAAACCGTAACGGTGACGCGGGTCGGCACGGCCGCAGGCCAGACCAATCTCTCAACTCCTGCCAGCGCCGGAGCCACCCGGATCAGCGTGCGCCGGGAGGAGGGTTTCGCTGTGGGCAACAAAATCACGGTCGGCACACCTGCAACCCAGCAGGTCGTCACCGTCACCGCTGTGGGTACCCCAGGGCCGGATGGTACCCCCATCGACTTCACACCCGCCCTCACCAAGGATCATGGGGTCAGTGAATGGGTGGTCTCTCCGGGCACAGGCCTGAATCTTGCAGCTCCGTTGCGATTCAAGCATGCGGCCAACCTTCCGTTCAGTGATCGCGGAACAGGAATCAGCTTCCAGCCGGCGACCGCTCTTGCCCATTCGAGCAATGAGCCGGTCCAAGCGCTTGGGACAGGCATCACGCTCGATCGGCCACTGACCAACAACCACGCGATCCACGCGCCTGTAAGCGATGCTGCAGTCGAGACAGCGGGATACCAAGGTACGCCCGCCCCCAACCAGTGGTTTGGAGGGCCGGAACTGACTACGAAATCCCCGCAATTCGGTCGTACTCTCACTGTCGAAGAGGGTAGCATCGTGCTGCGTGACGCTTTGGGAGTGGTCGCCGACAGCCTCAACTATGGAGGCCTTGTCGATCCATGGGCCGCCGAAGGCGATCAATCCGTCTCAGGGGCTCCGATTAGCGGCTGCTACACCCCCGCGCCCGGTTCGGTGTTCAACCCCTGGTCGACCGTTGTGGCCCCGGTTGCAGTCAATACGAGCGCAGGTCGGTTCCCTGACGGCGCCGATACCGACAGCAACTGTACCGACTTTTCAACGCAGGCAGCTGCGTCTTTGTCGGCTTCCTCACCAGCGGGTGCCACCAACATCAAGGTCGCCAGCACGGAAGGCTTTCGCCCCGGTCAGACAGTCCATATTGATCTTGGTGCAAATTCTGAAACTGCCGTCATCGGCGCGGTCGGAACATCAGGCGCCACGACGATACATAGTCCGATTGATCCTGGAGCAACTGTCCTCCATGTCGTCAATGTGACCGGCTTTGGTCGAGGCCAAACAATCACGATCGACGAAGGAGCAAACTCTGAAACCGCTGTCGTCTCGTCGATCAGGTCTCGTGGCGCCGCCACCATCACAGTGGTAGCACCCCTCGCTCGCGGTCACGCCGCTGGTGCGCAGATCTCGGGTAGCGGCATCAGCCTCCGCACTCCACTGACCCGCCCTCACCCCGATGGGTCGCAAGTCTCCGACAACGCTCCAACACCTGGTACATCGAACCAATATAACGGGGGAACCCATTAGTCGGAACTGTTCTTAGGAACGATTGGCGGATGGTGCGTCACGAAGGGGTCGCTTCCTTCCCCGTCGGCGGCGAGTCCCAGATCACTGGCCAGCCGACCACATGCACCGAGCTCTGCCATCCTCCGTGGGGCCAAAGCCGGCATAGCGAAAATGGACTGAACCCCGAACGTGAGACAGAACACCGTTGACAAGCAAGTCATTACCGATGCTGAGCAGAACGGCCTCGCGTACGCTCAGTCGAAGATGCGCTTTTATGGAACCAACCCAAGCTCCGGCAGGGTCTTATCCAAAGTGATGGGTAGGTCTCGCACCCGTCTTCCCATGGCGTTGTAGACAGCGTTTGCAACTGCAGCACCGACACCTGTAATTCCTATCTCGCCTACGCCATGCGCCCCCATTGGAGCGTGCGGATCCGGGATGTCGGTCCAGATGACATCGATCTCCGGTACATCTATGTGGACCGGCACGTGGTACTCAGCAAGGCTAGGGTTCATCACCCGCCCGTTGCGTTCATCGAACTGGGTCTCTTCCATCAGCGCCAGGCCGAGGCCCATGATGATGCCGCCTCGGAATTGGCTCGCTGCCGTCTTTGGGTTGAGAATGCGGCCACAGTCGAATGAGCCAAGGAAACGACTCACCCTGGTTTCACCTGTAATCGCATTCACGCGAACCTCGCAAAACATGGCTCCATGCGAGTGCATGGACCAGTGAGTGAATTCCAGCGGCGGCGGAGCACTTGCTTCGGCCGTTAGCTCTTCGCGTCCGATTCGCGCCATCAGAGAAACATAACTTTCGCGGCGCTCCAACTCGTCCGATTTGCAGAGGTGCCCATCGCGCCCGATCACTTCGTCTGCATCCAGGCCATGGAGCGGAGAGTCCTTGCCTGCAAGCTTGAGGAGTTCAGTAATCAACTTTCTATACGCGGCGGCGACCGAAGCACCAATCGACGCAGTCTGCTGTGAGCCGCCCGCAAGGACAACTCCGGGGAAGTGTGAATCTCCATAGTCGACGCTTACGCATTCCATGGCGAGACCGAGGCGATCGGCAGTGACCATGGTCTGTGTCGTCGAGGTCCCCATACCCATCTCGTGTGCGGCGATCTTGACGTTAGCCCGCCCATCCGCAGTCAACGTGATGCGTGCCGCTCCACCCGGCATCCGGTAATACGGGTAAGTTGCCGTCGCACAACCCATGCCAATGAGCCATTCACCTTCACGATGAGTTCCCGGCTTCGCCTTTCGTGCAGCCCAGCCAAACTTCTCCGCGCCCGCCCTGTATGCCTCGACAATATGACGGGAGGAGAACGGCGCTCCGGTGGTTGGATCCTTTTCGGGTTCGTTGCGAATCCTGAGTTCGATTGGATCCATGCCGAGGTTATCTGCTAGCTCATCCACGGCGCTTTCCAAAGCGAAAGTGCCAACCGATTCACCTGGAGCGCGCATGAACGTGTTCGCGACCATGTCCATTTTGGCTGCTTCAACGTCCAGTCGGAAGCTTCCTGCCTGGTAAGCTGAGCGGGCGGGAAGGATGAACGGCTCCGGCATATTGTTATGCCGGCCCATTGCCACGACTCCAGTCTGGATGAGGGCGTCGAATCGGCCATCCCCCTGCGCTCCGATCGCCATACGCTGTTCTGTGAGCGTGCGGCCACCAACGATGCGGTAGACGCCCTCGCGCGAAAGCATAAGTCGGACTGGCCTCTCGGCCAGTTTCGAAGCCGCAGCCGCCAAGGTCTGGTGCTGCCAAAGAGTCTTACTTCCGAAGCCTCCACCCACGAACAGAGACGTGACGTGAACTTGCTCCTCGGCGATGCCAAAGACCTCGGCAAGTGACCAGGCAGTGTGAGTCACGCACTGCGAGGCATCATGCACCAGGAGATGGTCACCGTCCCAACCCACCGTGGCAGCGTGTAGCTCGATGGGGTTGTGACTATGGCGCGGAGTGCGGTAGACGGCGTCGACTTTATGAGGCGCTGCTGCCAGGGATGCATCAGCATCGCCGATCTCCAGCAGCAGCGGTTCCCCCTGAAACACTCCCGGTTCAGAGTCAGCCTTGGCCACTTCGAACGCAGTCACCGCTGGCTCCGTCTCGTAGGTCACGCCTATCAGTGTTTTGGCGTAATCCGCTTGTTCCTGGGTCTCGGCAAGCACAACCGCAACAGGCTGGCCGTTCCAGTGGATCTCCGCGTCCTGCATGATGGGCAGATCGTCGCCCCCCGCTGCCTTCGCGCTGGACATAAAAGCGGGTGCCGGCTTCATCCGAGGCGCGTTGTGGTGCGTCATCACAAGCACAACACCGGGCGCGGCTGCAGCCGCCGCAATATCAAGATTTGTGATCTTGCCTTTGGGGATGGTGCTGTATTTGAGAGTCGCAAACAGCATGCCTTCCATGGGAAATTCAGCAGCAAATCGCGCTGTCCCGCTGACCTTCTGTGGGCCATCCAGCCTCGAAACTGGCGTTCCAATCAATCCATGCTTCTGACGAATGAGTGGATCTGGCGCGCCGCCAGGCATCAATGCATCCGGGGCAATTTGAACAGCTTTCTTCATGACTGCCTGCGCGGTTTCCTTAATGCTCATGAGATATCTCCTGCCAACTCGGCGAGCACGGCGACGACGGTGCGCTTGGCGAGCTCTACTTTGAACTTGTTATGGGGAAGCGGCGTCGCATCCGCCAGTTCCTCTTCTACTGCAGCAAGGAAGCTTTGAGTAGTCGCAGGTTGACCCTTCAATGAGGCTTCCAGCTTCAGGGCTCTCCAAGGCTTGTGAGCAACCCCACCCAAAGCGAGCCTGACGTCTTTTACGATTCCGTGATCCAGGTCCAATGCCGCTGCAACCGAGATCAGTGCGAAAGCATAGCTGGCCCTGTCACGAACCTTCCGATAGACCGAACGCTGAGCAAAGGGAAGAGCTGGTAGCTCGACCGCGGTAATCAATTCACCGGGTCTAAGGTTTGTTTCGATCTCAGGATGATCCCCAGGAAGACGGTGAAGGTCAACGACGGCAATGGTTCGAGATCCATCTAAGCCGGTAACATGCACCAAGGCATCAAGCGCCGCGAGGGCGACACACATATCGGAAGGGTGGGTCGCAACACAGGATGGCGAAGCGCCGAGGATCGCATGGATTCGGTTGAACCCTTGGATCGCGTCACAACCCTGTCCAGGAGTGCGTTTGTTGCACCGCGATCCATCGTTGTCATAGAAGTAGGTGCAGCGGGTTCTCTGCAGCAGGTTCCCCCCGACCGTTGCCATGTTTCGAATCTGACCGGAAGCACCGGCCAGAATGGCGCGGGCAAGCAGCGGGTAGCGGGTCCGTACCGCGCGGTGCTCGGCTACCGCCGTGTTCCTGGCTGCCGCCCCGATCAGAAGGCTGCCGTCTTCTCGTTCTGTGATGTCGCTCGAAAGGCCGGAAACGTCGACCAAGGCGGAGGGTTGCTCCAGGGTTTCCCGCATGAGATCAACGAGATTTGTACCTCCGCCCAAGTATTTCGCGTGAACCCGAGTGCCCTGCTGGACGGCATCTATTACGTCGGCCGCGCGTGCATAAGTGAAGCTGTTCATTTCGTGGTCTCCGCAAATTCTGTGATTGCATAGACAATCCCGTTATAGGCACCGCACCGGCAGAGATTGCCGCTCATTCGCTCGCAAAGCTCATCCCGCGTTAAGGTGATCGATTCGCCTTCCAGGTCGTTCGTCACGTTGCTTGGCAGACCGCGCCTTACCTCGCGCAGCATGCCTACGGCTGAGCAAAGTTGCCCCGGGGTGCAGTAACCGCATTGAAATCCGTCATGATCGATGAACGCCTGCTGGAGTGGGTGCAGCAGACCGTTGGTCGACAGCCCTTCTACCGTAGTCACTGAGCGGCCTTCGTACTGCACTGCCAGTGCCAGGCAGGAGAGGATTCGTTCTCCATCCACCAGTACAGTGCAGGCCCCGCATGCTCCCTGATTGCAGCCCTTTTTAGTCCCAGACAGGTTCAGGTGGTCTCGAAGAAGGTCAAGCAGGGAGACACGCGTGTCGCTCGGCAGATTAGTGGGTGACCCGTTGATGTTGATGGACATGGGATGATCCTCAGTGTCTTGAAGTCGGTTTGTAATTGTAGATGCAAGATTTGGATCGGGGGCATAGCTGACGGTTCAGAGCAGTGCTGCCGCAGACCGAGAATCAGGACTAGCAAAGTCTTTCTCAAGGCAAAGGTGCCAGGACAGATCAAGCATCAAGAATGTTCCACCACACTCACGGCGAGCTACTAGATATAAGGCATTTCATAACAAGAACATCCATGGATGGCGATGGATCCCAGCCTGGTCTCACAGATTGCCTCCGATGATAGCAATGTTCGGTTAGTGACCGAGAGATTACTGAACAAGGACAATTCGCTGACATTTCACCGTGATCGCGCTCCTAAGCTCACTTCAGGCCAGCCGCTTGTCCTGGAAGGTTGTGCCACAAGGAGAGGAAACACCATGCGGATCCCTCAAATGCACGCTCGACCATATCCCGGCAAGAGACTCAACCTGCCTGCGACGGCCGCTATCGCGGCTCTGCTGCTCGCTCCGTTCGGTATACAAGCACAGGACGGTAACAGCCATGACGACCGCGGCACCGGGAAAAGCCAACATAGCTGGCCGTCCTGGGGCGGCAACCTGGACAACTCGCACGGCAGCACCTCCGAATCCACCATCAGTCCCAACACTGTTGGCAAGCTGAAGCTGAAGTGGCAGTTCACTACTGGAGGGGACGTCTCCTCCACTCCCACCGTCGAAGACGGCAGCGTCTACGTTACCGATTGGGGAGGCTTCATCCACCGCATCGATGCTGAGACGGGTAAGGCGATCTGGTCGCACAGAGTGTCGGAGTACACCGGCGTCGACACCTCGCTCTCTCGCACGTCACCCGCTCTCGCCGGCAACCGCATCGCCCTCGGAGACCAGGCTGCCGCGACCATCATCGTCCTCAACAAGAGCGAGGGATCGCTGGTCTGGAAGCGCACGCTCGACACCACGCGTGGCGCCTATATCACCAGTTCGCCAGTCATTGACGGCGACCGCATCTATGTCGGTATCTCCTCCGGTCAGGAAGGCCTCGCCGCCAGCGATCCCACCCTCGTTCCCGATTTCCGGGGCTCCATCGTCGCTCTCGACCTTAAATCGGGCGAAGTCGTCTGGCGCACCTTCACCGTGCCCGACGGCTACAGCGGCGGCGCGGTCTGGGGCGGCAATTTCGTCATCGATCACAAGCGCGGCCAACTCTATGCGGGCACCGGCAATAACTACTCGATCCCATCTAACGCCAATGCTTGCATCAGCGGCGCAAGTTCCCCGCAGGCCAGATTTTCCTGCCTCGACGCCGCCGACACCATCGACTCCATCCTCGCCATCGACCTTCAGACAGGCCGCAAACGGTGGGCCCGTCGCCTCTTCGGCCCCGACACCTGGACCGTCGCCTGCGTGGCCAAACCCGACCTTGGCATCCCCTGCCCCGATAATTCCGGCCCGGACTACGACTTCGGCTCTGCGCCCAACTTCTTCACCGTTCACGCCGGAGGACGCGAACGTGACATCGTCGGCGCGGGCCAGAAGAGCGGCATATACTGGGCGCTCGATCCCGACAGCGGCGGCATTCTCTGGAGCACGCAGGTCGGTCCCGGCGGTACGACCGGAGGCATCGAGTGGGGTTCTGCCACCGACGGCCAGCGCGTCTATGTCGCCCTGAACAACAGCAACCGCCTGCCCTATACCTTTCCCAACGGTCAAACCTCCACGGCCGGCTCCTGGGCCGCGCTCAACGCCCTCACCGGCAAGATCGAGTGGCAGGTTCCAGCCTCCGGACAGAACCCCCTCAATTCCACCCTCGCCGCGGGCGCAACCGGGCAGATGTCTGTTGCCAACGGCGTCGTCTTCGCTCCGTCACTCTCCGGAGACATGGTCGCTCTTGACGCCAGGGACGGCAAAACCCTCTGGAAGTTCGCCAGCGGCGGTTCAGTGGCCGACGGCCCCTCCATCGTCGATGGAACGGTCTTTTGGGGAAGCGGCTATGGCCACTTCAGAATCGGCACACCGAACAATAAGCTCTTCGCTTTCGAGCTCCCCGACAAACGTGGTCACGGCAACGACGACGCCAGCAATCACCCCTATACCGATAACCGCAGACATGGCTATTGAACGTAGACCACCACCGACCGAAGCCCAGGTCCGCATGGGCTTCGGTGCATCCATCGCCTCCACCTGCATATGAGTTTCGAGTGGTTTCGCACCTATCTCTCGCATGCTCAAATGGTGTGGACGGGTTCAGGATACTGAACGATTGTTACTTTCGCGACGTACATTTGTACGATCATCCAGTCAGATTATGGTTCTTGGGCTGCTAAGGAGGCTCTGCGCAGTGGCCCCTCCATCCAAGCCTGGCTCTGCACCAGAGCCTCAATGTGGTTCGAGTATTGCTATGGCCTTCTCCCGAAATCCGGGATACAGGTGTGAAAGCCCAAGTGCATCGAGTCTCTCATTGAATTTGAACGGACCCATCCGTGGCGTCCCGCCTTCGGCACCGGTGAGGTCATCGGTCAGGCAATCCGCGATGTACACGGCAGTCGACACGTCAAAGGAGACATGAGGGATACGGTTTGGCCGATGGTGATGAGCGACGGCCTCGACGATCTCGCTATCGATACCCCATAGCCCAAGCAGGTAGGCACCTATCTCCGCATGGGAGGTGCCGATGATCTGCTCCTCCGCTTCTACCTGGGAGCAACCGGATGTCCTGACCAGTTCGCGTACAGCGCAGAACTCGTCTGGTGATTTGCAGGCCAGAACAAGTTCGCCGATGTCGTGGAGCAGGGCAGCGACGACACATAGATCGCGGACTTTGGTCGGCAGAGGAAGAGTCGCCACGATCAACGCCGATTGTTGGGCATGGTGTTGGAAATGCTCGAAGAACGACACCGGGATGGAAGGCGCCGGGACGAATACCCTGAAGGTGTCCGAGGCGAGGGCGAGGTTTCTGATCGTCTCCATGCCCAGATAGCCGACGGCCGCTTTGAGGCTGGTCACCGTCTGAACGAGGCCGAAGAACCCGCTGTTGACCAGCTGCAATACCTTGGCGACCATGGCGACGTCGTCGCGCATCACTTCGACCACGTCATCCACGGAAGAGTTGGGGTCTTGCGTTACCTGGGAAAGCGCCCGATAGGTGCTCGAGAGGGAGGGCAATTCCCCAACCGTCCCGATGAGGCGGCGCAGGCTTGGTGTGCAGAATACGTCCTGCAACGCGCAAAAGCGCTCGATGGTTGCTTCGAGTTCCACTCCATCGCATGGCTTCGCGAGAACACGATGTGCGACGGGAATCGAGCGCTTGGCCGCCGCGACATCCGAGTAACCGGAGAGGATGAGGCGAGCGGCGTCAGGAAAGAGATTCTTTACATGCGTGAGCAACATGGCTCCGTCGACGACCGGCATCCTCATGTCGGAGATCACGACGTCGAAGGTCGACGATTTACAGAGTTCGAGAGCTTCCTCCCCGCCGAGGGCAAAGTGCATCTCCCACCGATCGGATCGATCGCTCAGCAGCCGGCGCATTCCGTCCAGGATTTGCTTCTCATCGTCCACAAACAGGATTCGTTTCATGGCTAGGCGGCTTCGATCAGAGAATCGTTGGCGGTGTGTGGCAAACGAATGATGAAGGTGGTGCCTTCGCCAACAATGCTCTCGAAGTCGATACTGCCATTGTGCTGTCCAACGATGACGGAACGTGCGATGGCAAGGCCTTGCCCGGTACCCTTTCCGATCTCCTTTGTGGTGAAGAATGGGTCGAATATCTTGGTTCTCACTTCCAAGGGGATACCGGCACCGGTATCTCCAATCCTGATCTCGACTCCCGTCGGGCACAGGCTGGTCTGAACCGTGATCTTGCCCTTCTGCCCATGTCTCTCGCTGGTCCGTTCTCCGATTGCGTGCGCGGCGTTGACGATCAGGTTCAGAATCACTTGATTGAACTCTCCGGGAAGGCAGTCAACGAGCGGAAGCGTGGGTTCGAGGTCCGTCTCCATCTCCGCAACGTACTTCCATTCGTTCTGTGCCACAGTGATTGTGCTCTGGATGGCATGGTTCAAGTCGAGAGGTATCTTTTCCTTCGTGCCAGGATGGGAGAAATCCTTCATCGCGCTTACGAGTACCGAGACACGCTTCACTCCCTCCAGGGCGTCATCGATTGCCTTCGGGATTTCCTCGATCAGGAATTGCACATTGATTTTTTTCAACGCTGCCGCAATCTCGTCCTTGACCTCTGGCGTTACCGTATTCTCGAAAGTTTCTGACCATAGGCGGCCATAGATGGAGAGGAGCTTCGTAACATTGGCGAAGGTCTTTTTGAGATAACGCACGTTGTCACCGATATATTGCGTCGGCGTATTGATCTCATGCGCAATGCCGGCGGCAAGTTGACCCACGGACTCCAGTTTCTGCGCCTGGTGCAACTGCTCTCTCAGCAACCGGCGTTCCGTAATGTCTTCGAACATGCCTTCAAAGCCATCGAACACACCGTTCGTCATGATCGACCGAACCGTGGCGGAGATCCAGATCTTGCTGCCATCTTTCCGGAAGACCTCCAGTTCGAAGGCCCTTACATGCCCGAACTCTTCCATCGCAATCAGGAACTCGCCGTTTCGCGCCTGGGATACCGCGGTGA
>JAMFSC010000018.1 GCA_026225095.1 bacterium
AGCCAGGACCGACCAAGCCCTCGACCAAGCCATTACACAAGCCCTTCAGCAAATCTCCCCAGAAAACGCACAAGCTTGGTTCAGACTCACCCTCAACTGGGTACAGCTATCATGAAATTGCTCTAGCGACGACAGATCGTGTCGCGAAGGTGGGGCACCCGGTTTGGTGGAGGTTGGTCGAGGGTTGGGGTTAGCGGGGTTAGAAGTCGAGGCGGGCTGAGACCTGGCCGGAGCGGGCTCCACCCTGGTCGGAGGTGATGGCGGAGGTGATGAGACCAAAGCTCGGCGAGCTGATGTTCATATTCGGGTCGCTGAGGTTGGTGTGGTTGAGGACATTGGCGAAGGTTCCTTCGGCGCGGAGCTTGACCCGTTCCGTGATCGAGAAGGTCTTGCTGAGGCCGGTGGAGAGATTGACGGTTCCGGGTCCAACGACCGAGCCGGGTTGGGCGTTGCCGAAGCGGCCGATGGGAAGAGCGGCGTTGCCGGAGCCGATGCCAGTGGTGCAGGAGGTTCCGGGCGTCCAGCCGGAGTAGCCGGGGCAGGTGAAGGCGGCCGTGTTCAGGTAGTGGAGGCGGGTGCGGTTGGCGGGGGTGGCGCTGACGTTTGCGACCTTATCGGGGTACTGGTTGCGGTGGCCGCCATCGAAGCCTGCGGCGGATCCGTCGAGGCCGGATCCTGTGCCGGAGGGATCGCCCTGGCCGTCGGGGAAGTAGGGCGATTCGAAGGGGCCGGACTGCCAGAGGAAGATGCTGGACAGACGCCATCCGCCTATGAGGAGGTCCGCGGCGCGGGACATGGAGCCACCGAAGGCCTGGCCGCGGCCGATGGGAAGATCGTAGACGGCGGTCGTGTTCCAGCGGTTGCGGCGGGTTCCGAAGACGTTGCCGAAGTCGGCCTGGCGGTCGAGGATGGAGGTTGCGCGGGCTCCGCCGGTTTCACCCGCGAACCCGGTGTTGGCCGGACCCTGGTTATCGGAGAGCGCCTTGGCGAAGGTGTAGGCGGAGTTGAGCTGGAGGCCGCGCTGGAAGCGGTGGTTGATCTCCGCCTGGAGCGAGTGGTAGCTGGCGTTTGCCCCGGTGTCGCGAGAGTTGATGCGGCCCCAGTTGGGGAAGCGGCGGGCGCTGAGGGGCTGGTTGTTCGCCGAGACGGTGGAGGAGAAGGGCAGCGTGTTTTCATCGGGCGCCCAGACGAGATCGCGGGTGAGGGAGCCGATGTAGGAGATGCGTGCGGCGAAGGAGTGGCTGAACTCGTGGTCGGTGCTAAGGGAGAACTGTTCGGTGTAGGGATCTTTCCAGTCGGTGCTGTTGGCGGTTCCAAAGTAGCTTGTGCCGTAGCAGTTGGCGCACCCACCGTTGCCGGCTCCGGAATAGATGTTGGGGAACTGGTAGCCGATCGCGTGGGTGGCTGGGTTGTAGGTATTGGTGTAGGTCGAGGTCTGGGCCTGGAGCGTTCCGGTAAGCGAGTAGAAGCTGGAGCCGAGGACGGTGATGTTATACATGCCGAAGCCGCCACGGATGACAGTCTTGTCGTCGTGGAAGGGACGGTAGGCGAAGCCGAAGCGGGGCATGAAGCGGAGGTGCGGGACCTTCTTCAGACCTGAGGGGTAGCCGGCCTGGGTGTTGCTGAGAACCGGCATGCAGGGTGCACCGTTGACGTTGGCCGAAGACGCGGAGTTGGGTCCGTAGGGGGAGCAGGCGTTGGCGCTGGACAGGAAGGCGGTGGCGAGCAGAGCCTGTTTGCCGTCGGGATAGATGGAGGCTCCGGATTTGGCGACGCTGGTGTCGAAGTTGCCGATGTCGCCGTTGGGATCGTAGTAGCCGGGATGGAACTCGTAGCGCAGACCGTAGGTGAGGGTGAGGGCGTTCGAGACCTTCCACTGATCCTGCGCGTAGAAGTGGTAGTGCTTGGTCTTGCCGTCGTTATCTTGCTGGACGACGTCGTAGAAGGTCTGATAGGGGGTTCCGATGAGGAAGTCGGCGAAGTCGACGCCGGTGTAGAGGCCGGCGCTGTTGCTGGTGTTGAACTGGAAGGTTCCGTAGTTGTCGGAGCCGTTGAAGCCGAGGGGGGTGACGGCCTCGATGGAGCGGATGTCGACGCCGAAGCGGAGCTGGTGGTTGCCTTTGGTCCAGCTGAGGGCGTCGGTGTAGACGAAGGTGTTGGAGTCGGTGGCGGAGCTGAGGCGATCGGCGTTGAGAGCGCTGAGGTTGTTGAAGTCGAGCTCGGGGATGCCGTTGTAGAAGAGGTTCTGGAGTCCGGTAAGACCTAGGCCGGTGGTAAACGCCTTGCCGTCGAGGGGGTCGGTGACAGCGTTCGAGAAGATGGTGAAGCCGAAGCCGGCCTCGTTGATGATGTGTGGCGTGATGGTGTAGTTAGCGCTGAGCTTGAGGACACGGGATTTGTTGGCGGTGGTGTTGGAAGGAACTCCGAGCGGTTCCGGAATGTTGGTGGGGTAGTTCTTGAAGGTGAAGCGGCCCCAGACGAGGAGCTTCTGGTTCGAGCCGAAGTACTGGTCGCCGCGGACGTCGAACTGGTTGGAGGAGGCGCTGGAATCCTTGTTGACGACGTAGTTGGGAACGCTGTCGTCGGTGTAAGCGGCGGGATCGCCGACGTTGGGATCGGGATAGAAGGAGAGCAGCTTGGCGGAGGCGGCGTTGACGGTGGGGAGCTTGGTTCCGATATTTTGGCCGGTGGCGGGGTTGATGAGGCCGGTGAAGGGGGTGCTGGCGGAGACGTAGCGGGAGAAGTCGCCCTGCTTCATGAGGACGCTTGGGACCTTGTAGGACTTGGTGGTCTGGGAGGGGTGACGCCAGCCCTCGTAGGCGAAGAAGAAGAAGGTCTTGTCGTGTCCGTTGTAGAAGTGGGGGATGACGACGGGACCGCCAAGGCTGCCACCAAAGGTATTGGAGACGAGCTTGGGCTTGGTCGTGGTGACGGGATAGGTATAGGCGATGGCGTCGAAGGCGGCGATCTGGTTGTACCAGAATCCGGCCCCGTGGAGGTGGTTGGTGCCGCCCTTGGTGAGGATGGTGACCTCGCCGGGCTGGCCGAACTCGGCGTTGTTGAGGGCTCCGTCGGCGCGAACCTCGGAGATGGATTCGGTGGAGGGGAAGGCGTCGGCGATGGGGGAGTTGCCAGTGGCACTCTGGATGGTGATGCCGTCGACGGAGACCTCTGTCTGGAAGGGCAGGCCGCCCTGGAGGGAGAATTGGCCGTGGTCGCCCTGCACGCCGGGCAGGGTTCCGATGATGTTGAGGGCGCTGGTTCCGCCGGCACTGGCGCGGGTGTTGACGGGGAGGTTGGCGACGTCTGCGGCGGAGAGCACGGCGGCGATGGTGGCGGTGTCGGTGTCGAGGGCGGAGACAGTGTCGCCGGAGACCTGGATCTCCTGCTGGACGCTGCCGACGGAGAGAGCCACGTCGATGCGGAGTTGCTGGCGGGCGGCGAGGACGATGTCCGTCGCGGAGTACTTGCTGAAGCCGGTCGAGATCACGTCGAGGGTGTAGTGGCTGGCCTTGACGTCGATGAAGCTGAAGCTGCCGTTGGCGCCGGAGCTCGTGGTGCGGACGGTTCCCTCGTCGAGGTTGGTGAGGGTGACGGCGGCTCCGGGGATGATGGCGCCTTCCTTATCGGCGACGGTTCCGACGATGCTTCCCTGCACGGACTGGGCACGTGCGTGGACTGCGAAGAGCAGGGTGAGGATGAGAAGCACGCTGGCGGGATAGTGCGAGAACTTTCGCAATGACAGATGCATGGATAGGGCTCCTAAAAAGCTCAACGTGGATGCGTAGCCCGGGCTTGCAGCAGACGAGGCTGCAGATGCACAGCGAAGAACGACTGAGTCGATCGCTTCGACTGGTACGAATGACCTTCTGGGGACAACGATGGGCGTGTCTCTAACCTAAGAGGAGAGGCGTTCAAGAAAGTCAACGGGAGAATAATTTAGCACGGGATGCAAAAGTTTCCCGCAATATTTCGAAGATGAACGTTGCTGCGATGTAGCGTTCATGCCGCCCGCAGGGGGTGATCGGTCCTAGTCGTCGCGATCTTTTCTGCGCTTGCGCGCCGTGCCTTCGACCTGCGGACGGATGTCGTCGGGATCGTCCATGTCGCGGAGGGCCGCGGCTTCGATCTTGTTCCTGGGGCGGGCCACGCGGGCTTTGGCAGGGTTGAAGACACGGGGATCGGAGGGGCGGACGATGTAAGGCTCGAGGTGCGACGTCGTGTCGAAGACGCCCGTGAGCTCGCCCGCGAGTGCGTCTTCGAGGTTGAGCGGGCCGAGGCCGAGGAGCTCATCGATGGTGCGGGTGATGCTTCCCATGCTGCTGTGGGAGTGGGCGATGGCTCCGGGTATGGTCCAGGGGCTGGCGATGGAAAGGATGCTGCGGTGGGCGTCGACGTGGTCGACACCGCCCTGGGCATCGTCCTCGGTGACGAAGAGGGCGGAGTCCTTCCAGAGGGAGGTGGTCGAGAGGAAGGCGACGATCTTGCCCAGGGCGAGGTCGTTGTCCGCGACGTAGGAGGCGCGGTAGGGGTAGCCGTCGGCGGTGCGGATGTTGGCGGTGTGGTCGTTGGGGAGGCGGATGACGATGAGCGCGGGAACCTTGCCGAGGGCGATGCGGCGGCGGAGATCCTGTTCGAACTCGGCGGCGCGGTTCTGATCGGGAATACCAAGGTTGAAGGTCGGGAAGCGCCGGTCGCTCGACTCGAAGACGGGGCGTGGGAGAGGGGCGTTGAGCAGGAGGCGCTGCCCCTCGGGGGCGAGGCCGTCGGCTTCGTCGGAGCCTTCAAGCTCCAGGCCCTCGCCGTAGTTGAGGATGCCCTTGCCGGAGTTGGCGACGTGCTCCCAGAGCGAGCCGAACTGGGGTTCGTCCTCGGGCATGGGAGCGTCGGCTCCGCCGAAGAGGGCGCGGCGTCCGGGCTGGGGGGAGCTGGGCGAGGCGGTGCGGCGGCCACCGTAGTTCGAGGTCCAGGCAGTGTTGAAGAAGGGCGTCGGGTTGATGCCGAGGACCCAGCGATGGCCGTCGGCGGAGACGTCAGAGTCGACGAAGAAGTTGTCGCTGGTGGCGAACTGCTGGGCCAGCGCATGCAGGTTCGGGCTGACGCTGAGGGGAGGCTGGTTCTTCGGAGCCTCTTCGGCCCAGCCGGTGAGGCCGTAGCGGGCGAGGCCCGGGTCGCCGTTCGCGCCGGGAAGGTCGCCGAGGACTTCATCGAACGTGCGGTTCTCTCGGATGACGAGGAAGCAGTGCTTCAAGTGCGGCAGGGGTGGCTGGTTGGCGGCGGCGAAGGTGTTGGCAGCGATGACGGTAGCGGTGAGGTCTGCGGCCGGAGCGAGGTTGGCCAGATCGACGGCCGTGAGGCTGCCGTACTCGAGCGAGCCGATGTAGCTCTTGTGGCTGGGGTCGTGCTGCTTGCCACCGTTGGGGCCGGTGCCCTGGCCCTTGGCGTTGACGATGTAGAGGGTCGCGCCAGTGGGCGAGAGGGCTACGGCGGAGGGGTTCCAGCCGGCGGGGATGTGCTCGATGACCTGCATGGTCGCGGTGTCGAGGACGGCTACGGCGTTGATCCCGGATTCAGCGACGTAGAGGCGGCGTGCGCCGAGGGCGACGCCGCTGGGCATCACACCGCGGAGGGGCTGGCCCTGGCTATCAAGGTAGTGGAAGGGGCTGAGGGGCGTCTCGCTGAGCAAACGCGTGCCGTCCGGAGAGACCTTGGCCACGCTGTCCTGGTGAGTAAGGGTGACGTAGACAGCGTCCGGCCCGGCGACGACACCAGTGGGTGCCGCTCCTCCGATGGTTGCGTTCCGCGTCTCCGCGATATGCGCGCCCAGACGCAGCTTCGCGGCAGTGGCGGTGGGCTTCCCGTCTTCGAGCGTGTAGGTCCAGAGCGAGCTGCCGCGGGTGGAGTTCTCGTCGCCGAGGCCGGGAACGTCGATCCCCTCGACCCTTGCTCCGTTGCGGGTCGCCTTCGACGGATAACCAGAGGGCGGGAAGCGCAGGCCGGAGGCGGTCGACTGCGCCTTGGTCGCACCGGGTTTGACTCCGGGAAGGGCCGTGTACTCAAAGAGACCGGTATTGGTTACATACAGGCGGGTGGCGTCGGGCGAGAGCGCGATGCCGAAAGGGTAGGCCCCGGTGGCGATGGTGGCGACGCGTTCGCGGCTCCTGGTGTCGATCACGACGACGCGCCAGTTGCCCTGGTCGAGTGCGTAGAGCCAGCGGCCGGAGGGCGAGAGGATGACGTTGGCGGCAAAGCTCCCGGTGAAGTTCGCCTTGCCGACAGCCCCGTCGAGTGGAATCTCGGCGGTCTTCTTCCAATCCGACGTGGCGTAGAGGGCTACCTTGCCCGAGTCGCCCGTCGCGACATAAAGATACGAGCCATCGGGAGAGTAGGTGAGACCGGCGTGGGTCTCGACCTTGCGTTCCTTACGATCTTTCTGACTCTTTGTCTCCTCGTCAGCGAGTTGGCGGACCGACGCATGGGAGCTCTCCGGATTTGCAACCACATTGATTGCAAATGGAAAACCGATCGAAGGGATCGCGGCTTCCCTGCCGTCCTGCCGCACGGAGATGGCGAATGGATAGGGCGCGAGGCGGGTCCAGCGACCTGCGGGACGGATCTCCCGACCGTTGGGGAGGGTGGCGCGAATTTCCTGCGCGTGCAGGCCCGGGCAGGAGCAGAGGATGCTGGCGGCCAGCAGGCTCCGCTGGAAACGCTTGATGGTCATCCTTCGACTATGCAACGAAATCGTTCCGCTTTCGTTTGCTGTGCTGTAAATATTCCTATTCCCAAGTACGGAATGCGTCCGTCATCGCTTCGCCGAGACGATCGAGAGTGTGCGTTGGTTGGGCTTGCCTCCGAAGTACTTTGCAAGTACCTTCACGAAGACTTCGTTTTGCGGAGAAGACCCGGCTCCCGCGTGGGCTGTCGCCTCCGCAAAGAGCGTGACCGAGGAGTGGAACTTGAGGTCGTCGGGGTAGCCGAAGATCGCCTCGATGGATCGTCCCTCCACGGCATTCACGAGAGACGTGCACTCGCGGAGGCGGGGGGCGAGCAGGGGATGCGCAAGGTAGGCGGCAGCCTCAGCAAGATCCGTGATGGCGTAGCGCTGGGCCATGGAGCTGGAGCCGAGTCCCTCGATCTGGGGGAAGATGAACCACATCCAGTGGGAGCGCTTTTCGCCTGCGGCTAGCTCCGCGCGCGCTTGTTGATAGATCGACGATTGCGCGTCGAGGAAGCGCTGGAGGTGAAAGGGATCGTTGGCGGCTGGTGATGGCTGGGGCATGGAGCTTCTCCTCACCCAGGCTTGATGTCGCCCCGGTGCGTGGTTCGATAGACGCTCTTCGGGAAGGAGATGGTTTCCTGCCGCACGGGCTGGCTCGGGAAGGAGTCTACGCTCGGTGAGCGATCGCCCATGCAGCGTCTCAACTCGGAACGGCAGCCTCGATGGCGAGATCCCGCAGGTCACCCGCGATCCCGTTTCCGCAGGGTACGAAACCAGCTTTCTGCAGTGTCTTCCGGCTCGCCAGATTCTGAGTGTTGCAGCGCGCTGCGGGGACACTTCCAGCGGTGCGGCAAGCTCTTTTCAGTTCCTGAACCAGATAGGCGCCGAGGCCTCTGCGTCGGAACGGTTCGGCGATCTTCATGTAGATATCGCCGTAGGGTCGGTTGTAGTGGTACAGGACGCCCCCGGCTCCGGCCAGCGTGCCGTCAAGGGTGACGATCCAGCTTGCGCCATCGTCCAGTTGGAGAGTCTTCAGATGCTCGACATCGGCGGCTTCCCTGGGACGGAAGCTTGCGCCCGCAGGCTGAAGCTGGGTCTCGAACTGGTCCTCGAAGAGGATGGATTCGGAGTGAAGATTCTGGCTGAAGGTGTGCAGCATGACGGAAAGGAAGGGGTCATTGGTCTGGGTCTCGATCTTGCGCACGTTGCAGACTTCGCGGAAGGCGGCGAAGAGATCGAAGATGTGGCGGCGACTCTCTCGCTGGACGTAAAACTCGTAGATGATGTGGTCGGTCTTCCAGGGGCCGCCGATTGCGACCGAACCATATCCGACGGCAGCTCCGTCCATCTCGATAAGGTACTCGACGCTCCAGCCGGCGCGGGCGTGAATCGCATCATGGAGGATCTGGCATTGCATGGCTTCGCGATATTCTTCCCGGAGCGACGAGATCTTCTCAAGATCGCAGATGCTGACGAGGATTGGCATGGGTCTCCTTCCGGATATATGGGATCCAGAGCTTCTATCATGCCGCAAATCTCTAGACGCTGGCTGTGGCGGGAAGGATCTCCGAGACGTCGATCACCTGCGTGGGATAGACGCCGGTGTAGCAGGCCGTGCAGTAGCTCGCCGGGGCCATGCCGTTGGCGGGCTCGCCCGTGGTGCAGGAGTGCGTGAGACCGACCAGCGAGAGGTAAGCCAGCGAATCCGCCTCGATGAACTGGCGGATCTCCTCGAGCGTCTTGTTGGCGGCGATCAGGTGCTCGGTCGATGGAGTATCGACTCCATAGAAACAGGGCGCCTTGGTCGGCGGGCAGGAGATGCGCATATGCACCTCGGTCGCCCCGGCCAGCCGCACCATGCGGACGATCTTGCGGCTGGTCGTCCCGCGGATGATGGAGTCGTCGATCAAGATGACGCGTTTGCCTTCGAGCAGCGAGCGATTGGGGTTGAGCTTCATCCGGACGCCGAAGTCGCGCACCCGCTGGGTCGGCTCGATGAAGGTGCGGCCGACGTAGTGGTTGCGGATGAGGCCGAAGTTGAAGGGGATGCCGGATTCGTTGGCGTAGCCGATCGCGGCGGTAACGCCGGAGTCGGGCACGGGGACGATCAGATCGGCGGGAACGCCGGATTCGCGAGCGAGCTGCCGACCCATCTCTTCCCTGCTCTTCTGCACCCAGCGGCCGTAGATGCGGGAGTCCGGTCGCGCGAAGTAGACGTGCTCGAAGACGCACGACTGCTGCGGGACACCCTTTGAGAAGAAGTGGCTGGTGACGCCGTCTTCCGACACCATAACGAGCTCGCCGGGTTCGACATCGCGCTCGTACTTCGCGTGCAACAGGTCGAAGGCGCAGGTCTCGGAGGCGAAGACGATCGTGTCGGGTCCACCCTCCTTGCCCAGGATGCGCCCCATCGAGAGCGGTCGGAAGCCGTGGGGATCGCGTGCGGCGAAGATGCGGTTACGCGTCATCATCACAATCGAAAACGCACCGTCCACCTGCGCGAGCGAGTCGGCGATGCAGTCGATCAGCGAGTGGCATTTGGAATGTGCGATGAGCTGCACGATGATCTCGGAGTCGGAGGTAGTCTGGAAGACGGCACCGTCTTTTTCGAGACGCGCCCGGGAGTTTCCGAGGTTCGTGAGGTTGCCGTTATGCGCGATGGCGATGAGCCCACGGGTGGACTCGACCGAGATGGGCTGGGCGTTCAGCAGCGCGGAGTCACCAGTGGTCGAGTAGCGCGTGTGGCCGATGGCGATGTGGCCGGGCAGCCGCTGCAGGACGGGGTCCGTGAAGATCTCGGAGACCAGACCCATGCCCTTGAGGTCGGTGATGGCATTGTCTTCCGCGCCGTTCGAGACCGCGATACCGGCGGACTCCTGCCCACGATGCTGCAGGGAGTAGAGGCCCCAGTAGGTGAGGCGGGCAGCGTCGGGATGGTTGTAGACGGCCATGACACCGCACTCTTCGCGGAGCTTGTCGAAGGGGGTTTCGTCGTCTTCTTCAGGAAGTGGAATCACGGGGTTACAGCCTCACTCAAGACGGCGCCACGCTGCACCATGACGAAGTCACGTTCTATTCTTCGGCGAAATTCGGGCGTAATTGAATTCAGGTCGACGATGTCGACTTTGATCGGAAGGTCGGATTCTTCAAAATCCAGGTTGAGAAGAGCTCTTTGGCGAAGCGATAAGGGTGTCGTCCCGCCGACGGCCATGTCCAGGTCGGAACGCCGACGCGCAAGGCCAAGGGCTCTGGAGCCAAAGGCGTAAATCGGGCGATCCGGCAGCTGGGCGGCGAGGATCTGCAGGATGATCTGCAAGTCCTGATCTGAGAGGCCGAGTTGAAGGGGATCGATCATGCCCGGATGCGTTCCTTCAAGTTGTTGAGCAGCATGCGTGCTTCGCCGGCGAATCTTTGGGCAGCCTCGGCTACTTCGACCGCTCGAATTTCATTGTAGGTGTGAACGGTATCGGTGCGGGCCTGCCGGAAGTCAAGCCAGATGAGAACATCGTTTTGGATCAAACGGAGATCGCTCGCCCTGCGAATGATCTCTCGGAAGGTGAGTTCATTGACTTCGTCTTCTGAAGCGGCGATCAGGCGGAGGTATCTCCGCAGCATCTTGATGGAAAGCTCGTAGGTAAACTCGAATCGCTGGATCACGGCGTCGCGGATCAAGGCATCAGCGGGGCTGGCAGCCCGAGCCGCAATGGCAATGTCCAACTGACCTAAAGCGCGCTCCAGCGGCGATAGTTCGATCTCCGGCAAGTCATGATCTGCGTTGGTTGTCACGCGAGAACCTCGGAGGCCAGTTGGGATTTGATGGTGTTGGAATAGGCGGCAGTCAAATCGTCGACAGTCAGATCGAAAAAGGGGGACAGCTTGAATGAAGCATGGACAGTGCCCCCAATCTTGTAAGCTCCCCTATCTGCTTCCCACTTTTCAGCGATGGCGATCACGCGCTCCGTATCCTGGGGAGCGCAACTGACAACGACCGTACTACTCTCTTCCCGCCAGTACGCGTCAGCCGAGAAGCTGCTGGCAGGTCTGGCATCCTCATCGCTGGATTCATAACCGATGCCCATCCCCAAGGATGACTTCGCTAGAGCCACAAAGATTCCGCCGTCAGAAACGTCACATGCGGAATGCAGTAGTCGCTGATCGGACAGCTCGACGAGACATTTCTGAAGATTCGATTCATCCTTCAAGCTGAGGCTCGGCGGAACGCCCCAGACCGAAGCCATGCAGGTCTTTGCAAACTCAGATGATCCAAGCTCAGCAACCGCGTTGAACGCGCCCTCATCCTCACTGACGTGTTTCGCGAAGATCAGCAACAACACGTCGTCTCCCGCTTGTTGAAAGCTATTTGGCACAGCCTTCGTCACGTCATCAATAATTCCGACAATTCCAATTACCGGCGTCGGAAAGATCCCTTCGCCACGCGTCTCGTTATAAAGGCTGACATTGCCCCCCGTCACAGGTGTTCCGAGCGCCATACAGGCCTCGGCGATCCCGTCGATGGCCTCCGAGAGCTGCGCCATGATCTCTGGCTTCTCCGGATTCCCGAAGTTCAGACAGTTGGTGGCGGCTACCGGCGTCGCTCCGGTGCAGGCTACCTTGCGGGCAGCTTCGGCGACGGCGTGCATCGCTCCAAGCTTGGGATTGAGGTATGTCCAGCGACCGTTGCCGGCGAGGGCCATGGCGAG
>JAMFSC010000132.1 GCA_026225095.1 bacterium
CAGGTAATCCCGACATGCCTGCTCCGTAGCAAACCGAGCCTCGAATTCCCTCAGATTGCGGGGATAATCCTCCATGCGGCAAAACACTACAGGTTGGGGTTACCTGAGTCAAGTAAATAACCACCAAGGCGATTTCATACCACTTTATTAGAAGATGAAAGCCACGTGGTCTGACCAAATAACCGGCTAATATGGAGGCGAACCACACCTTCAGGAGAACGGCCCTAGGGCGTATCGACGCTTTATTCGCCATCGATGCCCGGGCCCGGGAACAGAAGTTTGGCTCCGAGGTTCGTCACCAGATGCGGCAGCAAGAGGCCGTGCCCATCCTCGAAGCGTTGCGCGAAGACTTGAAGACGACCATGCAGCGTTCGTTGCCGAAGAGCGCAACTGCGAAGGGCGCCAGCTACACCTTGACGCTCTGGCACAAACTGAGTCGATTCCTGGAACACCCAGAGCTCGAGCTGTCGAACAATTTAGCCGGGAATTCAATGAGATCCATTGCTCTTGGGTGCAAAAACTGGATCCATCTGCCACAAGAATGCCGGCCCCGGGATCGCTGCCATTCGCTCGGTTCTGGAATCCTGCCGCGGGTTAAAGATCAACCCTCGCCATTACCTCGCCCAAGTCTTGCCTGGACTCGCCAACCAATCCATCCAAAAACTCCACACCCTTACCCCGGCTGCCTTTCAGGAAAGACTGAAATAGGCAGGACCTGTTTTGCTCGGACGGATACGATGCACTGTCTTCTCAGGACATTTGCCTTCGACCTTCAATTCCGAGATCGCGATACCGTAAGTCGAGGCTTTGTCCGTGTTGATGACCTCGGGCCTGTCCCAAGCCTTCAAAACATTCGCCGCCTTGGCGAGGAGGCGTTTCGCCGCTTTGGCGTTCCGTGTCGGCGAGAGATAGAAATCGATCGTGTTTCCATGCCTGTCGAGCGCCCGGTACAGATAGGCCCATTTGCCGCGAACTTTTACGTAAGTCTCATCGACCCGCCAGCTTATCGATTGCGGGCGACGCCACTGCCAGCACAGCCTCTTCTCCATCTCAGGCCCCATCATCTGCTCCAGATCGCGATAGCAAATCCCGTACCGGCAATACCAACGCACCGCCCACAAGATCACCTCACCCTGAAACTGACGCCACTTGAAATCCGACACGCTCTCCCTCTCCAAACACGCTGGCCGAATTCCATAACACCGGAGCAGATCTTGCAACAGAGCCGCCAATTTTACATTTTCGAGGCGTTGGGCAAAACGAACCAGTCTGAAATCTTGTGGCCCGTTACCTAACGAGAGCGAGCGGGTGGACCGTTGCGGGACGCGGCCACATCGTGTTGTTCGACCACTTGGATGACGAGTTGCATCGTCTCCTCGAGGTGGCGACGCATCGCAGTGCGGGCAGCCGAGGGTTTACGGGCGGCAATCGCACGGTAGATCGCTTCGTGGCGCTTCAGGACAATGGGGGCGACGTTGGGGATGAGGACCTTGTAGTAAAGCCATTGGCGGGTGATGTTCCGGAGGAGCTGGACGGCGTTGCGCAGGACCTCATTGTGGGCGGCTGCGGCGATGGCGAGGTGGAAGCTCATGTCCGCCTCGAGGATCGAGGTTCCGGCTTCGATGCTGTGGCGCATCTGGTCGATTGCGTGGCCGATCTGGACGATCTCTTC
This sequence comes from bacterium, assembly GCA_026225095.1. GTDB lineage: Bacteria > Acidobacteriota > Terriglobia > Terriglobales > Acidobacteriaceae > Edaphobacter. The sequence continues at coordinate 1,673 of JAMFSC010000132.1, forward strand.
GTCCGAGCCGCGTTTGGCGGCCAGACCAGCGAGATTCTCCTCGATGATGGTGCGGGATTCCATGATGTCGTGGAGTTCGTTGTGGTCGGTGCCGGTGAAGGCCCAGAGGAGGGGGCGGCTGAGAAACTCGGAGCGAGGGTTGACGAAGGTCCCATCGCCGACCCGGCTGTCAAGCATGCCGATCAGCTCCATGCCCTTCAGTGCTTCACGGAGGGAGGTGCGGGCGATGCCGAACTGCTGACAGAGATCGCGCTCGGGGGGCAAGCGGTCGCCGGGCTTCCATGTCCCGTTGACGACATGGGAGATGAGTTGTTCAAAGGCGGCTTCGGTGAGCGTTGTGCGTGGTAGCGGCGCGACGGACTTGATAGGACGGCCCATACTCAAACGCTCCTGGGGTTAACCGATGTCCATGGCGAGCTTCAGGTTAACATGGCTATCCGGTATCCCGGAGGAGCAAAGATAACTTGCGGTCCTGTCGTCCCACCGTTCGTCGGCGAGGGAGGTTTGCCTGGTGAGGCACGCCGTTTAGAGCAAGACGCAATTAGAGCAGATTCGCTGCAGGTGTAGGGATGTACGTTGGATGCCGTGGCGCTCCGGCCCACCTTAGCGACGATGAGACGTGTCGCGAAGGTGGGGCACCCAACTCGATACCAACAGGCAATCCGCTTTAGAGCCGTTCTCCTGAAGGTGTGGTCCGCCTCCGTATGAGCCAGCCATTGGTCCGACCACTAGGGTTTCATCTTCTCATAAAGTGGTATGAAATCGCCGTTTTTTGCGAGTTTCCTGCATCCGTGGTGTTCTAAAAG
>JAMFSC010000133.1 GCA_026225095.1 bacterium
AGGTAATCCCGACATGCCTGCTCCGTAGCAAACCGAGCCTCGAATTCCCTCAGATTGCGGGGATAATCCTCCATGCGGCAAAACACTACAGGTTGGGGTTACCTGAGTCAAGTAAATAACCACCAATAACTATTCGAGAGAGCGGTCCTCGCCTGTTTGCGAAAAGACCTAGAACCCGTGTTAACTGCCTGAAAGAGGGGGTCCGAGAGACTAAGAGACAAGCCCGAGCTAAGACTGGTTCGCGTCGAAGACAATGAAAAAGATCACGAGGCTGCTGAAAATGGCGGTATGCGCGAGAAGGAAGATACTACCGGCCTCGATATACGTCTGGAAGAACTTGCCGCTTATCGATCTCTCTATACGAAGCCGTATCTCACGAGATTTTATGGCATCAACCCCGAGCGCATCCTGTCCACGACCGATGAGACGATCTCTAACAGGAGGTGGTCTTCTACCTCGTGCCCGCCGCAGCGGACTTCAACCAAGACTACCTGGGAACAACCAAAACCAATGAGAGGCCTTGCACAGCGAAGCCCTGCTATCCCCGCGATGAAGAGAATTTCAAGGCTCATCTGCGCACTCGCATTCCCGAGACCATCAAGGCCGCTTCCTATAAGCAACGCCCCTAATTCCAACGATTAGAAGTCGCGCCTCTCGGATGACCCGGCTGAGAGGCGCACCTTCTCCCAACTGGACGGATCCGAAGTGAGTTACAGGAGTCCGATAGCACGTCCTGCCACGCCGACTCCCAACCAGAGGGTGAGAGAAATAACTGCGGCCGTCCTGCACCAAAGCGTCGGCGTTCCCTTGTCCGTATGCAGAAGAGCCCAGCGGTGAAGAGTAAAGTAAAACACCACGGCCGTTCCCAACAGAGCCATCTTCCAGCGAAAGGCCGGGCTGAAGTAGCACTTACCCGCCTCTTCAGAGACCAGGGCAGCACCGGAGACGACCATCAACACAAGACTGCCGATCAGCAGTCTACTAAGATCCCGGCCGATCGCACGTGCCGACTCGCCCTTGAGGATCAGTCCCAGCAAGCGCAGGTCAATGACGAGGACAGCGCCACCTAACAGAGCGAGTGCGACCAGGTGCACCATCTCAACCATGGCGAATCCCCACTTGGACGTCTGCATTGCATGACCGAGTGAGGATTGCCCGAGAGCCATAAACCAGGCGTGCGGCGACATAACGATGGTGGGTACCTTTCAAGCCCAAGACGCGGCTCGGGTTAGCAATCGATCAGTAGTAGGCGATGGCGCGGCCAGCGATGATGACACCGCTCCATAAGGTAAGCGATGCGATGGCCGCGGCCCGCGCCCGCCATGGAGAGATCTCCATCACCTCCCACTCGTGGACACGACGGTAGACCGTAGTGTGGAAGATCAAAGGGTTGAGCCCCGCCAAGGCCAGCAAAATGATCTTGATGCGAAAGGCTGGATTGGTATAGTTTTTTGCGGCCTCAGACCAGAACAACAGCAAGCCACTGACGAACATGATGGCGAATCCCGTCCACGTGATCGGAAATACGGACCGAGCCACCCGGGTGACCGAGATGCGGCGCAGCACCACGCCGAGCATGCGCAGGTCGAGAATCGCGATCGTTCCAAAGAGCGCGGTGATCCCAAGGACATGCACGGACTCGATGATCGTGAACGCTTCGTCAGATTCGCGAATTGCGGTGCCAAGGTGCGAGTTGTAGATGACCTGACAGAGGTGTTGTAGCACCGGCATGCGGCAGCTTCCTATTTTCTGAATGGACGGCATCGCCCAACAGGTGCCGTCCAAGTTTGTGACGACCTTAGATGCCTGGTTTTGCAGGCTTGCCCAGTGCACCCTGATCGGTTCCATCGTCGCCGGGTCCGCCGTCGCCCGGGCTGCCGCCGTATACCGTGCGTCCATCCGGCAAGGTGACGCGTCGCGCGTCCACCAGCTTGGAGCCGTCTTTGGCGCGATAGCCATCGACGACGATCGTATCGCCAATCTTCAGATCACCTTTCTTCCAACCGCGGCGGCTGAGAGCGCCGGGCCCGGCGCCCTCACATCCCCAGTTGGCTACCTTGCCGTTTGCGTCGGTAACATCCACATAAAAATAAGAGTGCGGGTTGGTCCATTCAACCCGGGTGATCTTGCCAACCAAACGAACAGGTTTGCTGCCGTCGAATTCGGCGGCGAACGAGTGGTGAGCGTAGACGGGTATCGCGACAAGCGACATCGTCAAGGCGAACAGAAGCACAAGTTTTTTCATCATTGTTCCTTTCGTTGAGGCCGAGGCATGTGGTCCGAGCGATGACATCTGAATGCAAAAAATGAAAAAGGCCCACTCTCGAGGGCGGGCCTTCACTGAGGAATATGTCAGAACCTAAAATATTCGACACAGAGATTCGGTGTGCCAAACTGGCTCAAACATCGCTTCATGCTCGCAGGTTGCCGTCCACTCAAAGGAGTCTGGAAGGGCAACAACACAGCATCTTGGCGATGGGAAGCATGTCTCAGAATGTAAGTTGTGGGGTACTGCATGTCAAGCCACATGTTCTTGACCTTTCTAAAAGCCTCGGATATGGTTACCGCATGTCCTGCGTAACCATGCGGTTCTGTTCGCGCTGTTGCATTACTCGCCATCAAGGCTGAGTAACGAGCGCAAACGCAGCTTTTCCTTTCTTCCCGCCTACTCAAGGCTTTCAAAGCTCCGTTCACACCAGGCGGAATCGCCTCGTATCGATTCAACGTCGAGCGCACCATGGATCCCACGCTCTCTGTATCGTCAGCGGCCTGCCGCTTCAGAGCACCAGCACATTGGACTTTATAAAAGGAGCTTTTCTGTGAAGACCGGATTTCACGTATCACCCTATGCGCTCTTCGTTCTGTTGCCCGTGGTGCTGGCCGGTTCGCTCGCAGCGCAGTCAACCCCAACCGCCAAGCCGACTGATATTGCTGGAAGAGCCAACTCTCCTTTCTCACGCAATGAGGCCGACCTGCCCAAAGGGCCTGCCCCGCGCACCGCACAGGGACATCCCGACCTCTCCGGCTATTGGATCCCCAGTCATGCTCCCAAAGATAAGCCGGTGGGTAATCTCGGCAAAGACCTTCCAAAATACAAGCTGCCGTTAACGCCCGCCGGCGCTGAAGCCTTGAAATACAACGTGGAGCATACCGTCGATCCCGAAGCCCTGTGCATCGTGGGCGGGTTGCCGCGCCATAACGCAAGCGGCCTTCCTTTCCAGTTGTTGCAAGGCGCCGATCACGCCGTCTTCCTCTACTGGTACACGACCTATCGCCTGGTGCCGTTCGATGGCCGCAAGCATTCGGACGATCCCGATCCCTCGTTCTTTGGAGAGGAGATCGGTTCCTGGGACGGCGATACCTTCGTCATCGACTCCATCGGTTTTAAAGAGAAGAAGACCTGGGCAGACGAGAACGCCAATCCGCACAGCGATCAACAAAAGGTGGTCGAACGCTGGACCAGACCCGACGTCGGCCATCTCCATCTGGAGATGGTTGTGAACGACCCCAAGTTCTACACCGAGCCAATCCACTACCAGCGCACCTGGTTACTGGGTAAGCCTGGCGATGAGGTTCACGAGTACTCATGCTCCGAAGACAACGTCGACGAGCCGCATCTTGGCCCAGGCCCCGGACCCATCGGCCCCGACGGACAACGTGGCTACGAGAAGCTCGCACCTCTGCCTCCGCCGCCCAGCAAAGACCATCCTGCAGTGACCACAATCCCCGATTGACGCCACCTCCCACTAGACCGCCGCGCCTTCCGATCTTGGTGCGGCGGTCCTGAATCCCGGCATAGACTAAGCAGAAGATCCGAATGCCAAACCAAATCAGCCGCCGCGGTCTGTTGAAGAGTTCCGGGATTGCAATGAGTGCCGGCCTCCTTGCGCCGCACGCCTCGCTCGCATCGGTGTCGACGGCCACTCCTATCGCATCGCAATCGGTAGCGCGCCTATCTCTCAATGAGAGTGCGTTTGGCCCAACGCCGCAGGTGATCCCAGCCATCCAACACGAACTCGGGCAGATCAATCGCTATGCCGATCCCATGGCCGCGCAACACTTCCAGCAGCAGATTGCCTTACATGAGCGCGTGCCCGTAGACCAGGTAGTCCTCGGCGAAATCCTTGGACTCCTGGGCCGGTACCTGGGCAGCCTCGGTGGCCCCGGTGGAGAGTTTGTCTATTCCACCCCGGGTTACCTTGCTCTCATCGATGCGGCGTCCCAGGTCGGTGGCATCGGAGTGCCTGTTCCGCTCGATGCACAGTACCGCAACGACCTGGCTGCCCTGCGTGCGAAGCTGACCCCCAAGACCCGCGCAATCTATCTGATCAATCCCCACAACCCCACCGGGACAGTCAATGAAGATATAGAGTTCAAGTCTTTCCTACGTGAAGCCTCCAGCCGGGCCGTGGCGATTGTGGATGAAGCGTACCTGGAATACACAGCCGATTTTCCTGAGCGTTCAGCGGTCTCGCTCGTGCGTGAGGGAGCGAACGTAGTGGTATTTCGTACCTTCGACAAGATCCATGGACTTGCTGGGATCCCGATGGGGTACGTGCTCGCGCCGACAAAGCTGGCAGCGGCGCTGCGCGAGAAGGGAGCGGGCGACGTTGAGGGCCTGGGCCGGCTCAACTTGGCGGCGGCATCGGCGGCACTCGCCGACACCGCACATGTGGCAAAGGTCCGAAACGCAATTGCACATGAGCGGGCACTGTGGCTCGCTCTGCTAAGGAACTGGAATCTGTCGCACACAGAAGCCAACGCCGACTTCGTCTTCTTCGATGCAGGGCGGCCACAGGCAGAACTCGCAGCCGTCATGCTTGCGAGAGGTGTGAACATAGGACGAGCACATCTTCCCTACCAGAACTGGGCACGGATCACGATCGGGCTGCCAGAGGAAAATCTACGGGCACAAGCCGCCCTTTCCGCCATACTCGCGTCGAGGCGCTGATGCATGGACGATGCGGGTGGAAACTTCGCCAAGTTCCGCGAAGAGATCTGATGCGCTGCCCCGTGGTTGACGGAATAGTTTCCATATGGAAAGATGGTCGTATCCATGGCGAATTTCAAGAAATTCGATTGCCTCAACTGTTGTCGCTTCACACAAGCGACACGGTGGTGCATGGAAACTTGCCTGAACTGATCGGAACGAATCCGACTCTTCGTTAGAGCGCAAACACTACGCCCACCTCCTGGTGGGCTTTCTTCTTTTGGATCGATGCCCACTCCCGACTTCTCCGGACTGAAACCGCTTCCCTGCATACGATGGCGCGGTCAACGACTGCGGCGCTGCACTGCCGGTAAGACACCGATCTTCCCACCAACAACGCGTCGTCCCCTCTTCCGGGAGATGATGTGGCTATTGCATCACCTGCATACTTTATGGAGAGCCAATCTTGAGCGCAATGAACCATTATTCACGGAAGCGAACTGCCGCCTTGCTGCACATCGTCGCTTTGTTTTTTTCTACTTTCCTGCCCCATACGCTCGGGGCGCAAAGCGGCGGCGATGGCGTGATTACGGGCACGATCACCGACGCCAGCGGCGCAGTGATCGTCGGCGCCCAGGTCAACGCGACCAACAATTCCACCGGCGTCATCATCACGCGGCCATCTTCGGCAGGCGGTTTGTATCAACTCGGCCCGCTGCCTGTCGGATCTTATACGGTGAGAGCGTCGGCCAACGGATTCGTTGGAGTCACGCAGCAGGGCATCGTAATCAATGCTTCGCAGAGCTTTGGTCTGAACCTTACCTTGTCCACTGGCAACGACCGCCAGACGGTGACCATCAGCGCCGCTCCCCCCGCGCTTGATACCACTAACGCCACGCTGGGAGGCACGATCTCCAGCAAGGAGTATATGGATCTTCCCCTGCTCGTCTCGGCCAATCAGCAGCGGGACATCACACAGTTCTCGAATCTTCTTCCCGGCGCGCAACCCGGCGCTCGTTCCTCGCTGTTCTCCGGAACCGCCAGTCGGGTGGAAGAGGTCTATCTCGACGGCATCCCGATCACAACTATTAGTCAGATTGGGGACAACAGGCCGATCTTGAACATCGTTCCTTCCGAAGGAATCGACCAGATCGGGGCCACCACGAGCGGGCAGTCTGTCGATGCGCAGGGAGCTGGATCGGTGAACTACACGATGGCTTCCGGCGGAAACAAGTATCACGGTACCGTCGCCGACTTCATCCGCAACACGATCTTCGATACCTGGGGATTCACCGCACCCGCGGCCACCGTGCAACGTGTCGTCAATGGACAACTGATCTCTGTTCCTGCGGGCAAGCCGGCAGACCATCAGAACGAGTTTACTGCAACCCTCAGCGGTCCCATCAGCATTCCGCATCTCTTCAGCGGCCACGACAAACTCTTCTTCTTCGCAGCGTACGATCTCACACACGCCAACTCTGCTCCGAGTTACTCCACCGCGACCATCCCGACAACCCTCATGCGTAACGGTGACTTTACCGAGTTGCTTGCGGCAGCAGGTGGTCCAGGTTACAAGCTCTACGACCCCACGAGCCTTACCTGCCCGACCTCGACCACATGCACGCGCAAGCCTTTTATGGCTCTCAAGAATGGCGTGCCCACGCAGAATGTCATCCCTGCCAGCATGATCTCGCCCATCGCCCAGCAGATGCAGTCTTTTCTGCCGGCGCCTACGACAAGCGGCATCCAGAACAACTATCTCGGAGGCTATCCCCAGGGCAACGATAACTGGCTCTACTCTGGCCGGATCGATTACTCGATCTCGGAGCGGCATGAACTCTCCTTTGTTGTGACCGGTGGCAACACGCACCCCATCCCTTACACCGGTAACAGCTCCGTCCTGCCCGTGCCGTATCTTGCCTCCAACTACACACAGACCGGGGGTCACTGGGCCGATGCGCAAGATGTCTTCACCATTCGGCCGAACCTCGTCAACCAGATCAAATTCGGCTTCAGCAACTTCGGTGGTCCACCTTCGCGCAACATCACGCAGGGGGTAAAGCAATACGAGGCGACCACCCTTGGTATCGGTTTCACTGGCCTACCCAGCGGGGCCGATTCGCAGGCAGTCACCGAGTTTCCGACCTCAACCTTCTCCGGCAGCAACGCGGTGACGCAGTGGGGCGATGGCACACCCGGCACCGGCAAGACGACGGTCGATGAAACCTACACTGTTCTTGACAACCTCAGCTGGCTCAAGGGGAAACACTCGATGGTCTTTGGCTTCCAGATGCAACGGCTGGAGCTGAACCAGTCCGCCCAGGATGGGCCCACCTCAGGCATCACACTCGGATGGGGGGTCAACGAAACGAGCAACATCAACGGCACCGCTTACGCCAGCGGCACGGGATACTCCTATGCCAGCTATCTCCTTGGTGCTGTCGCCAACACGAGCGTGAGCGTGCTTCCGTTCTCTGTATTGGGAGGCCGCTTTCACCCCTTCGCGCCGTACGTGCAGGACAACTACAAGATCACCTCGAAGCTCACACTGAATCTTGGTCTTCGCTGGGACTACCTTCCCACCTACAACGAGGTGCTCGATCGCTTCTCGTTCCTCAACCCGAGCCTCACCAACCCAGTCACGGGCAATGCCGGGGCACTCCAGTTCGCTGGGAACTACGGAGGCCCGGGTGTAAGCTGCGGCTGCAGTTCGCCGGCAAAGAATTATATGAAGAACTGGGGACCGCGCGTCGGGTTCGCCTATGCGCTCAATGATAAGACCGTCGTCCGTGGTGCATACGCACTTGTCTACTCTCACGGTGGTGGTACGGGCGGGGCGGGCGGAACCTATCAAGGAACAGGCTCGCTTGGCCTTACAGCATCACCATCCTTCCTCGATACCGGCGCAGGCCCCGGTGCAGGCCCGGCCTTCTACCTGAATGACAGCGCAGGCTTTCAGGCACTCGGAATTTCCAACACAAACTTTGGCGGACCCGGCTACAGTGTTCCGGCCATCGCTGCACCAGGAATCGCCAGCCAGGCGCTCAACGTCGGCAACTACGTCAACGGAACCGGGGCCTATGTATCTCCCGCCAGCATCAGTTATCTCGATCCATATGTCTCTGCGCGGTCTCCCGAGTTTGACTTCTGGAACCTCGGCGTGCAGCGGGAGATCCTCCCCAATCTCACGATCATGATCAACTACGCAGGATCCCAGAGCCACTTCCTCGCGGGAGCCAGCAACATTCGTGGCCTGCAGTCCAACCAGATCGACCCCAGATACTACTCTCTGGGGGCAGGGAGTTACGGTGCGGGTCTTCTCACTGCCCCCGCAACCTCCGCCAACATCGCCAAGGCAGACGCGATCATTCCCGGCATCGCGGCACCCTACGCGGGGTTCATCGCGGCGGCTGGGACCAAGGCCGGCTCAGGGCTTGCGACCATCGGACAGATGCTAACCTGGATGCCGCAGTTCTCGGGCGTCACCGACACCTGGGGCAGCCAAACCGCAAACGCATCCTATCACTCGCTACAGCTCTCGCTTGCAAAGCGCGCCTCGCACGGTTTGACCCTGAATCTGAACTACACCTACTCCATGCAACTGGACGACACCGGAACCATTCGCAGCGGGTATGCCATTCCGGCGAGCCTCACGCTCAACGGGAAGGCCTGGCGACAGAACTCCATCGATAAGTCTCCCAGTGTCACCAGTGTTCCGCAGAACCTTTCCATCTACGGCGTCTACCAGATCCCGGCGGGCCGCGGACACCTTGGTGGAGGCCATCTACTTCCACGCGCCGTGCTCAGCGGATGGAACCTCTCGGGCATATTCACCTATGTCGCAGGATCTCCACTTGCCATCACCTCCACAGCCTGCACCTCTTCCACGGAACCCGGAGCAGGACAGTGCATGCCCGACCTCAATCCGAACTTCAGCGCAGGCAGCGTTCGGCAGAATGGCAGCTGGGGCCACGGGGCCACGGCGAAAAATCTCGGCGCTTACTCTTACATCAAAGGATATGTCGGCAGCACAACCCCGGGCGCCGGCGCGGGCGGTACAACCTGCACAGCGAGCTCTGGTCCGTTCTGCAACTCCGGTGCTCTCATGTTTGGCGACGCTCCGCGTACGGGTGCGTTCGGCCTGCGCGGCCCGGGAGTCTACAACCTCAACATGGGCGTTCGCCGATCTTTCGACCTGAGCGACCGCTTCAAAATCATCTTCGCGGTGGACTGCCAGAACGTCACGAACAAAGTGACCTTCAGTGGGATCAACACCGCAGTCAACAGCACAACCTTCGGGCAAGTCAGCAGCGCGACCAGCAACTCCGGAAGCCGCGACTTCCAATTTTCAGGACGCATCCGTTTCTAACGAGAACTTGATAAGGAGGAGCTCCATGTCGAAAGAGATACAAGGTGAGCCAGGCGCAAGTCCCAAGGCATCACGCCGCCAGTTTCTAGCGCGGGTGGCGGGCACTGCCGCGGCCGTAAGTCTGGGAACGGTTGCCGAAGCCTCTCCCACCCCTGCGGGGAGCAAAAACCTCAACGTCCTATGGATCATGTCCGACGACATGGCCGCGGAGCTGAGCTGCTACGGCTCCCTTGCCCGTGCCAGGACTCCGCACCTCGACCGTCTCGCCAGCGAAGGGGTACGGTTCGATCGAAATTACTGCCAGTTCCCGCTCTGCAACCCATCGCGCTCATCGCTGCTCAGCGGTCGCAAACCCACGGTCACCGGGGTCCTCGGCAACCGAACCGACTTCCGCACCGCACACCCTGACTGGGTGAGCCTGCCCCAGTTTTTCCGCGAGCATGGTTACAGCACGTATCGAACCGGGAAGATCTTCCATGGTGGGATCGATGATCCGAAGGCATGGGATGAGGTAGGCTTTGACGAAACGAAAGCTGCGGCTCACCCATTCTCTGCCGAGCATGTCATGCACATCGCACCAGGGCCGGTCCCGCCCCCACCCCCCGGGATTCCCGGACCTCCCTCCACACCGCCACCACCGGCGACCGATCCCGATCACGCGGCCAACTCCGATCGCATCGTGGTCGTCGAAAACGACGGCACGGGACACCCGGAGAATCACTCCGCCGACCTCGCCATCGATTACCTTCGCAAACATCGCCAGGGTCAGAAGCCCTTCTTCCTGGCCGTGGGCTTCTCAAAACCTCACAGCCCGCCCACTGCGCCACAGCATTTCTTCGATCAATACGATGCGGACAAGATCGATCTTCCCGTCAACTTCGCTCCATGGCCGACGGTTGCGTCGGACATCCCAGCCGCGGCAATCCGCAAGCAGAATGCGGATCTTTTCATCCGTCGTGGAGCCAGTGAGCACGAGGCAAAAGAGGTAACTCGCGCTTATCTGGCTTCTGTTTCGTGGGCGGACTGGAATATCGGTCGCGTCCTCGACGAACTCGACCGCTCGGGCCTGCGTGACACCACCGTCGTAGTCTTCGTCGCCGACCACGGCTATCAACTTGGCGAACGCGGCAAATGGTCCAAGGCAGGATCTCTCTTCGAACTGGGAACGCGGGTTCCCCTGATACTCCGTGCACCCGGAGCTTCCGGCAACGGACGATCCTGCTATCGCACGGTGGAGTCGCTCGACCTCTATCCGACCCTGCTCGAACTCTGTGGCTTCCCCCGACCGGCAGGACTCGAAGGCGCCAGTCTCTCACCGCTCCTTAACGACCCCGATGCTGCATGGGATCGTCCGGCGTTCAGTATCTGGAGCGAAGACGGCAGCAGCATCCACGGGACTGCCATACGGACCGAGCGCTATCGCTACGTCGAGTTCGGTGGGGCCAGGGAAGGTGCCAAGCGGGGCGCTATGCTGTTCGACGAACGCGCCGATCCTCTCGAACTTGTCAACTTGGCGGACCATCCGACCCATGCGAGGATACGCGTCGATCTGTCGGCCAAGATCGAACAGTACCATGCGGCATCCGCATCATCCGGAGGGTCGTCCAGCACGGAACACGGTTAGAGCTTCGCCAGATCCGAGCGTAACGTCGAGACTCTGGTCTCGCTACCTCAGAGTTGTGCAGATGAGAGACAGAAACGATCGCCATTGGGGATGGGCCTGAGAAAGAGATAGTCGAGCACGGAGAGGCGAGGAGCAATCTAAGGAAGAGACCGTCCAGAGTTGGTTGTGCCTTTCCCGCTAGAATGCGGATATGCATGGTGTTCAGCTTGTCCTTCTCATCGTGATCTTCTTCTTCACCAGCACGGTCAGTGTCGTCACCGGCAGCACCTCCCTGATCACTGTTCCTGCGATGCTCTATTTTGGGGTAGAGCCCCGAGTCGCACTTGCAACAAATATGTTCGCCCTCACCTTCCTCAGTCTGGGTGCGTCTGCGCCTCTGAGAAAGAGCAAGCTGATTGATCGGTCTCGTCTTCCGGCGCTTGCATCCTTGACCACGATTGGCTCGGTATTGGGAGCGCTCTTGCTGCTGCTCGTTCCCGTGCATTCCCTGAACCTTATCGTTCCCTGCGCAATGATTGGCGTCGCTTTGTTTTCGACGATGTATCGCAAAGCGGGTGGTGACAATGTCCAGCTTTCGCCAAAACACCAGACGGAGATGATTGGCTATGTCCTTACATTTTTCCTTGGAATTTATGGCGGGTTTTTCAGTGGCGGATATGTCACTTTACTAACCGCACTCTTCGTCGCCACGTTTCGATCTTCGTTTCGCGAAGCGATCGCCATGACGAAGATTCTCAACATATTCTCTTCGGCTATCGCGACAGCGATCTTTATGTGGAATGGGCTTGTGGATTACAGACTGGGATCGCTACTTGCCGTGAGCATGCTTCTAGGCGCAGCTTTGGGGGCGAAGATTGTCGTGCATCTCGCCGACAGATGGATTCGCCGCATTTTTCTCGCTGCGGTCTGGATATTGGGTCTAAAAGCTCTTTTTGTGGATCTTTTGGGTAGAGGCGCCACGCAGACCCACCTCGAACCTTCGCGATGAACGGTCATACGTTCATTTCTGCGCGATCATTTGACGGCACCGATCTTTGTAGCTGCTTCAATCTCGTTGAGCTTGCCAGTTCTCACGTCGTAGATATAGCCGTAGATCGGAATCGATTTGGGGATGAGGGGGTGGGTGCGGATGCGTTCAACGTCGTCGATGACAGCTTGGGCTTGGTTGGGAATGGTAAGGAACTCGATAAACTGTGCCGCGCGACTGCCGGGGCCCTTGCCTACGTCGTGAAATCCTTCAGGGCCTAGCGCGGCAGTCTCCAGGCTGTTGGCCAGGACCCCCCGGATAACGTCGTTGGTGAAGAACTCCATCCCGCAGTCCGTGTGATGAATGACGAAGAACTCCTTGGTCCCCAGGAGTTTGTAACTGATGATCAGGGAGCGGATGGCGTCATCGGAGGCTCGTCCGCCGGCGTTGCGGATCACGTGTGCGTCGCCCTCGGCGAGGCCTGCGTACTTAGCAGGATCGAGGCGGGCATCCATGCAGGTGAGAATGGCAAAACCGCGGGCAGGCGGCAAAGCAAGGTGCGCCTTGTCGCCGAAGCTGGAGGCATAGGACTGGTTGGCAGAGAGGACTTCAGTGAGGATCTGGCTCATGGGTTCTACTCCTTGATCAGTGGAAGAGAGTTAAGAGGTACTGCGTGCAAGGCGTTGACCCCCGCGCGCCGGGTAAACGAAACCACACCGGACGAGATGTGCAAGAGCGGTAGCGAAGCGGACCGCTGCCGCGCCTCTGTCTTGCAAGTTGGTCCGAGGTGTCGATGGCAACCCCGTGGTCGAGTCAGTGTCGTGTTCCATTCCGCACTCGCACTGCTACCTACCCGCGAGTGGATGCCGGCAGGGACGATACGGCGGGACCGGACGATCAACACAGGTTGAAGCTAGCGAACCGAGCGGCGGGCGTCAAGTTGCAAACAGTGGCCTTATACAACATGGGATGGTCTAGGATATCCGTAGATCCCCTTCGATCACCGTGATCCCGTGACCGGCAAGCTGAACAACCTTCCCGTGGACCTCCACGCTAAGAATACTCGGGCGTTTCATCTCGAATCCCTGTTCTATCCTCACGGCGGTGCCGTCCGGAATGATTCCGTGCTTCACCAACTGGCAGGCGAGAGGGCCGGCTGCTGTCCCGGTGGCGGAATCCTCGACGATTCCCATCGTCGGATTAAAGAACCTCGCATAAGCTGCAGACAATGGCGACACTGGATCGAGGCAGTACACGTAGCAGCCTTCCCCGCCCACAGCCTTCAACGACTTCGACAGTCGCTGTGAATCAGGATGGGCACGACTGACTGCGGATCTAGAGTTTACTGGAACCAAAAGGTGGCCGGCACCCGTCGATACGACCTGGGCTGGTAGTGATCGATCGATATCCGCGCTTTGGAGGCCGAGAGCTTCAGCAAGGTCGTCGAGATCTTCGTATGCGCCGCCAAACTCAGGGGGCGACTGTGTCAAGACGACGGAGGTAACATCTCCGCCTTGGCATCGAATCTCGACTGGCAGAAGACTGCCTCCTATCTCTTGAGTGAAATGGTTATTTCCGTCGCTCAATTTCAATCTGCCCGATTCAGCCAACCACCACCATGCACCGAGTGAGTTATGGCCTGCACCGACAACTTCGTGACCCGGCGCGGTGAGGGAGCGCAGGCGCCAGTCCGCGGTCTCGTTTGTGGCGGGGAGAATGAACGTGGTCTCTGCTTGATTGAGTTCGCGGGCAATCTTCTGCATGGTGACATCGTCAAGACATTCAGCGTCAGGGACCACGGCGAGAGGGTTTCCACTCAACGGTGTCTCAGCGAAAACATCGACGAAGTAAAAGCGAATTTGCATAGTTTCCTCATGTCCACGCGGGACTTCAAGCTTGCAGTGCTCCGTTCACTCAGGTGAACCTCAGCCGCGAATGAAGCACGATAGCGTCCAGAACAGACTGTTGTGTCGTAACGTCCGCTGGTTGGTCCAACGAGCCGACACGCTCTTGCTAGTGGGAGTACTTCAACTCGCCCGCCTCCAGCGCCACCTTCAGACGGTTACTCTCGGGTGGGAGCGGACATGTGGCATAAGGAGTGTAAGCACACGGCGGATTCTCGAGGCGATTGAAGTCCAGAAGTATCTTTCCGGCCTCGCGAAGACCGTGATCCGGCAGGCTGGTATGGAGAAAGCGTGAGTCCGCGTAGGTTGCCCTGCCGCTGGTTGCATCGCGAATCACGAACAGCAGACTCTTCGCGTTCGCATCTTGTACGACGGACTCCAGCCGAATCTCCTGACCGTCGAGCGTAAACCTCGCGACTCCCAGAACAAGACCGTTCGTTCTTGTCCCGACGATATCTTGTACGACCTCATGCTTCGGTTCGGCAAATGGGATCCAGTCGGCCTCGATGCGGTAGTTCGGGTCCGGAGCGTACCAGTGAAGGCCATGAAATTGAACCCGGGTGGGATCCTGAGAGTCCTTAATGCGGAGCGCCACCTTCTCGCCGCGACGAATCACGAAGAATGACAGCGTGCCATCGGTAAACTTCGTCGGGTCTGGACCATCGACGACGATGGATTGCTCCGTCGCGGGGTGACCATTTACGAACAAGCCGGCGGGGAATCCAGATTTTGGCGCCTTAAGCCGCAAGACATTCTGCTCCACTGCGATGATGCCGAATGGTGCATCTCCCGGCGCATGAAAGCGGATCCGGCTGTCAGCTGACGTGCCGATCGTATTGTCCCCGAGCCTGAGCCATGCAAGACCGACGAGGCTGAGCCATCCGTCTGGAGCGCTTAGGCCAGCCGCGTGGTCAGTTCTCCACTGCTGAAGTTGCCGCGCCCAGGAGCGATCGCCGCCAGCCGCGTGGACCTCGCCTGCAGTCATGAGAGACAAGGGTAAAGCAAGACACAATGCAGGGAATCTACGCATAATAACGTCTCCTGTAACGCTTCGGTTTCCATGAATCTGTCGACGAACACGGAGGGTTCCGCTCACTCGATGAGAGCAGTGCCATTCCCGATATCGACGAGTGGCGACACCATGCAGGCGAGACGATGGTTCAACGACCGCCAGATAGTTAAATAATGTAAGCGGAGAGATGGAATCCTATTGCTGTCGGCGACAACAACGTGCGGGCTTCATCCTGTGGGAGGGGGCTACGCGTTCCATGGATAAGCTATATCACGCTCTCCAACTCGGGGCAACTGCACAGGCACCACCACCCCTGAAACCGGGGATGGCAGAAGAGACGCTTTCGACGAAAGTCGATATACACTGAGCAAACGATGCCAATCAAGCGTTCAAGGTATTGTCCTGTTTCGAAGATGTGACGTCGCAAATTACTCCTGCGCCAATAACCTGTCCATCCTTCCGTCTTACAACAAAAAGACGACGTTCTTATTGCCCCAATGATCGACACTAAAACGCCGGAAGAACCGCCCCCTGATATTTTTTCAGGATGAACTGCCGCGCAACAGAACTTTGCAGCGCCCCCTCCAGCGCAAGAATGCGCGGATCGTTCGCCTTTCCGGGCACGGTAGACAGCACATTCGCATAGGGCGAGGCTGAGTTCTCCAGAAGCATCGCATCCTTCAGCGGATTGAATTTTGCCGCCAGCGCATAGTTTGTGTTGATGACCGCGGCGTCGACATCGCGAAGCGAACGCGGCAACTGCGCGGCCTCCAGCTCACTGATCTTCAGGTGCTTCGGATTCTCCGACACATCCTGAAGTGTTGTGCCGGTATTTGTTCCAGTGCGCAGCTTGATCAAGCCAGCGGATTGCAATAGAAGCAACCCTCGCCCGGAATTCACCGGATCATTTGGGATCGCGATGATCGCGCCGTCCGGCAACGCACCGAGCGTCCTGGTCCGTCCGGGATAAAGGCCAAGGGGCTCAATATGCACCTTGGCGATCGCAATGATATTTGTCCCATGGTCCCGGTTGAACCGGTCCATGAACGGTACGTGCTGAAAGAGATTCGCATCGATGTCTCCCGCAGCCAAAGCCAGGTTCGGTTGGATGTAATCGTTGAAATAGACAATCTGCACATGAACGCCCTGCTGCTCCAGAATCGGCATCACCTCCCGAAGTATCTCTCCGTGCGGAATAGGATTGACACCAACACGCAGGGGCTTGTGCAGGGATGAGGAGTGCACGTGGAACATCGTTCCACCCACTCCGATGACAAGGAGAGCGAGCGTTCCCCAACGCACCCAAGAAGATGTTCGGGGACTGATCGTCCACCAGCGCTGCCGCTGCAGCATCGCGATCGCGCCAGCTCTTCCGGTGCGTTCAAAGTGTCGCGCCAGCAGATCGCCGGCGAACTGAATTCCCTGGATCATCACGATGAGCACAATCACCGTAGCCACCATAATGTCGAGGCGAAAGCCTTGATAGCCGTATCGGATCGCCAGATCTCCGAGACCTCCGCCCCCGATGGTTCCGGCCATGGCAGAGTAGCTGACCAGCGTGACCGTCACCACCGTGAAGGCTCGAACCAACGCCGGAACAGCCTCCGACAGATACGCCTTGCGGATGACTTGCCAAGGCGTCGCGCCCATCGTGAGAATCGCTTCAATCACTCCGCGATTCACACCCCGCAACGCACCCTCCACCAGGCGTCCCACGTAGGGGATGGCGCCAACCACCAAAGGCACCATCGCCGCGGTCGTGCCAATCGATGTACCCACCACCCAGCGCGTAAAAGGAATGATCGCGACCATCAGGATGATGAAGGGAATACTACGGCCAATGTTGGACAGCATGTTCAGAACACGGCACAACCATGGCGCGGATAGGACCCCACCCTCTTCCGTGACAACCAGCAGAACGCCAAGCGCGGTCCCGATCACTCCGCTGATCAACGCCGACACCAGAACCATCGCGATGGTCTGCAGCGTAGGCTCCCAAAGAAGATGCAGTAGATCGCTCACTCTGGCCTCCCATCCCGTTGAGCTTGCGACCACGAATCGATGCGCTTCACAATAGCCCCGTGAGCTTCAAGGAAGCCGATGCTCCGCTCTTGCGTATCGGAGTGGCCACCAAGCTCGACCAGAAGAAAGCCATAGGTTGATTGGTTCAACTCTCCGATATCAGCGCGCAGGATATCCAGCGTGACATCGAAGGTACGGATGAGGGCCGAGATCACATGGCTCGTCGCGTTCTTGCCAAGAAACTGCAACTCCAGGAAGACCGAGCCGGCGTGCACCTCCCTCTCTCCCAGGTAGTCAGCCACACGGTCCGCACCAAGGCCGCGTCCCAGAAGTCGCTGCGTCGTTCGAGTTGCAGGACGCAACAGCACATCTTCCACCGGACCTTCCTCAACGATCGCACCCTGATCGAGCACTGCCACGCGGTCGCAGATGGCTCGGACTGCACTCAGCTCATGCGTAATCAGAAGAATCGTCACGCCAAGCTCATCCCGCACACGACGCAAAAGCTCCAGCACCGACGCGGTTGTCTCTGGATCAAGCGCGGATGTTGGCTCATCGCTTAGAAGCACCGCTGGCCTGGTCGCAAGCGCCCGCGCAATCGCGACTCGCTGCTGCTGTCCACCGGATAGCTGCGACGGGTATTGATCGGCCTTTGCCTCCAAACCAAACCACGTGAGCAACTCGGCCACACGTTCGTTGATCGTCGCTGGCGCATATCCGGCAAGCTCCAGCGGCAGCGCAACATTCTGTGCCACGGTGCGCGAGCGAAGCAGATGAAGCTGTTGAAAGACCACGCCCAGCCGGCGTCGTGCAGATCGAAGCTGCTCCCCGTTCATCTGGGCAAGATCAGTTCCATCGATCAGCACTCTCCCTTCATCGGGAAGCTCAAGAAAGCTGATACAACGTAGCAACGTGGTCTTGCCTGCACCGCTGAAACCGATAACGCCCTGGATCGTACCCTGTGAGACGCTCAAGTTGATGCGAGTGATTGCGTTCGACCAGTCGGAGCCTTGCCGGTAGCGCTTCGTGATGTTCTCAAGCAACACAGCCGGTGGTGAAATGAGAACAGAAGCGGCTCGATCGTCGGGTGCCGACCTGCGCCTAGAATCATTAGGCATATTTTTCCTTGTCGTTGTCAGACACGTATGCGAAGGAATCGGGTCCATCGCTTCAGTTCGAATGTTCAAGGTGGTGGTTCGGGTGTAACCGATTCGCTATGACACCGAGCGTCGAGTCCCTCACGAGACTGGCCCACAACAATACCGAGGTGCGACTGCCCGTGTGATTCTCAGTGAATGCTCAGGATCGACAGCGCACTGCCGGACGACAACGACCGAAGGTCATCGGGGGGAGTGTCCAGAATTGCCGTGCAACCCGCATAACAGCAATTGTACCCGCTTCGTGAGGAATCGAATCGTTAAGGCTTCCAACATGCGGCTGCAGGATGCAACGCCGCCGTGGAACAAGTTACATCCTGTCAGTCCAAAAAGCTTAGGCTGCAACGCGACTTCGAATCACGCTCTCACTGAATCGCTCCATCTCTTCAAGCTGCGGGCTGAACTGCAGCAGTAACAGATTGACTCCGGCCTCTTCAAACCTGCCAATCTGTTCCTG
>JAMFSC010000134.1 GCA_026225095.1 bacterium
CCGCCCAGTCCAAGCGCAAGCGCCGTATCCCGCAGCCTTGTCGTCGTGATGCCCGGAATGCGAATGTCGATCGCTTTCGACTGCACATGCTGGCTATTCAGCGCTACTCCGGTATTTGGTCCGCGCGTCCGTAGAAAGTTGTTGCTCCGCGGTGTCCTGTACCCGCAGACGATATCGATCTCGCTCCCCGACCGCCCCAGCTTGGCCAGCAGCGAATGCAGCAGGTCGAACTCCTTCGGATCGTACTTGCCTTCGTCGTTCGTCCGATGGTCGCGCAGGAAGTAGTCCAGCTTGGCGAGCGCCTCGGGAAGATAGGTGTTGCCGATCCGATATACCACGTCGATCGACTCACCCGTATGCAGATGGTGGAGCTTCAGCCGAAACTGCTCGCCCTTCACCGAGATCCCCGCAATACTGCCGCCCTCTCCCTCGCTGGCCCGCGCCGTACCGGTCGCCGTAAAGGAAAGACCCGCAACCACCACTGCTGCCAAACGCATTCCGAACGAAATCCGCATCCACGCTCCCAGGGGTCTATATCTCAACTGCTCGAATCATCTCAACTGCTCGAATCATCTCAGCTTCTCGAATCCAGAATCCAAATGGAAACCGCAAATGAACTTTACCGATCCCCATTCGCTTGATTGATTCTAACCCGGCGTTCTCGCAAGCGACGCGTACACTCTGTAATCTTATTCTCGGCACCAAAACGGAATCCATCATCCCGAGAGGGCGCGATTTCCCTCCGATCAACCAGATGAGCGAGAGACGAACCAGTATGAACCAGACCAGCGAGCCCGAAAAGTCCGACTCTGCCGTCGGGACAATCCTCAATCCCGTCGAGCTCCGCGTCCTTGGGGCCCTCATCGAGAAGGAGATCACCACCCCCGACCAGTATCCCCTGTCGCTCAACGCCCTCGTCAACGCGTGCAATCAGCGCTCCAGTCGCGATCCCGTCCTCGACCTCACCGAGTCGGACGTCCGCGACGCCCTCCGGACTCTCGAGGAGCTCTCCCTGATCACCCCGACCCGCGACGCCCGCGTGCCCAAGTACGAGCACCGCGCCCGCACCGTCCTTAACCTTCGCCGCGACGAGACCGCCCTGCTCTGTCTCCTTCTCCTTCGCGGCCCGCAGACCCCCGGCGAGCTCCGCTCCCGCTCCGACCGCCTGTACCAGTTCGACGACCTCGCCTCCGTCGTGTCGGCCCTGGAGCGCCTCGCCGCCCGCCCCGCCGGCCTCGACCCAGCCAGGTCCGCGCCGCTCACGCTCCAGCTTCCCCGCCAGCCCGGCGCCCGCGAGGCGCGTTATACGCATCTGCTCGGCAATCCCGCCCAGATCCCCCAGCCCGCCCCGTCGAACACAGGCCCCTCCCCTGCCTCGAGCTCCAATCTCGAAGCCGAGATCCGTACCCTCCGCGCCCAGGTCGAAGAACTCGCCGAGCGCCTCGCCCGCCTGGAGCAGTCTCTGTCCTGAGCCTCGGTTGAGAGTCTGATCTCCGAACTTCAGCAGAAGTCGGGGCTCCTCGAGACCGGGCATCCTGGCCATCTACCCAAAAAGGGCGCAACGATCGCCCCTGAGGCACCCGCACGCCCCGACGTCCTGAGTCTCCCGACCCACTCTCTCCGCGCTTGGAACGATCCGATTCCGCGCCGCGGAACGGCCTCTATCGAAACGTGGTAAACCCCTCCGACTCGAATATCTTCGCCGCCTTTCTTATGTCCGTCGCGTTCACGTCGATAAGGAGAGTGGACGCAGACAAACTGCCATCGCTGATAGCGCTGCACCTTGAAAGGACCCTCCATGCAAACGAACACCCACGCTCAGGCTTCTACTCCGGTCATCGCTCAGGATCCCCACGATCGCGCCGGGAAGTACCTGATCTTTCATCTCGGCACCGAAGAATTCGGTACCGAAGTCCTCAAGGTGCGCGAGATCATGGGCCTCCAGGACATCACCACCGTCCCCCAGACCCCGCACTATGTCAAGGGTGTCATCAATCTGCGCGGCAAGGTCATTCCGGTCGTCGACCTCCGTCTCAAGTTTGGTCTGCCGTCGGAGGAGTACACCGCCCGCACCTGCATCATCGTGGTGCGCACTCGGCAGGTTGAAGAGGAGCTGATGATCGGCATCATCGTCGACGGTGTCGCCGAGGTGCTGAACCTGGCCTCCGCCGACATCGAAGACACCCCCGACTTTGGCCCCGGCGTCGTCACCCCCTATCTCAAGGGCATGGCCAAGATCAAGGGTAAGGTCAAGATCCTTCTCGACATCGACCAGGTCCTCAGCAGCAATGAGCTCAACGGACTGAGCGCACTACTCCAGTAGCGCCACAAAATCCAAGTGTTACGACCGGAGCGTCCCATGAAGTCCAGCATGACCATCAGCAGGAAGATCATCGTTACCTGCGCCATCCTCTTCGCCGCGATCATCGTTCAGGCAGCCGTCGCTGTCTTCGGGTTCACGAACATTCGAACCGGGGTCAACAACATGACCACCGATTCCGTCCCCGGCATCGTCTACTCGGGCCTTCTGAGCGCGGAGGTGTATCACCTGCGCAGCCTTAACATGCACCACATCCTCGCAACGGATAAAGTCGACATGGCCGCGACCGAGAAATCCAACGCGGCCACCATGGCAAAGTTGCGCAGCTACATGAAGAGCTACGAGCCAACCGTAAAGACGGAAGCGGAACGCACGGATTTCGCGAAGCTTACCGCACTCGTCAACGAGTATGAGGAAGTATGGCAGTCTGTCCAGCCCGTCAGCCGCGAAGGCAAGACGAAGGAAGCAGCGGCACTCTACTTCAAGAAGATGGAGCAGAACACCAAGGACATGAACGCCCTGTTGCCGACGATGAACGCAAAGAATCTGGCGAACCAGAACGCCACCGGCGCCAGCGTCACCGGCACCGCGACTCAATCCTTCTGGCTCCTAATCGTCATCTGCCTCGGCTCTTCACTTGTCGGTGTGTCCGTCGCCGTGTTCATGATCAACGGTATCAACAAGAGCCTGCGCCAGGCCGTCGAAGAGCTCGGCGAGACCGCCCGCCAGATCACCGGCGCCGCCACCCAGGTCGAATCCTCGAGCCAGAACATGGCCGAAGGCTCCTCGCACCAGGCCGCCACCATCGAAGAGACCTCCGCGGCAAGCTCCGAGATCAACTCGATGGCACAGCGCAATACCGAAAACTCCCGCACCACCGCCGACATGGTCACCCAGTCCCAGGTGCGCTTCGAGGAGACGAATCAGTCCCTCGAGGAGATGGTCCACGCCATGGACGGAATCGCTTCCTCCAGCCAGAAGATCTCGAAGATCATCAAGGTCATCGACGAGATCGCCTTCCAGACCAACATCCTCGCCCTCAATGCAGCGGTCGAAGCAGCCCGCGCCGGAGAGGCTGGAATGGGATTCGCCGTCGTCGCCGACGAGGTTCGCAATCTCGCCCAGCGCTGCGCTCAGGCCGCCAAGGACACCTCGGAGCTCATCGAGGATTCGATCCAGAAATCTCAGGGAGGCAAGACCAAGGTAGACCACGTCGCAGAGGCCATCCGCACCATCACCGCTGAGTCCGCCAAGATGAAGCTTCTCGTCGATGAGATCAATCTGGGCAGCATCGAGCAGGCGCGAGGCATCGACCAGATCACTCGGTCCATCACGGACATCGAGCAGATCACGCAGAGCTCCGCCGCCAGCGCCGAGCAGAGCGCCGGTGCGGCCCAGCAGCTCAACGCCCAGGCCCACTCCATGGAAGACGTCGTCGACCGCCTCACCATCATGGTCGACGGAGCCTCCGGAGCACGGGCGGTCTCCAAACAGAAGCGCTCCGCTCCCGCAGCCAAGTCGCCCTCCAAGGTCAAGAAGACTGCCGCTCGCGCCGTCAGCGTGACCAAGATCAAGTCAGCGATCAGCTTCCCACCATCCCCTTCACGCGGTGCACCGCCGGCATACGCCAAGGCGGTCGCGGCTGAAGACAGCTTCCCGATGGACGACGACTTCAAGGAGTTCTGATCCTCAGCCGCTGCGCCGAACTCATCCTCCGCTGCAGCGGCCAGCATCACCGTCTCACGTCTCGCGCAGGACCAAGTCCAGCTCAGCCCATTTCAAGCAACACACTGAACACCATCCATTGAAGAGGTCCCATGTCCGAACTAGCCGACAATCTCGAAGTGACCAGCCTGACCGACCTGATCGATGAGCTCTCCACGCGGCTGATCATCGACGGCGTCGACACCCTGGGAGTGCCGGACTTTGAGCGCCTCAGCCAGATTGCTGCCAAACAGCAGTGCGAGTCTGTTGCCAAGGCCGCCGCACTCCTCGCCGAGCGCATCGCACCACCGGCTACCTTCTCCGTTCCGGATCTCACCCGTCTCATCAGCTCCGCGCTGGTTGATATGAGAAATCTGCTGGACAACCCCGGTGCAGCCAACTCCGCTCCAGATGCTCCGTCCGCTCCGGCAGCCATCACCTCGGCGCCCGCGCCAGTTGCTGCTCCTGCCTACCAGGCCGCCGCACCCCTCGCCATCGCGGCGGATAGCAACCCCCTCGCCGCCGACGTCGAACTGATCCAGGAATTCATCATGGAGTCGGGCGAGCACCTGCAGACCATCGAGACGCAGATGCTTGTTCTCGAAAAGAACAGCACCGAGATGGAAGCGCTCAACGCCGTCTTCCGCGCCTTCCATACCATCAAAGGTCTCGCCGGCTTCCTCGAATTCTCCGCCATCCAGGCCCTTGCTCACGAGGTCGAAACCCTTCTCGATCTCGCCCGCAGCTCGCAACTCGAGGTCACCTCTTCGGTCGTCGATATCGTCCTCGAAAGCACCGACGTTGTTCGTCAGGAGCTTTCCAATATTGAGATGCGGCTCTCTGGAAAGCCACCCAATCCGAGCAACGTCAACGAGGCGCTTCTTCAGCGCATTCGCCAGGCAGCCCGTGGCGAAGCCGCATCCCCGGCTCCCGCCGCTGCAGCCGCGCCTGCCGCTCCTGTAGCAAAGCCTGCTGAAGCATCGGCACCGCAGGCCGCTCCGCCTGCGCCTGCAGCTTCTGCGGCAGCCCCCGCTCCCAAGGCGGCACCCGCCCCCGAAGCCCCCAAGGCGGCACCCAAGGCGGAGGCAGCCGCTCCCAAGGCCGACGCAGCCGCAGCCTCGGTCCGCATCGACACCGGCAAGCTCGACCAGCTCATGGACATGGTCGGAGAGATGGTCATCGCCCAGACCCTCATCGGCCACAGCCCCGCGCTCGCCGCCGTCAAGGACGCCCGATTCCTGCGCGATCTCACCCAGCTTGCACGCATCACCGCTGACGTTCAGAAGATCACCACCGGCATGCGCATGGTGCCGATCGGCATGCAGTTCCAGAAGACCGCACGCGTCGTCCGCGATCTCTCCCGCCGCGCCGGCAAACAGATCGTCCTCGAGACCGAGGGCGAGGATACGGAGCTCGACAAGAACATCGCCGAGGAGCTCTCCGATCCGCTCCTTCACATGGTCCGCAACTCCATTGATCACGGCATCGAAACCCCCGACGAGCGGCTGGCCGCGGGCAAGGAGCCCACTGCCCACATTCGTCTCGCGGCTTATCACCAGTCCGGCCAGATCGTCGTCGCCATCTCCGACGACGGACGTGGTCTGAACAAGGATCGCATCCTCGCCAAGGCTCTGCAGAACGGCCTCATTCACGCCGGTCAGCAGCTCACCGATAACGAGATCTTCCTGCTCATCTTCGAAGCCGGCTTCTCCACCGCGGAGAAGATCACCGACATCTCGGGACGCGGAGTTGGCATGGACGTCGTCCGCCGGCATGTGCAGAAGCTGCGCGGCCGCATCGACATCCAGTCCAAGCAGGGCCAGGGAACGACCTTCTTCATCAAGCTCCCCCTCACCCTCGCCATCATCGAAGGCCTGGTCGTCATCGTCGGAGACCAGCGCTACATCGTACCGATCTTCTCGGTCCGCGAGATGTTCCGGCCCACCCAGGAGATGCTCTCCACGGTCCAGAACAAGGGAGAGATGGCCATGGTTCGCGGCGGTCTGATGCCCATCATCCGCCTTCACAAACGCTTCGAGATGGAATCTCGAACCACCCAGCTCACAGAGGGAACGCTCATCGTCGCAGAGAGTCGGGGAAAGCAGTTCTGCCTCTTCGTTGACGATCTCGTCGGCAAGCAGGAGGTCGTCATCAAGA
>JAMFSC010000135.1 GCA_026225095.1 bacterium
ACGCTGCCTGCCGCATCAACGGCATGAGCTACTCGACCTTCATCAACGGCCTCAAGCGCGCCGGCAACGGCCTCGATCGCAAGATCCTCGCCGACATCGCCGCCAACGATCCCTCCGGTTTCGCCGCGCTGATCGCCCAGGCCAAATCCGCTCCCAAGACCGAGCCGAAGGTCAAGGCCGCCGCCTAACCCGAATCCCTGTCCTAACGAAAAGGCACAGCCCATCCGGCTGTGCCTTTTTCCTGCGCAAAATCCCCCTCTGGTAATTGACGAGGAAGCCAACACCGTCGGTTATCCTAAAGCCATGCCGCAATCCACATCCAGCGACGGCGTCGCCGCCGAATCAGGAACCTTTGAGTCCTGGGGCCGATACCCCAAGTATCCCGCCCATATCATCCCGCTCCACTGGCAGAGCGACTTCCCGGCCAACATCGCCGGCCTCCACAACGGAGCCCTCCCCGTCGGCATGGGCCGATCCTACGGAGACGTCTGCCTCCTCCAGGACGGAAATCTCCTCCTCACCACCGGCATGAACCGCCTCCTCGCCTTCGACCCCGCCACCGGCATCCTCACCGCCGAGTCCGGCATCACCCTCGCCCAGATCCTCGACTTCGCCGTCCCCCGCGGCTTCTTCCTCCCCGTCACCCCCGGCACCAAGTACGTCACCCTCGGCGGAGCCATCGCCAACGACATCCACGGCAAAAACCACGAGCTCGCCGGCTCCTTCGGCAACCACGTCCCGTCCTTCGAGCTCGTCCGCTCCGACGGCACCCGCCGCCTCTGTTCCCCGACTGAAAATCCCGACTGGTTCGCCGCAACCATCGGAGGCATGGGCCTCACCGGCCTCATCACCTGGGCCCAGCTCCGCCTCAAGCCCATCGTCTCCCGCCTCATCGACTACGAGGGAATCCAGTTCCACGGCATCGACGAGTTTCTCGCCCTCAAAGACCAGTACAAGCACGTCGAGTACACCGTCTCCTGGGTTGATTGCGTCTCCACCGGCAAAAACTTCGCCCGCGGCATCTTCATGGCCGGCGACCACACCCTCGACCCCGGCCCCCTCCCCCCCACCCCCGAGCCCAAACTCTCCCTCCCCTTCGACCTCCCCGGCTTCCTCCTCAACAGCACGACCGTCTCCATGTTCAACACCGCCTTCTTCCACAAACAGAGGAAGCCCCACGTCATCACCAAGCAGGACTACGAGCCCTTCTTCTACCCCCTCGACAAGATCCTCCACTGGAACCGCGGCTACGGCAAAAACGGCCTCCTCCAGTTCCAGTACGCCATCCCCTGGCAACACGCGAAGGAGGGAACCATCGCCATCCTCCACGAGATCGCCAAATCCGGTCTCGCCAGCTTCCTCGCCGTCCTCAAGACCTTTGGCGACGTCCCATCCCTCGGCCTCATGAGCTTCCCGCTTCCCGGCATCATGTTCGCCCTCGACTTCCCCATCAAGGCCGACATCAGCTTCCCCCTCATGCAGCGTCTCGGCGACATGACCCGCGAGTTCGGCGGCCGCCTCTACTCCGCCAAAGACGCCTGCATGACCCCCGAGCAGTTCCAGGCCTTCTACCCCAACTGGCAGCAATTCGCCCGCTATCGTGACCCCGCCTTCACCTCCAGCTTCTGGGAGCGCGTCACCGAAAACCGACTGGATACCGTCACCCTATGAGTTCTTCTGCCACCACCGCCCTAGCCCCCACCCCCGCCATCGGCGCGCCTAAAAAGATCCTCGTCCTCGGAGCCACCAGCGGCATCGCCGAGTCCACCTGCCGCATCTGGGCCGCCCAGGGAGCCAGCCTCTTCCTCGTAGCCCGCAATCCCGACAAGCTCGCCGCCGTCGCCGCCGACTTCCGCACCCGCGGCGCATCCTTCGTCGACACCGCCGTCGCCGACCTCGACGCCACCGAAACCCACCCCTCCCTCCTCGCCCACGCCATCAACTCCCTCGGCGGAATGGACGTCGCCTACCTCACCCACGGCATCCTCGGCGACCAGTCCGCCGCCGAGCAGGACTTCAACACCGCCGCCCAGATCCTCCACACCAACTTCATGGCCCCCGTCTCCCTCCTCACCTGGCTCGCCAACTACTGCGTCCAGCGCCGCGCCGGTGTCCTCGCCGTCATCTCCTCGGTCGCCGGAGACCGTGGCCGCAAGTCCAACTACTTATACGGATCCTCCAAAGCTGGCCTCACCGCCTTCCTCGCCGGCCTCCGCAACCGTGTCGACCGCGAAGGCGTCACCGTCCTGACGATCAAACCCGGCCCTGTCAAAACCGCGATGACCGCCGCCCTGCCCGGCAGCGCCAGCTTCGCCGACGTCGACGCGGTAGCCCAGACCATCGTCCAGGCCATCGACAAAAAGACCCCCGGAGACCTCTACGTCCCCATCAAATGGGCTCCCATCATGTTCGTCATCCGCCACATCCCCGACCGCATCTTCAAGAAACTCAACCTCTAACGGATTTCCGCGGCTTGACGCTGAAGCCCCGTCCGCTATCAGCCTTGGGTCGAAGGCACAGGGCAAAATCAGCTTTGGTGTAGTGGCGTTTGCACTTTTGTCTGTCATTCCCGGAGGGAATCTGCGTTTGCTTTTCTCTACACCCAGCACTAAATCCGCTCCAGGTAGTCGGATCGCAAACCGATAGTGGGCTGGAGGCTCGACGCATCATGAGCGCAACTACAATCTACTGGAGTACCCCTCCAGACCGAAGTTCCTTGAGATAGAAGCACCTCCAGCAGTCGTCACCCTCACCCAAGCGCCACCAACATTCGTCACTCACCGAATCGCCACCAACATTCGTCATCTCGACCGAAGCGCAGCGTAGTGGAGAGACCACCGTATTTCGATTTTGACTCTCTCTTGTCGCTCCGGGGCAAGGCTGTCTTAGGTTCTGGAATGCCCCCAATCACCACCACTCCTTCCTTTCCCTCCGGGAATATCTGCTTTTTCATAGATTCTGGCAAAAATTAACACAATTCGGGATGTTGACACCATGACGGTCTCCCTCCATAAAGTTTCCCTTCATCAATAATTCGCCAATGACGCTCACAAAAACTCTTCCTGCGCGACCTCCCCGGTTTGGCAACTTAAATGCTCGCCTCCTGATACCACCGAAAATTCACCTGACTTGGACCAGGTCCCGGACGTCGCCTTCTCCTGGCATCAAGAAAGATTTCGGAAATGTTTTCGAGGAGACCGCGAATGAAGAGACTCACTTGTATCCTTGCGCTGCTGGTCAGCATCTCAGGCATCGCCTTCGGCCAGGCAGGGTCAGGAACACTCGCCGGAACCGTCATGGATTCGACCGGCGCGCAGATCCCCAACGCAACGGTGATCCTCACCAATCCCGGCATCGGGTTCTCGCAGATCAAGACCAGCAACAGCCAGGGCGGCTTCCAGTTCAGCCCTCTCACGGTCGTCGGCGGATACGACCTCAAGGTCACAGCCCCTGGCTTCGCGGTCGCCGAAGTCAAAGAAATCACCACCAGCGTTGGAACCACGGTTACTCAGAATCTGAAGCTGGTCCCCGGCGGTGCTTCAACGACTGTCACCGTAGAAGGTTCAAGCTCTGAGCAGGTTCAGACCGACACCTCGTCCGTCTCGCAACTGATCGATAACACCATCTGGCAGAGCTCGCCGCTGGAAACCCGCAGCCAGAACACATTTGTCGGGCTCACAGCAGGCGCTGCTTCGGACTCGGCCAATACCGGGCGCGGCTTTGCGGTGAATGGCGCCCGCACCGGCGCTGGCAACTTCATGGTCGACGGCTTCGACAATAACGACCAGGGCCTCGGCGGCGGAGCACACGGTGGCGCTGTCACCACGCTCTCCCCCGACGCCATCCAGGAGTATCGCGTTATTTCCAGCGTGCCCAACGCCGAGTACGGACGTGCCGGGGCCTTCGCAACCGATACCGTGCTCAAGTCTGGAACCGACCGCTGGCACGGTTCGGCCTTCGAGTACAACCGGATTCAGGCGCTGGCCCAGAACAACTGGTTCTCCAAGCAGTCCGGCCTGCGCGATCACCTCGTCCGCAATCAGTTCGGCGGATCCATCGGCGGACCCATCAAGCGCGACAAGACTTTCTTTTACGCCACCGCCGAATTCCACCGCCGCAGCACCGGAAATCCTCAGACCTTCACCGGAATCACTCAGGACTTCTACAACTTCGTAAAGTCCGGAGCTTACGAGAAGTTTCTCGAAGGCACCGCCCAGCAGAACCCGACGGTTCGCGCCGACAAGACGGTCGGAACTGGCTTCTGCCCCCAGTACCTCGGCACCACCTGCCCAGGAGCCTTCGCCCAGGTTGCTACGGTCGGCCCCGTCTTCGCCAAGAACTATGCGGCGACCCCGAACGAGTTTCCCTTCGGCACCACTAATCTTTCTGACGAACCCACGGACCTTCTGCTTGGTGGAACCACCTACCTCCCCGTGAACATCTATGGGGACGGAAACGTCATCACCGCGGACGTATACGCGCAGAATCGTGGAACCATCAAGCTTGACCATAAGCTCACCGACCGCGACCAGCTATCGTTCACTTACTCGGCCGACCTCGATAGCGACAACGTCAGCAACGGCGGTGGAACCGCGGTCCCGGGCCCCCCGGAGCTCAATATCGGAGGAGCGCAAATCTTCGGCGCAAGTTGGACGCGTACATTCACACCCAACTTCCTCAACACCTTCAAAGCCGGATACCTGCGTCACGTTCGCAACTTCAGTGCCTCAGGACCCCCGGGAGTGCCAAGCTCCTACTCCGCTGACACCATCGGCACGGGCTTTGGAGCCACGGCCGGTTTCCCCCAACTCTTCACCGAAAATCAGTTCTCCTACGACGACGCGGTCACCTTCTCCAGAAGCACCCACACCTTTAAAGCCGGCTTCCGCTTTGTGCGCACCCGCAACGGCTCGTCATTCTATAACGATGTCAACGGCACCGTGATCTACTGGGGAGCGGCGGACGTCCTCACGGACGGTCTCACCTCTGAAGTCGGCGAAGCGGTCGACCCGGTGGATTACCCAAGTAGCACCTACGGCTCTCTCTACGAGGCCACCGCGTCGCTCGATCCCACCACCGGCAAGGCTCCCGACCCGTACCGCGCATACCGCGCCAACGAGTTCGCCGTTTACGCCCAGGATGACTGGAAGGCAACCTCTCGCCTCACACTGAACTATGGCATCCGTTGGGATTACTTCGGCCCCCCGCACAACGCCGTTCCCGGCGTCGATTCCAATGTCTACTTCGGAAGCGACACCACCCTTAAATCCACCCTAAGTCCGTTCGCCCCCAACGTTCCCCTCCTGCTCGGAGAGCAGAATGCAACCTTTCAGTACGCAACAGACAATGGGCGCAGCACCATCTGGAACCGTGACCTGAACAACTTTGCCCCGCGCCTGGGCTTCGCGCTTGACACCCTGGGGAATGGAAAACTCGTCCTGCGCGGAGGCTTCGGCGTCGGCTACGACCGCCTTTACAACAATGTCTATGAGAACATCCGGTTCAATGGACCGCGCTTCGTCGACAATGCGTATGGCTTCGGTGCCGGCAATGGCAGCATCAGTCCAGCCCTGCGCGCCGCGCTCGTTCAGAGTCCCTTCGCTGGAAACAGCGCTCTCGCGGTCGCGGGCGCAGCTCCCGTCCCGCGGCACGTCAACCAGAACCTCAAGACCGCCTACTATGAGCAAGCCCACCTCGGGATAGAAACCCAGATGAAGGGTTACGTCCTCGAGACGAACTATATTGGCACGTTCGGGCGCCAGCTAGTGGGCCTCATGAACGCCAACACTTTCGAGGGCCGCACTGCCTGCTCTACCACAGCGCTCCGCGCCAACTGCACGGCCGCAGGCATCACCAACTTCGCCACAACCCGCCCGAACATCCGCTTCGGCAATGACAACTTCCGCACCAACGGCTTCAGCTCCAACTATAGCAGTGGCCAGGTGAGCGTTCGGAAAGGCTACTCGCACGGCATCCAGCTCCTCGCCAACTACACCTACAGCAAGGCCATGGACCAGATCTCCGATGTCTTCACTATCAAGGGCGGAGCCACCGGAATCCCCACTCCCTATAACCCCAGCAGCAACTATGGCCCGGCCGACTTCGACGTTCGTCATAACGCCTCAGTCACCGCAACCTTTGTTTCACAGTCCGCGACCCATAAGCTATTGCTCGCCGGGTGGGGTTTCTCGCCCATCGTGACGATGCATAGCGGCTCGCCCATCAATGTGAGAAGCGGCAACTCCGCTTACGATCCCAACCGCGATGGCACTCTCGGCGTCGAGCGCGTCATCTACATCGGCTCCGGCCACCCCAGCAACGCCTATAACCACAACGTCAGTCCGGCCAACGGAGCCTTCCAGAAGTCCTCGTTCTCATCGCCCACCAGCTTTACCTGCCCCAAAAACATCAACAACGGGCTCTTCTGCGACGTCGGCGGGCGTAACTCTCTCTACGGTCTGCGCCAGTACAACTTCGACGCAGCTATCTCCAAACACCTCGCGCTCTCGGAGCGCTTCAATCTTACCCTCCAGGCCGCGTTCTTCGATGTCGATGGTCATCCCGAGTTCGCGGATCCCGTTGGAGACGTCAACGCATCCAACTTCGGCAAGTCGACCCAGACCCTCGGGCAGGGAGCGCAGGGATTTCGTAACGGCCAGCTCAGCGGCCGCATCGATTTCTAACCGGCTACAACGACCAAAGCGAAAGAGGCACCCAACCGGGTGCCTCTTTCGCTTTGTCTATTCCAGAAGGAGTGCTGGGGGCTTGACAAAAAATCACCCCCAACCCCCCTGTACGTCTTGGATCTCCCGCAATTCACCACGAATCGAAAATCCGCACCTGAAAACGCATCCACCCAATAAAGACGAACCCGCAACCACGTTTCAAGCGTGACCGCTGTCCAGTTTTGCCATACAACGGCCCACATCCTGCCCTTGTTGTTGCTGAGCCATCTGCTGCTGCCGCGTCGGCGGAGGAGGTTGTTCCGGCAGAGCCTGCGCCTTCTCCACCAGGATCGACCAGTCCTCAGGAACCGGAA
>JAMFSC010000136.1 GCA_026225095.1 bacterium
ACTATCACGCCGAGGTCGAGCAGGCTGCCTTCAACCCTTCGAACATCCTTCCCGGCATGGGCTACTCGCCGGACAAGATGCTCCAGGGCCGTCTCCTCTCCTACCCCGACGCCCACCGTTACCGCATCGGAACCAACTACGACCTGCTCCCCATCAACGCTGCCAAGTGCCCCGTCGCCACCTACAACCGTGACGGCTCCATGCGCTTCGATGGCAACTTCGGCGATCTCCCCAACTACGAGCCCAACAGCTTCGGCGGACCCAAGGAGAACCCGAAGTACAAGGAGCGCACCTACTACACCGCCACCACCAACGAGGTAGGTCGCTACGACCACCGCGAAGGCAACGACGACTACACCCAGGCCGGCAACCTCTGGCGTCTCTTCTCCGATGGAGAAAAGGACCGCACCGCCCAGACGATCGCCAAGAGCCTGGGCCAAACCCCGCTCCGCATCCAGAAGCTGCAGCTCTCGCACTTCAAGAAGGCCGATCCCGACTACGCCCACCGCGTCGTCCTCGCCCTCGGCAACAAGGAGCATCCCGAATACCTCCACGGCCCCGACGCCGCGGTCGTCCCCGCCGGTGCCCGTATCCACGAAAAGTAACCCTCACCGCATCTGCGAAAAGGGGCTGCCCTCACCGGCAGCCCTTTTTGCATCTCAAAGTATCGGCAACTTGTTGACCCCCATCATCGTCTCTGAACCACAATCAAGAAACCTACCTGTTTTTGCCGTAGTCTTCTGTTGTTGTCCTGCTTTTCTTTCTGTCATCCCCGAAGGGGATCAGCGTTTCGTTCCTCGTCTCGCACTCTCGTTTGATCGCACGATGCTCAATGCCCTCAGTATCGTCCCAAACGCCCTTCAGGAGAGCCGCCACCGTGAGTGAGTATGTTGTCCCGCTGAACATGGCCGCAACCAGGCGATCCATTCGCCTGGCCGCATCCGGGCCCATCTTCGCGGCCTCGGCACTCTACTGCCTCGGCGTCCTCGCGCTCGCCCTCCGCATCCGTTCCCTGACCCACGGCCTCCAATGGTACGTTCTCGACGACCCGTACATCCACGCCTCCATCGCCCGCAATCTCATCCAGCACGGCCACTATGCCGTCACCGGATCGGCCTTCACCCCAGCCAGTTCTTCGATCCTCTGGCCCTATCTTCTCGCGGCCATCTTCCTCATCTCCGGCGTCCACGCCATCACTCCCCTCGTCCTCGCGGTCGCCAGCGGTCTCTTCCTGCTCTTTAGCTGCGACCGCCTCCTGAAGATTGAAGAGGTCCCTGCGAAACCTCGTCTCTTCGCCCTCCTGCTCATCACCCTCTGCACCCCCGCCGTCGTCCTCACCTTCACCGGCATGGAGACGCTCCTCTTCGCCGCAGCCACCATCCTGTTCCTTCACGTCCTCCTTCGCACGAACCTCAACTCAACCGGCCAATCGCTTCTGTCTCTGGCCCTCGCAGCTACCTTCCTGTCCGGCGTCCGCTACGAAGGCCTCTTCGTCATCGCCGTCGCTGTTCTTCTTCTCACCCTCAACCGCCGCTGGATCGCCGCCCTCACCGCTACCCTCGCTGGAGGCGCGCCGATAGTCCTCTTCGGCCTCTACGCCGTCCATCGTGGAGCCAGCTTCCTCCCCAACAGCCTGCTCATCAAGACCGCCCAGACCCAGGGACCCTTCTGGCCCAACTTCATCTCCGGCGCAGGTCACGGCATCTTCTCTCTCTACGCCTTCAATGAAGGTCTCACCCTCCTCTTCCTCCTCAACGCCACCCTCATCTGCCTCCTGATCGTTCGGCGCGCGACCCTCCGCCAGATCACCGCCCCTGCCGTCTTCCTGGAAACCACCCTCCTCCACTGCGCTCTCTCCCGCCTTGGCTGGTTCTGGAGGTACGAGTCCTATCTCATCGCCCTCGGCATCTGCTCTGCCCTCATCGCGACCCGATACCTTACCCAACCCCTCACCCCACGCGAAGACATCTACGACGACCAGCCTCCGCCTCGTGGATACTGGGTCTTAGCCATCTGCGTTGTGCTCACGATCATCCTCTCGGCCCGCACCATCACCCCACTTCGCACCGCTCCTGAAGCCGCCCTCGCCATCTACCGACAGCAGTTCCAGACCGCCCGCTTCCTCGCCCGCGCCTATCCGCACCGCACCATCGCGGTCAACGACGTCGGAGCCGTCAGCTTCTTCAGCCCTGTCGAATGCCTGGATCTCTTCGGCCTTGCCAATAACCAGGTCGCCCGCCTCAAGCACCTCGACACCCCCGAGGCCAACCTCGACGCCGCCTCCATCGAAGCCCTCGCCCGCCAGCGCAAGGTTCCCGTCGCGATTCTTTACGAAGACTGGTTCCCGGACCTGCCCGAAAGCTGGGAGAAGGTCGAAGGCTGGACCATCCCCCACACCAGCCAGCCCATCATCCTCGGCGGAGACCGGGTCGTCTTCTACGCCACCTCACCCGCCGAGATCGAACCTCTTCGCCAGGCCCTCGACGCCTTCCACGCCAGCCTCCCACACGAGATCGCCATCACGCCCTACTGAGCATATAGTCATCTCGCGATGAAAACACCCGCCC
Organism: bacterium; assembly: GCA_026225095.1. Lineage (GTDB taxonomy): Bacteria > Acidobacteriota > Terriglobia > Terriglobales > Acidobacteriaceae > Edaphobacter. The sequence goes on from JAMFSC010000136.1 coordinate 2,568, forward strand.
TCCTGTCCGCAACCTTCGCCCTTGCTGCAAGCCTCACCGCCCAGCAGGCACCCGCTCCCCACTACCCACCGCCCCCACCCCTCGGCCCCGACTCCATACAACATCCCGGAGTTCCCACCGGAACCCTCTCGCCGAAACTCACCCATACCAGCCGCATCTACGACGGCATGGTCTCCGAGTACTGGATCTACGTTCCCGCCCAATACGATCCCAAGGTCGCCGCTCCCCTCATGGTCTTCCAGGACGGCGGAGGTTACATCGACCGCGCTGGTAGTCACCCCGCTCTCAACGTCCTCGATAACCTCATCTCCCAGAAGAAGATTCCGGTCATGATCGCCGTCTTCATCAACCCCGGCGACATCTCCGCAAGTCCCGGTACACCCACGTATCGCTTCGTAGAAGGCTTCGCCAAGAAGTGGTCCCGCACCCTCAAGGACTCCATGCGCTCGACCGAATACGACACTGTATCCGACCGCTATGTCCGTTTCCTGCGAGACGAACTGCTCCCCGAGGTTTATGCGAAGTACAACATTCGCCGAGACGCCTATAGCCGAGGCATCACCGGAGCGTCTTCCGGGGGCATCTGCTCCTTCAACACCGCGTGGCAGCAGCCCGACCAGTTCTCCCGTGTCATCAGTTGGATCGGCAGCTTCACCAGCATCCAGTTCCGCGAAGACCCCGCGGTCCTCGATGGGGGCCAGGACTATCCCGAAAAGATCCTTCACGAGGCCCATCGCAATCTTCGCGTCTGGATCGAAGACGGCAACAACGACCAGGAGAACGACCGCTACGGCTCGTGGCCGCTCGCCAATCTCCGCATGGCCAACGCTCTCAAGCTCAAGGGCTATGACTTCCGCTTCTCCTTCGGAGATCAGCCTCACTCTCCTGTTCATGGAGCCTCCGAGTTTCCGGAAGAGCTTACGTGGCTCTGGCGCGACTACAACCCCAGCCTCACCACCCAGACCTACGCCCAGGACCCCGCCGAGGCGTCCCGACCGCCCTTCCGAGTCACCATTTCCAACCGCGAACCTTGAAAAATAGTTGGCAGAGGATCGACCCGGGGCGATTGCCCGGGCTCTGTTTTTTGGTGCGCACATGGTGGTACTTTGTCTGGAAAAACTGGACAGCGGTCACGCACGAAACGTGGTGAGGGGTGCGTCCTTGTTGGGGATTTCAGATTCAGGACGGTATTGCGCGGGTGGAGGCTGATTTGCACCGTAAATGGTGCACTGCGGGGGAGAGATTTTGTTAATTTGGCCGGTCTGCAATGGGGCCTACCAGTCGGTCAGCGTCCCGTCCAGCTTCCGAGCCACGGGTAGATACGCACGCTGGTATGGGTATTTTGCCGCCAGCACTTCGTCCAGATCGACGCCAAGGCCGGGCGCCTCGCCCGGATGCATGTATCCGGCCTCGAAGCGGTACTGGTGGGGAAACACCTCATCGGTCAACGTGCTGTGATGCATATGCTCCTGGATGCCGAAGT
>JAMFSC010000137.1 GCA_026225095.1 bacterium
ATGCTGACGGCAGAACTGCGATCGACTCAAGCCACTCTGCGGATAAGAGGACACGATCTGCGCCACCTCCGCACGGCTGCGACGAGGACGACGAGGGAGGGAAGAAACCGGATGTTCATTCATGCCCTCAGTGAATCACCTTCAAAAACACAGGAAAAAAATGGTCTTGCTCGGAGGCATACGATCGTCTATCTCGACACCTGCTCCCTCAACCGGCTGACCGACGACCTCGGTCAGCCGCGTTTGCTCGCGGAAGCCCGTGCGGTGGCAACCATTCCACTCCCATTGCACTTACACCCGGGCAATGGGGGAGGCGAGCCCCCATCCCCCCTGCCACGGTGACGTCAAACTCCGAATAATAATGTTCGAAACCATACATTGAGGGCTATCCTACATGACACCCATTTCAGGACCCTGGAGCCCTATCTCTATGCCGAGCAATCTTCTCCTGCCGAATCTCAACGCCATCAAAGCCTCTCTGCAACTGCTCAACAACTCCCAACTCGCCACCCTCAACAAGGGCCAGTTCGTACCCCAGATCCAGAACCTCGATCAGCAACTCACCGCCGTCGCCACCGCCCACACAGCCGCCGTCAAAGCCGGCACCATCGACCCCGCCAAGGACGACGAAGCGTTCGCCGCCTCCCTCGTCGCCTTCCCCGACTCCCTTCCCGGCATCACCTCCGGGGTTCTGCTCGCCGTCAAGGGCTTCGAGGACGGAGACGTCCTCAGCGGAATCCAGGGTCTCATGGACGCCTGCGCCTCCCTCGCCCCCGTCATCTTCAGCGTCATCGGCCTCTCCATCGGCTCCATGGCCGGAGGCATCGGTTCCGGTCCCGGAATCCTGATCGGCGGCATGATCGGCGCGGCCATCGGAGCCATCTTCACCATGATCAGCGACATCCTCGGTTTCTTCGCCCCCAAGGCCGAAACCGTCGCCGTTACCGTCGCCAGGCTGCTCAAGGACCAGAAGGCCGACGAGGCCTACTCCGGGATCGGCCGCGTCCATCATTCCTTCCTCATCTACGCCTCCACCCTCAACGACGCCTGCAAACGGCTCACCGCCGATCTCGACCCCGCGCACGATCGTTTCCACCCCGCCGTCACCGCCAAGGTCATCGACGAGATGAACTTCGTCGAGGGCAACACCATGACCTCCTACTGGGACGTCATCGACTGGCTCTCCACCTCCGCCAACCAGACCCACACCCGCTGGCCCCTCATCCTCGAGGCCAGCTGCAACGCCTACACCGTCCTGCTCCTCGCCGTCATCCGCCTGCAAACCATCGTCACCAGCAAAGCTATCCTCGAGCGCTATCGCAAAGCCGTCCAGGCTAAGAATCAAGACGCCCAAAGAGATCTTAAGGAACTCTGGAGCTCCGCCCAGGCCAAGCTGCAGGTCTACGCCGTCTCCAACCGGATCAACCTTGGCGAGCTCCAGGGTTTGCTCTCCGCCGCTCACGGCCACGGCACGCTCTGGCGCCTCAGGCCCTGGCTGGAAGTCGGTCTGCTCGATCCGCAGTTCTCCATCAGCGGACTCGGCGGAGACGCCCCCCGGCTCTCCATCACCGTCTGCTCCCAGGACCAGGCGCTCTCCAGCCCCCCATACCAGCAGTACGCCATCGCCGGCAACTCCCGCCTCTACTATTGGCGCGTCGTGTCCCAGGTCTCCGGGGACAAGCTGGTCTTCCAACGCAATTACGACGGCGGAGACTCCGGCGAGACCATCCGCGATGTCTTCGCAACCCCCGGAACCGATCTCACCAAACCCAACCACTGCTTCGTCTATACCGTCTCCGAGGATTACAAGAAAATCCAGGGAAGGTTCTTCGACGCCAACGGCAAGCCGCTGGACAAGGGCGCCGACGGAAAGCCCATCAATCCAGCCTTCTTCACCTACGACCTTCCCGCCAACGACAAGTGGATCGAGTCCTTCACTTCGGTGCGTGCCGTGCACGACCCGTACTCCTACGCCGACGACCCCGCCAACGGATCATTGAATGCCGTCGATTTCATCGTCTACGCCATCGGAAAACGACGTCCGGTTCCGAATGAACTGGGTCACTTTTTCGTGGAGCAAAAAGGAGCCCGTTACAACAGCCGCGATTCGATCGGCTTCCCCATCGGAGACGTGATCGGCCTGGAGGTCGATCAGGACTACGCCTGGGTCTATTCAGCAAGCGCAGCCGCATGTGCAACCCACGCCTCCATCGCCCTGGGCTCGAAGTCCGCCGCGTGGACCTTATGCCCCAACTTGCCCTTCCCCGCAAGCACGGATCCGAATAAGCCCCACATTCAAAGACTCTACGCCTGCGACGACGGCACCCTGGTCGTCGACCTGACCCACAACGGCGGAACCTTCAGCGCCGATTACCGCGTCGACCTCAAGAATCGCAAGATCACCAGCTTCGCCGGGGAAGCCACACTCACCTGGACCAAGGTCCGTGACAACTCCGCGAACTCCTTCGAGAAACTCCCCCTCTTCTGCTGGCCGCAGTACGAAAGCCTCATCGACACCCTCGACGCCTTGCAAAAGGTCTTCGACCGCCCATGGCCTAAACGCAGCTAGGCTCCCATGCTGAATCTGCTTTCGCGGACGCGCCCATCTTCGCCCGGTCGTATCGTGTCAAAGAGGTCTGCAACTCTCTGCAGGACGGGATAGGCATCTACCCTGAAATGGACGTTACACCGGATTTACGGCAGATTATCAGCCCTGTTACATCCTTGCTACGGACGTAGAAGAAACGTAACAAGAGACTCGAAGCGATGGAAAACGGCAAGTTCGTGAGCTACCTAAGAGTTTCAACGGTTCGGCAGGGCGCAAGCGGCCTGGGTCTCGAAGCGCAGCGAACCGCCGTTGCCGGATTCCTAAACGGCGGAGACTGGACGCTGGTGCAGGAGGTACTGGAGGTGGAGAGCGGCGAGCGCAATGATCGTCCTGCCCTCAAGCTCTGCCGCAAGCATCGCGCTATCCGGTCGTTCCACCGCGAGTTGAGTATGCGCTGACTTCGCTGGGGAGAGCCTGGGCGAGGCGTTCTGCAGTGTGTGGCATTGGGCCGAAACGCGCCACAAGGAGCTGGAGCAGGCGAGAGCAGCGTATAGGGAACGGCTGGGCCTTACGGGCTGAACGCGGATATGATAAGTCCATGACGACACGCATCCTCCCCGCGTTTATCCTGGCCTCTATCGTTGCTTTCGGCCCCGCTCTTCTTGCACAAACCTCGGACTTTCCCGGTGCCTCTGACTTCCCGAATCTCAAGCGTCCCGCTGGCACAACCATCATTGGTGCCCACCGGATCGATAACGACGAGTTTTCTGTGCCGGTCGGCCCGGTTGGGAGCAATTCGAAACTAACCGGCAAGTCCGTTTCGGCTACGGGTAGCATCGACACCCTGGCCTACGCAGGCGCGACCACCACATCGTCGCTTAGTTCTTACTCAGCCTGGACCGGACAACTGCGAGAGGCTGGCTACACAGAGGTCTGGGGCTGCGCACGCGCTACCTATGGCAACGCGTATACGCTGATCAACTATCTTGCACAGCCAACGATCGATACGATGCGTACGGGCAACTGGGGTCGTTACATGATCGAGGACCTGTATGCAACCAACGACGATACGCGCTACGGAGTCTTTCGCAAGGGTGGGGAATTCATGCTGGTAGCGACGTCTTTGGCTCCGGGAAAACCGTCCGGCTCAATTCTGATCCGCATCTCCAATCCTCCCGCAGTGTCCATCCTGCAATGAGCCGCGCGCGAGGCCGGCTGAATTCGGCGCTTCCGCAGTGGTTGGGGTGAACCGCAGGGGTTACGTATGCAATACCTTGGGGGTCTACGCCCAATAGGGGTCCCCGATGGGCGTTCTTTGCCCGGTGGGGTGGTGAGTGCGGAAGATGAGGGTGCCGCTTGCGCGCGCCAGGGACGGTGTCCCTTCAGGAGGTCCGGTCTCCTTGTATTGCGCGGAGCGCCGGAAGATTGCATTTCGTTGTTGCTGTTGCAGGTAAAGAAGGGCGTTGCGGAAAGGAACATCCCGCTCAAGGGGGTGACTGGAAGACGGCTGCTGTTGCCGGCTTAAGGCCGGGGGACTTCTCCCCCCTCTCTCAAGTTCGTAAACAGTGATGCTCGCAATTTGGAAATTTGAAGAGAGCTTTTCGGCCCCTTACTGGCGAGCCTTGAGCATGTGCGACGATCTATTTATGCCGAAGAAGCATGACCCGGGCGGCAAAGTTCGCATCGTGCTGACGCCGGACGTAAAAACGAAAGCTGTCTTTGGCGGACCCAGCGATTGCTACCGCTACCGGCTTTCGCGCACATGG
>JAMFSC010000138.1 GCA_026225095.1 bacterium
CGGCGAGCCTGCCGTTCTTCTCATCCCTCTTCGCGCAGGGCCGGCTCTACGAGTTCAACGGTGCGGTGACGCGTTCGGTCTCGCGGCTGCTGGCCGTCTCGTTCCTGGTGAGCGCAGGGATGATCGCACTAGCTGACCCGATCGTCGATCTGCTGTTTCGCAAGGGACACTTCACGCATGCGGATGCACATGCGACGGCGCGATACTTTGCCCTGTTTGTGGTGACGCTCTGCCTGTGGTCGGCGCAGGGAATCTACGCGCGGGCTTTCTATGCGGCGGGCGATACGTTGACGCCGGCGATCTCGGGGACGGTTATTACCCTGCTGTCGATCCCGATCTATGGGCTGCTCTATCGTGGCTTCGGGGTTGTGGGGCTTGCGATGGCGAGCGATCTCGGCATCCTGGCGCTGACGCTGACGATGGCGGTCCAACTGCACCGGAAACGGCTGGTCTCGATTGCATCGCTGGATGGCGGGGAGTTGTGGAGGGCAGGGCTGGCGGCGCTGGTCTCTTATGCCGGTGCGGCGGTGTGCGCGGCGTATCTGCCGCGTCGCCCTGGGTACTTTGGCGATATGCTGCTCATCGCGGTTGCGGGCACGGTATGGGCGGGGCTTGCGTTTGGAACGTTGCACGTGACGGGATCGCGGCTACCGCAACAGATCCGGTCGCGGCGACAAGCAGGTCGCTAGAGCGGATTGCCTGTTGGTATAGAGTTGGGTGCCCCACCTTCGCGACACGTCTCATCGTCGCTAAGGTGGGTCGGAGCGCCACGGTACCCGATCCAGAACCCTACACCTTGAGCGAATCTGCGCTACGGCGTGACGACGAGCGTGAGCCGGGTGGTGTGGGTGATGCCAGTTGAGGCTGCGGTCGACACGACATTAATCTGATAGGTTCCGGGCGGGGTCGAGGCGGGGTATTTGCTACTGCACCCATTCAGACCCAAGGGGACGGAGACCAGGAGCAGAAGCAACAGGAGCCTGCCGGCAAGGCTGCGCCGACGCTCGCGTGTCAGAGAGAAGAGGCAGAACAGGCCTGCGGGAAGGAAGCCAGCGAGGGTCAGGGCAGAAGTGCCTGACCATGCTCCGGACCGGGGCAATTCACCCACCTTCGCATAACCGGGCAGTGAGGAGGTCTCGACGGTGAGGGTCGCGGCCGCAGTCGAGGAGGAGTGGAGGACCGGAGCGGCGGAGGCGAAGCTGCAGGATGCGTACGCGGGAAGATTGGTGCAGGTCAGGTTGAGCGTATCGGCAAAGTTGCCGAGGCTGGTAAAGGTGAGGTTGGAGGCTCCCGCGTGCTGGGTCTGGACCGAGAGGTTGGCGACAGAGAGCGCAACGGCGTAGTCACGCAGGGAGACCGTGAGCGTGAGGGCGTCGGCTGAGGGGAGGTTAACGGCGTCGAAGTCGGATGTGCCCGGATATACGGCGGTGATCTCGTAGATCCCGGTCTGCATGACGGGCAGGTCGAGGGTTGCATTCCCGCTGGCGTCCAGCGTAGCTGAACCAAGGGAGATCGGAGCGGCTGGAACGGGAAGAAGTTCGTAGAACTGAACCGGACCGCCCGGGAGGTGGGTGGAGAGCGGTGCGGTGACGTGGGCGGAGAGCGTGACGTGCTGGGTGGCTCCGACGTTCGATGGGGTGAGCGAGAAGGAGAGGAGCGTGCTGGCCGGATTGACCGTCTCGAGCAGCGGCGCTGAGATCGAAGGCGCAAGGGCGGTCGATCCAGCGTAGCTCGCGATGAGTAGGTAGGAGGCCGCCGGGAGCGAGGTCGTGACAAAGCTGGCGCTACCCGTAGCGTCGACCGGCACGGTGGCAAGGGTGATGACGCTCGAGGATGCGACGGTCGCGGTGAAGGTGACGAATCCTGTGGGTGGAGTGGATCCGGGGGTGGTGACCCGGGCGGCAACCGTCAGGGTCTCGAAGGCCTCCGAGGTCGTGAGGCTGGCATTGAGCACCGTGGTCGAGGAGCCGAGAACGTGGGGAGCCGGATACTCATACGGCCCGAGATCGATGATCGGAAGGGGCTTGTCGGTGGCGTTCTGGCGGCGGGGAGTGTCGTCGAGGTCCTCGGTATCGGGAGGAGAAGCGGCGTTCGAGCCAGAGTCGACGGCCGGAGAGCGCAGGGCAAGGTGATAGTTGGCCTGGCCGCGGTTCTGGAACTGCGGGTCGGCGAGGAGGTTGGCTCCGGAGTCCGGACAGGCGAGCGCCGGTCCGGAAGTGTTGTGGATAAGGTTGTGGTGAAAGCCATCGGCGGCGATGGGTGTGGAGCAGAGCAGCGCGGGATGGGCAGACGAGGCAGCGAAGATATTGTTGCTGAGGACGATCTGGGGGGCAAGATACCCGGGAGAGAGCGTGACTTCCGAGGGCTGGGTGGAAGAAAGGCAGACGACCTGGGTGTGGTTGTCGGTCACGGTGTTGTTAAGCAGTTGAACCTCAACGTGGGGGCTCGAAGACTGCGACCCGTCGTTCTGATTGAAGCCCGGATTGAGAACGGTGACGGAGATTCCGCCCGCGCCGCATCCGGTTGTGTTTCCGTAGACGAGGTTCTGTGCGATCAGCGTGGTGGGACCACCGGGACTGGAGGGGTTTTCGATAATCTGTATGCCAGCCGGAGAGCCCTGGGGGGTGACGTTGAAGCGGATGACGTTGCTCTGCAGCGTTGCGTGGGCAGCGAGCAGGGCGATGCCTCCCGCGTTGGGCTGGATAAAGGTTCCGGTGAGGTCGTTCGTCTCGATGGTGTTGGCGGTGAGGGTGGCGATCAGCTGCGTGGGGGAGTCGCCGGTGAGCGTGATCGGCGCGATGGCCTGGGTGACACAGGTGGAATCGGAACGGGTGCGTGTGATGACGTTTCCTGTGATGAGGGGGGCGGACTCGGTGGCGTCGATTGCGGCGCAAAGATTGCCGGTGAAGATATTGCCCGAGAGCGTGGGCGAGGAGTAAGAGAGGAGCGCCCCAGCTCCATGACTGCCGGCACTCGGGGCTGGGGCTCCGTTGCGGATGGTGAATCCGGTGAGGATGCTGGAGCGGGACTCACCCGTGACGAACGAGACGGTCGGGCCCAGGCGTCCGCCATCGAGGATGGTGAGCGCAGGACCTTCGGCACCCTGGAGGGTGATGGCCTTTCCGTGGAAGTCGAGATTTTCAGCATAGGTTCCGGGCGCGACGAGGACCGTGTCGCCGGAATGGGAGGCATCGATAGCGGACTGGATGGTGTGGTGATCGGTGGGGACATGGATGGTGCTCTGCGCACCGAGAGGCAGAGCCACCAGAACGATGGCGATCAGCTTGAGGAGGAGGCGCGCGACGGTGACCAGGGCGAACCGGTTTTGATCTGGGCCGAGCCCGGCGAAGAACGTGCGCAATGGACGCCACCCGTCGAAAGGAATATGGTGCTGGCGTGTTCATCGGCAATGGGGTCAGATGGGAGAGGCAGGAGGGCTCGACATCGGCCGGAGTGTGGGCCGAATCGGAGTTAGCTGTACGGATTTGAGACAGGTCTGCGCCGCACAACCGGACCGCAAACAAGGAGTGAGGCGTCCGGCGCTAGCTGGCGAAGGCGAGTTGTCCGACAAGGATGACGTTGAGACCGATGATGATTGCGGCGGCGGTCCATCCCGCGATCCGGGTGCGGAGCGCACTGCAGAAGTCGCCCATGACGTCGTGGCTGCTGGTGAGCAGGAGCAACGGGATCAGAGCGAAGGGCAGCGCGAAGCTGAGGACCACCTGCGAGAGGATCAGGATGCGGAGCGGATCCAAACCAACGGCGATCACGATGAGAGCTGGAATGACGGTGATGAGGCGTCGTAGAAAGATGGGGAACTTGATGTGGAGAAAGCCTTCGATGATGACCTGACCCGCCATGACTCCGACCGTCGAGGATGACAGGCCGGAGCACAGGAGGGCGACCGCGAAGACGGTTGCGGCGGCCGGGCCCAGGAGCGGGCCGAGGGTCTTGTACGCCGTTTCGACGTCGGTGACGGGGGAGCCGAGGTTCGTGAAGGCGACGGCGGCGACGACGATCATGGCGGAGTTGATCAGCCATGCGCCGTTCATGGCGACGAAGACATCGATCAGTTCGAAGCGCAGGTAGCGCCGGCGGAAACGATGGCCGGGACTCCGGAGAGGGGTAGTCTGGGGATCGTCAGTGTCGGGGTGTAGCGCGGCGGGGTTGGTGGCAGCGAGCGAATGCAGGCGCGGCTGGACGAGCGCGGAGTGGAGATACACGACGTGCGGCATCACCGTCGCGCCAAGCATGCTGACGGCAAGATAGATGCTCTGATGGAAGTGGGCGGGCGAGCCGGTGTCGAGGGTCGGGATCAGAACGCTGACCGCGGCGGCGTGCCAATCCGGATGGACCAGGAAGACCTCGAAGCCGTAGCAGAGGCCGATCACTCCGACGAAGGCCATGATCGTGGCCTCGAGCCAGCGGTATCCCGCAAGGTCCAGCGCCAGGATCGCGAAGACGGCGACCGAGGCTACGAGTCCGGCGATGAAGAGCGTTCCGGTACGGGAGACGCCGTGGGCGAGGAGCGCGGGGCCGAATAAAAGGTAGAGACCGAGCGCGGCACCAAGGAATTCGGCGAGGTCGGTGGCGATAGCAGCCACCTCCGCCGCGACCCACAGAGAGATCGTCGTCGATCGGCGGAAGTGTTTGCGGCAGTTCTGCGGGAGCGTGAGGCCGGTCACGATGCCCAGTTTGGCCGAGAGGTACTGGATCAGGATCGCCATGGCGTTCGACCAGAGCAGAACCCACAGGAGCCGGTAGCCAAGGCGGCTGCCACCCTCAATATTGGTCGCGAAGTTGCCCGGATCGATGTATGCGACGGAGGCGACGAAGGCTGGCCCAAAGTAGCTCCAGATCTCGTTGCGGCGGAAGCTGAACTTGGGGCGTGGCGGGAGGCTGGAGGTGCTGCTGGCTGCGGTAAACGCAGCGGGCGATGCGGAGAGGGGCCCGTGAGTGTGAATCGGCGGCAAATCTTCCATCTTATATTTCAGTATAGGGGCGAAACGCGCAAGGCGTCTGTCGGGGCCGGAACACTGCGCGCAAACTGCCTCTCACGATGCTGGAGCGGATTGCCTGTTGGTATAGAGTTGGGTGCCCCACCTTCGCGACACGTCTCATCGTCGCTAAGGTGGGTCGGAGCGCCACGGTACCAGACCCAGAACCCTACACCTTCAGCGAATCTGCTCTAGATGCTAGGCTTTTTGTATGAAGGTTCTTGTAATTGGTGGTGGTGGCCGTGAGCACGCGCTGTGCTGGGCTCTGAAGCGTTCGGGCCGAGTGTCGGAAGTGGTATGTGCGCCGGGCAATGGTGGAATCGCTTCCGTGGCGCGATGTGTTCCGGTGGATCTGGGCAACGTGGATGCCATGGTTCGGCTGGTGGATCAGGAGCAGCCTGGGCTGACGGTCGTGGGACCGGAGCTTCCGCTCTCGGTGGGTCTGGTGGATGCGCTGGAGGCGCGGGGGCTGGCGGTATTCGGGCCGACGCGGGGAGCGGCGATGCTCGAAACCAGCAAGGCGTTCGCCAAGGAGTTCATGCAGCGGCACCGGATTCCGACGGCGGGGTATGCGGTCTGCCGGACGAGGGAGGAGGTCGACGTCGCGCTGGCTCGGATGGGCGGCAGGGTCGTCGTGAAGGCGGATGGGCTGGCAGCGGGCAAGGGCGTCGTGCTGTGCGAGATGGCAGACGAGGCCCGTGAGGCGTCCGCCGCGATGCTCGAGGGATCGATGGCCGGAGTTCCTGCCGGGCAGATCGTGATCGAGGAGTTCCTGGAGGGGCCTGAGGTCTCGTTCTTCGCGCTCTGCGATGGAAGGCGGGCGGTGACGCTGGGAGTCGCGCAGGATCACAAGCGGATCGGGGAGGGCGACACCGGGCCGAATACCGGGGGCATGGGCGCCTACTCCACCGATGCGCTGGTGTCGAAGGAGATGCGGGAGTGGCTGCTGGAGCATGTGGCGCAGAAGACCGTCGACGGGATGCGGGCCGAGGAGACACCGTTTCGGGGGGTGCTGTTCTGCGGCATCATGATGACGGCGGCGGGGCCGAAGGTGCTGGAGTTCAACACGCGGTTCGGCGATCCGGAGACGCAGGCGCTCATGATGCGTTTGGAGAGCGATCTGCTCGACCTGTTCGAGTGGGCGGTGGCGGGGACCGGCAAAGAGCTCTCGGTGCGGATGAAGGGTGGGGCGAGCGTGTGCGTCATCGCGGCCAGCGCCGGATATCCGGGAGCGGTGGAGCTGGGCTGGCAGATCACGGGGGCGACGACCTTCTGCGACTGGGGCGGGACGGCGGAGCTGTTCCACTCCGGGACGGCAGTGCGGAAGGGACAGCTGGTCACGGCTGGCGGAAGGGTACTGGGGATGACCGCGGTGGCTCCGGACCTGAAGGAGGCGCTGGGCAAGGCTTACTCGTCGCTGGCGGAGGTGTCGTTCCCGGGGATGCAGTTTCGACGGGACATCGGCTGGAGGGCCTCGGGCGAGGTAACTGCCGGGTGATGTAGCATGGGCGGGAGTTTTAGAGCGGATTGCCTGTTGGTATAGAGTCGGGTGCCCCACCTTCGCGACACGTCTCATCGTCGCTAAGGTGGGCCGGAGCGCCACGGCATCCAACGTATAACCCGACACCTTCTGCGAATCTGCTCGAGCTCACCTGGAGGATGGACCTGTGATCTCGATGCGACGGATGATGTGTGGGCTGGCTCTCTCGTTTCTGGTGCAGACGGCAGCGGCCCAGGGGGCCGGGGGGAAGCTTAGGGTCTTCTTCGTCGATGTGGAAGGCGGTCAGGCGACGCTGTTCGTGACGCCTGCGGGTGAGTCGCTTCTGGTCGATACGGGCTGGCCGGGGAATGCCGGACGGGATGCGGACCGGATCGTGGCGGCGGCCAGGAGCGCAGGTCTGAGCCGGATCGACTACGTGCTGATCACGCACTTTCACGTGGACCATGTGGGCGGTGTGCCGCAGCTGACGGCGCGGATTCCCGTGGGGACGTTCATCGACCACGGTCCCAACCGGGAGATCGACGATGAGCCGACGAAGGCCGGTTACGCCGCGTACCAGGCAGCGCTGGCATCCGGATCGGCGAGGCACATCGTGGCCAAAGTCGGGGATCTGCTTCCGCTGAAGGGCGTTACGCTGCGGGTGATCAGCGCGGATGGCGAGCTGACCATGAAGCCTCTGGACGGAGCGGGACAGGCGAATCCATATTGCCAGCAATCCGAGGTTCGGCCTGCGGACAAGACCGAAAACGGCCGGTCGTTAGGCGTCGAGCTCACGTTCGGCAGACTCAAGCTCCTCGATCTGGGCGACCTGACCTGGGATAAGGAGATGCAGATGATGTGCCCCGTGAACCGGCTTGGACACGTCGATGTGCTTGTGGTCTCGCACCATGGCTGGTTCCAGAGCTCGAGTCCGGCGCTGATCGACGCCATCGGGGCACGCGTTGCGATCATGGATAACGGCGCGAAAAAGGGCGGGTCGACGCCCACCATGGAGACGTTCGCCAAAGCTCCGGGCCTCGAAACACTTTGGCAGCTTCATTACTCCGAAGAGGGTGGCGCGGCGCACAACACCGAGGCGGCTTATATCGCGAATCCGGATGGACCGGATGCGGGACATGGGCTGGAGCTGACTGCCGCACTGGATGGGAGCTTCGATGTACTGAATGAGCGGACCGGTATCTCGAAGCACTATCCGGCCAGATAAAGGGGGGCCCCACTCCCGGCCCCCAGACCCCGCGTGCCGGACTGCGAACCGGCTCGGGGGTTCCCCGACGGACTTCATCCGCGCGATAAACGCACCAGAACAGACCACTTTCAAAATCAGCGCCCGCTGTCCAGTTTTTCCATGCAACGGCCCACATTCTGCGCACAAAAAGCTTCTGGTGAAACATTGGGAAATTTCGATCGTTGCCCGCTAACCCTTTTAGAACA
>JAMFSC010000019.1 GCA_026225095.1 bacterium
TCACTCCGAATGTGATCAACGATCTTCGGCTGGGATACAACAAGTTCCAGTCGAACCAATTGAACTATTTTGCCCAGAATGGGATCGCGGGAGCGGGCACGGCGCTCGGGATTCCAGGGTTCACGGCGGATACGACCAACGCCAATCCAGGTATTCCTACGATTGTGATTAATAACGGCTACCAGGGGCTTGGGGCGGAGGGGACGAACTGGATTCAGGATGATCGGACACTGCACGGCTATGACCAGATCAGCTATACGAAGGGCAAGCACAACTTCATGGCGGGCGTGGACCTGCGGCGGATGACCATCGGCCGCGCTGCGACGAACCAGAATCGGGGACAGTTCACCTTTACGGGGAACTACTCGGGCAATGCCGCGGCTGATTTTCTGACAGGTTACTCGCAGACGGTGGTGACTCCGCTGTTTCAGGTAAAGGGTTCCATCGGAGAGTTCCGCGATGGGTTCTTTGTGCAGGACAACTGGCAGGTTTCGCAGAAGCTGACGGTGCTCTATGGGGTGCGCTACGAACTGCCGACGGTGCCCTACAGCCTGAACGGCATTGGGCGCATTCTAAACAGCACGTATACGGCGTTGATTCCTACGAGCAGCGCGACGACGGGCGGGACATACACGCCGGTCCCGGGCTTCAAGTTTCATGGACCCAACCACGATCTGGTCTCTCCGCGGCTGGGCCTCGCGTACCGCGCGACGGAGAAGATCGTTGTGCGGGCGGGCGGGGGAATCTACTACAACCCGAACCACTTGAATGCGTTTACGCTTTCGACCAGCAACTATCCGTTCGCGGCGTCCACCACCTTCAGCGGACCCACCAGTGGGATCGCGACCCAAAGCTTCAGCAACCCTTCGGGCGGCGGCACGGGATCGACTTCGGTTCCCGCGGGAACTCCGGGGTCGTACCAGACGGCCTTTACGGACAACTACTATCTGCCGACTCCACGGTTGTACCAGTGGAACCTGGATACGGGTTTGGAGCTTGCCAAGGGAAGCGCGCTCGAGTTCCAGTACCTGGGCTCACATGGGATTCACCTGGATCACTCGCTGTATCCTAACCAGCCTTTGCCTGGCCCTGGGACAGTGAATCCACGTCGGCCCTACCAGCTCTTCGGGCAGATTCGCCAGATTCAGAACGATGGGCTTTCGACGTACAACGGCTTGACCGTGGTGTTCCGTCAGCGGGCGTTCCATGGACTGGACGTAAACCTCGGCTACACGTGGTCGCATACGCTCGACACCTCAAACGATGCCAACGGGGGCGGTACGCCGATGATCCAATACAACCTGAAGGCGGATTACGGCGATGCGAACTGGGATATCCGGAGCCGCTTTGTGGGTACGGTGACCTATGCGATGCCAAGTTTGGCCCGGTTTGGGCACCTGACGGATACGCTGGCAGGGGGATGGCACGCGAACACGATCGTAACGATCCAAGGCGGACAGCCGTTCAACATTGGCATCACCAACGACCAGGCAAACGTCGGTGGGATCGGAACGCAGCGGCCGAACTATGTGAACGCGCCCCGGTTTACCTGCGGGAAGGCGCAGTATATTGCGAAGACGAGCTGCATCGATGCGAGCGCTTATGCGCTCCCTGCGCTGTATACGTTCGGTAACACGCATCGGAACGATCAGCGCGGGCCGGGCGCGGCCAACACGAATCTCTCTGTGTTCAAAGACTTCGCGGTGTGGGAGAGTGTGCGCTTACAGTTCCGGGCGGAGGCCTTCAACGTCTTCAACCATGCGAACCTGGCAAATCCGGGTAACACCACGCTCCCCACGGCGAGTGCCGCAGGCGTATTCAACTTCACCGGATCGACGTTCGGTCAGGTGACGGCCACACCTACCTTCCTTGGCGATCCGCGCATTCTGCAATTGGCGGGCAAAATCAACTTCTAACTTGGTTTCGCGACAGCCGCCGGAGCCTTGCTTCGGCGGCTGTTTTCTTTTCCTGCCTTGACGCGGTAGCATCCTGCTAACAGAATTTTCGGAGATTGCCTCACGATGTTCTCGCCCCACTCGCAGAAGAAAGTTAGGAAAAGCATTGTTCTTACCGCCGCATTCCTGGTGATCACTACCGGCACCGTTGGGGTCCTGTTGCACGCCGATACGCCGATGACCCAGGCTGACTACGAGAAGAGTCCTTTGCTGATGCTCGAGGCTTACCGCCATGTCGAGGCTGCCTCCGTCTCGGACGCGGAGGAGCAGCTGCTGCACGAGAAGCACTACATGTCGCACGCCATGCAGCCGATCTTTCCCACCAAGTTCGCAGGAACTGCGCTGACGGTGCTGCTGAAGAAGGAAGAGAACAAAGATCCCGATGCGCTCTCCGGCATGCTCTCCGCCATCGACAGTGGCGGGCCGGGTTCGGTCTACGTGATGAAGGTGGAGGACGGGGCGGATATTGCCGGGATGGGCGGATTGATGGGCACGGCGATGTTTGCGCGAGGCTTCGCGGGGGCCGTGGTGGACGGCGGGGTTCGCGACCTGCCGCAGTTGAAGCGGATCGGCTTTCCGGTCTATGCGACTGGCCCGGTCCCCTCGACATCGGTCTCGCACTATCGGTTTGGAGGGATGAATCTTCCGCTGGATGTGAGCGGAACGCGGGTGAATGCGAACGACATTATCGTGGCTGATCAGGATGGCGTTGTGGTCGTTCCAAGGCAGAGGGCGGCGGAGGTTCTGTTGCTTGCACAAAAGCTGGATAACAGCGAACACAGCATGTATCCGTACATCGAGAAGTTCCATTCCATCGTCGAAGCGGTTAAACAGTTTGGGCGTATTTAGGGCCACGCTATGTCATTTTCCTTATTTGGTTCGCGGTCTTCTGGCCCATGACGGATCGGCCGTCATGCGGTTCAATGGGTGACACGATTGGCACCTCTTTACTTCGGTGAGTTCATCGGCCGGAGTCAGTTTTGAATGGTATTGAAAGAGCTTCGGAGGACACACCTTGTCGGATATGAACGAGTCAGCAACCCAGCCTCTCTCGCGTCGCCGATTCTTCCGCTGGGGCAGCTCGCTGACGGCTTCGCTGGCTGCGCTGCCGTTGTTCGCCGCGAGCAACGCCCAGGCCGTTGCCGCCACCGAGGCTGCGGGTGAAGACTACTACGAGAAGCTGGGTGTGGCCAAGATCATCAACGCGGCGGGCACGTATACGACGCTGACGGCGGCATGCATGCCTCCGGTTGTGCTGGCGGCGGTGCAGAAGGCGGCGCTGCATCCGGTGCGCTTGCATGATCTCCAGGTGAAGTCCGGCGAGTATGTTGCAAAGCGGCTGCAGTGCGAAGGCGCGGTTATCACCTCCGGGGCCTCGGGCGCGATCAGCCTGGCGACGGCGGCGTGCATGCAGGCTGCCAATAATATTGGGCCGATGGACATGCCGCAGGCCATCGACGGCAGGAAGAACCAGGTGATCGTGCAGCGCGCGCATCGCTACGGATACGACCACGCCATGTTCCTGTGCGGGGCGCGGGTGACGGAGGTCGTCACGTTGGACGACTTCAAGCGCGCCTGCGATGCGGGGAACGCGGTGATGACTAACTTCTTCAACGCGGCGGAAGAGGAAGATGGCATTGCCGGAAGCGCGCAGATTGGCCGCGAGGAGTGGTTGAAGGTTGCCCACGAACACGGCATCCCATGCCATCTGGATGCGGCCGCGGATATGCCTCCGATCTCGAATCTCTGGAAGTACACCGGGATGGGTTTCGACCTGGTGTCCTTCTCGGGCGGAAAGGGGATGCGTGGTCCGCAGAACGCTGGTCTTCTGCTTGGGAAAAAGCGACTTACCGATCTGGCTCATCAGAACAATAATCCAGGCGACGGTGTTGGGCGAGGAATGAAGGTCGCGAAGGAGCAGATCGTCGGGATGGTGGCGGCGGTCGACTGGGTGTTGTCGCACACGGAAGAGTCGATGCAGGGCGACTATCAGAAGCGTGTGGATGTGATCGTGAAGGCGGTGAAGGGCGTTGCTTCCGTGACCACGGAGACGGTCGTGCCGAAGATCGCCAATCACGTGCCGCATCTGCTGATCCGTTTCGATCCTGCAGTCGCAGGTATTTCGACGACAGAGGTTGTGGCTGCGCTACGGGCCGGGTCTCCTTCGATCGAACTCAATCCCAATACAGGCCACGGCCCGAACCAGGGGATTCCGTCGGATGCGAATACGCTTGTTGTCGGGGTCTGGATGTTGCAGCCCGGGGAAGACGAGATCGTGGGTAAGAGGATTCGGGCGGCACTCATCAAGAAGTCGTGATGTTCGCGATGTGGCGTTAAGCAGACCAGCATCGATACAGACGAGCAACGAAACCCATTTCGTCACAGCAAAGAAAGGCTGATTGCCATGTCCCTCTTCCGCAAGGCGCGCTGGTCAAGGCGAGATGTCTTGAAGCAGTCCGGGCTACTCTCCGCGGCCGTAGCATCTGCTCCGCTGACGGCGTCCGCATCGAGCCTGCTTGAGCCACTGTCGCCGCTGAAGAGTACCGGCACGGCGAGCGACAATCTTTACAAGCAGATCGGCTTGCGGCCCATCATCAATGCGCGTGGGACCTTCACGATCATCTCTGGCTCGCAGTCGCTGCCCGAGGTCAAGCAGGCGATGTATGAGGCGTCGCAACACTACGTTCAGATGGACGAGTTGATGACCGCCGTGGGGGCAGAGATCGCGATGCACATGGGCGCGCCGAGTGCGATCGTGACGAATGGTTGCGAGGCGGCGATCGCACTTGCGACGGTTGCGTGCATCTGCGGGACCGACCCGGAGTTGTCGCAATCGATGCCCTATAAGAAGGCGCGCAACCAGGTCATCATCCCCAGGTACTCGCGCAACCCGTACGACTTCGGCATCCGCATGTCCGGGCCGGATTTGGTGGAGGTGGAAACGGAGGATGAGCTTCGCGCAAAGATCGGCGAGCAGACCGCGATGATCTACATCATCTCCGGGCCGCGCGCGTTCAAAGAGCCGCTCTCGATCAAGACGGTCTGTGCCATTGCGAAAGAGAAGGGAATTCCCGTATTCGTCGACGCAGCCGCGGAAGAGCCGATCGTTCCGAATATCCATCTGGCGGCGGGGGCCACGTTTGTGGGTTACTCGGGCGGAAAGTGCATGCGTGGACCGCAGGCTGCCGGCGTCCTGCTGGGGCCGAAGGATCTGTGCGCGGCGGCCTTCTGGAATGCGGCGCCACATCATAACTGGGGACGTGCGCTGAAGGTGGGCAAGGAAGAAGCGATGGGCATGCTGGCCGCAGTGCGTATGTGGTACAAGCGCGACCATGCGGCGGAGCAGAAGCAATGGCTTGAATGGGATCACTCCATCGCGAATGCGGTGAAGGACATTCCTGGTGTAACCACGCAGATCAATATGCCGGATGAAGACCTTTCGAACCGGGCTCCAACCTTGAGCATCCGCTGGGACGCGGCCAAGGTTGGCATCACCGGCAGTGAAGTGGTGGAGAGGCTGGACAAAGGCACGCCCCGGATTCTTGTAACGGGCGGTCTGGGCAAGCGGCCCGACATGATGAACTCCTCGATTGGGGTGATGCCCTACATGATGCAACCCGGCGACTATAAAGTTGTTGCCGACGCGATCTCGAATGCACTGCGCAACCCCGGCCATCACGAGGATCCGCCCATCTATCCTGGACCTGTGGCGAACCTTTCGGGCAGGTGGAACGTGACGATTCATTACATACGCGGCACCGGCCATCAGCAGTTTGTTCTCGAGCAGAATGGAGTCGGGCTCACGGGGGAGCAGAAGGGCGAGATTTATAGCGCAACCCTGCAGGGTAAGGTCAATGGGGACCATGCGGTTCTTACGAGCGTGATGCACCAGAACGGCTACCAGGTCCCATTTACGTTTACAGGAGTTGTCGCCGGCAGTAACTTCTCGGGCGATGTACGGCTCGGGGAATACGGAGCCGCAACCTTTACCGCCACGAAGGCATAATCCGCATACCCTGCGAGTGGGTTGATCTTGATACGAGGTAAGTCAATGAACTTTCGAAATCTGGGCCGCGTTCTCTTCTGCGCCACACTCTGTTCTACGGTGGCGTCCGGGCAGGAGGGCGGTCAGCGTGGACCGTCGCTGCCGCCTAACCCTCTGCCGTATGACCTGCTGCTCAAGGGTGGTCACGTGGTCGATGAAAAAAACAAGATCGATGGCGTTGAAGATGTGGGCATCAAGAATGGCAAGATCGCCGCGGTGGCGGCTCATCTGGACGCCAAGGACGCGTTGAAGACCATCGATGTCTCGGGACTCTACGTTGGGCCTGGGCTGATCGATCTGCATGTGCATGTCTTTGCCGGAACGGGGGAGCGCGGATCCTATGCCGGGGATCTCTCGCTCTATCCGGATGGCTTTACGCTGCGGAATGGCGTGACCACGGTGGTTGATGCGGGTAGCTCCGGCTGGCGCAACTTCGACGACTTCAAAGACAAGATTATCGATCGGTCGAAGACGAGGGTTCTGGCGGAATTGAATATCGTCGGCGCCGGGATGCGTGGTGGAAAGTACGAAGACAACCTCGACGATATGGATGGCAAGCTCACGGGCGACAAGGCGAAGCAGTTTCCTGGCGTCATCGTGGGGATCAAGAGTGCGCACTTCACCGGGCCAGAGTGGAAGCCCTATGAGCAGGCGGTCATCGCCGGCAATGACGCCAATGTGCCCGTCATGATCGACTATGGAGCGCGGCGCATCGAGCGGCCTCTGATCGATCTGGTATCTAAGTACCTTCGACCCGGCGATATTTACACCCACTGCTTTTCCGGTCTGCGTGGCGAGCAGGACCAAACCACCGGGGGGCCATCCGAGTCACTGTTGGTGATGCGCAAGCGCGGTATCTACTGCGACGTGGGGCATGGTGGAGGTTCGTTCGCGTGGACCGTCGCCGTGCCGATCATGCGTAGTGGATATCTTCCTGACTCGATCTCGACCGATCTTCACGTTGGATCGATGAACAATGGGATGAAGGACATTCTGAACGTCGCCGACAAGATGATGGCGTTGGGCGAGACGGTGCCGCAGGTGATCGCGCAGATGACCTCGCATCCGGCGCATGAGATCAAGCAGGAACAACTGGGCAATCTCTCCGTCGGCTCCGGCGCCGATATTGCGGTGTTGTCGGTCGAGACCGGAAAATTTGGCTTCGTTGACATGTACAACACGAAAATGATGGGAACCAAGAAGCTGGTTTGCGAGTTGACACTGCGAGATGGCAAGATCGTCTACGACCTGAATGGCATCTCTGCCGACAGGTGGGATGCGACGACGCACTCCGCGGATGAGCGGCAGTCACGACGCTGGACGACGTTCAACGAGCGTCCGTTTGGCGCTACGCGTGGGCAGCGCTTCCCGCAGTCCACGCCCGTTGGTAAGCCGCCGGCGCCCCCCACGGCTCAATAGGAAGAGACGATCATGAACCGACCCTGGATGGCGGTCGCGGTGGCCGTAAGCCTTTCCGTCATGAGCCTGGTTCCCGCGAGGGGCCAGGCAAACCGTCCGGCATCGCCGAACCCGCTCCGGTACGATCTTCTCCTGCAGCAGGGAAGGGTCATCGATCCTAAGAGCAATCTGGATCGGATCGCCGATGTTGGTATCAAGGATGGGAAGATCGTCGAAGTGGCGCAGCATCTGAGGCCGGTCGATGCACTGAAGACCATTCATGCTGAAGGCTATCTCGTGATGCCGGGCATCATCGACCTGCATGGGCATCTCTACGCGAGCGCAAAGGATGCACCCTCGTACGCGCAGGATATTTCGCTCTATCCCGATCCCTTCACCCTGCGCAATGGTGTCACGACGATTGTCGACGCTGGCAGCTCGGGATGGAAGAACTTCGATGACTTCAAGGTTCGCGTCATCGACAAGTCGAAGACTCGCGTACTCGCCATGATCAACATCGTCGGCGAGGGCATGCGCGGCAGCGACTACGAGAACGACCTCAACGACATGGATGGAGGCGCCACGGGCGCATTCGCGAAGAAGCATCCCGGACTGATCGTTGGCATCAAGTGTGCGCATTTCACAGGTCCAGAGTGGAAGCCGTATGACGAGGCGGTCGTCGCGGGCAATCTCGCCGGCATTCCTGTAATGGTTGATTACGGAGCTCGCCGAGTCGAGCGCCCGATCTCGCAACTGTTCGCGACGCACCTTCGGCCGGGCGATATTTACACCCATATGTACTCCGGGTTGCGGGGCGAACAGGATCCGGCGACTGGTCTTGCGTCCGCTCCCATGCTGCTTGCGCGCAAACGCGGCATCTTCATGGATGTTGGTCACGGCAACGGTTCGTTCTACTGGACGGTTGCGAATCCCCTGGTACGGAGCGGCTATATTCCCGACTCTATCTCGACCGATCTCCACATCGAGAGCGTCAATCAGCAGATGAAGGACATTCTCAACGTTGCAGCCAAGTTCCTTGCGATGGGTGAGACGATCCCCCAGGTGGTTGCACAGCTTACCTGGAATCCGGCGCGTGAGATCAGGCAGACGCAGCTTGGGAATCTTTCTCCCGGTGCGATCGCTGACATCGCCATCCTCTCTGTCGAAGAGGGCCGCTTCGGGTTCATGGACGTAGCGAATACTCGGATGGATGGTCATGAGAAGCTGCAATGCCAACTGACGATTGTCAACGGCAAGATCGTCTGGGATCTGAACGGCATCTCGGTCGATCCATGGGATGCGAAGACGCGATCGATCGATCCGCACCTGACACGGGACTGGACGATTTATTATCAGCCCGCCTTTCCGCCGGATCGGGCCCGCTTTACGACCTATCCGCCCATCCCGGAGACGTCAAAGTAGAGGAAGACGCATCCAACGACTAGCATGGAGACATGCAGGCTGTTCGCTCCGGCGAAGCAGCCGGGGAGGGAGTCATGAGAGGTCTGTCAAGAATCTTCATCGTCGTCGGTTCCAGCGCGCTTCTGTTCGCCACTCCGGTGCCGGCCGTGACCGTTGGCTGGTCCACCCTCAAGACGCTCAACTCCACCCAGTCGAGCTCTCCTGCCCGCGCGCTCGACAAGAAGATGGTCGCCGTCCCCGGCTTCATGGTCCCGCTCGAAGACGATGCGGACCAGGTGACGGAGTTCCTGCTGGTCCCCTTTGCGGGAGCCTGCATTCATGTCCCACCTCCTCCGCCAAATCAGATGATCTACGTGAAGCTGACGCACAACCAGAAGGCGAAGATGTCCTTCACGGAACCCATTATGGTGACCGGCCAGCTCCACGTGGCCACCGTCGAAAGTCCATATGGCGATGTGTCCTTCAACATGGATGGCGACAGCGTTCGCCCCTATACCCAATAGCCACATGCAAGAAGTCGCCGCGATCCATCTCGAGCACGTCCGTTTCGGCTACCGTGCGGATCGTCCCATTCTCAGCATCGATCATCTGCGCATTCCGGCTGGTCGTCGGGTCTTCCTGCACGGTCCGTCGGGCAGCGGCAAGACGACCCTGCTCTCGCTGATCTCCGGTGTGCTCGTTCCGCAGCGGGGCAGCATCCATGTGCTTGGGCAGGATCTGATGCGCCTCTCCGCCTCGTCCCGAGACACCCTGCGCGGGTCGCAGATTGGGTACATCTTTCAGGGCTTCAACCTGATTCCGTATCTTACGGTCGCAGAGAATATCGCTCTACCGTGTGAGCTTCACCGTACGCGGAGAGCGCGGATCACCTCGTCCACTTTGTCCGAAGAGGTGGTACGCCTCGCTCTTCGCCTCGACATCCACGCGCATCTCGGCGAGACGGTAACTCGACTCTCAACCGGCCAGCAACAACGCGTTGCCATCGCTCGGGCCATCATCGGGTCGCCTGCATTGGTGATAGCGGATGAGCCAACTTCGTCACTCGATACCGATCGCCGGGATGCCTTTCTCGATCTATTGAACGAGGTGACGATGGAGGGAAACACACGCAATCCTTCGCCGACCACGCTCCTCTTCGTCTCCCATGACCGGTCGCTGGCGTCGCACTTCGATGAAACGCTCTCACTGCCTCAGATCGCGCAGACCGTCCCGCAGGCCGAAAGGGAAGCATGATCCTGCTCCGACTTGCGATCAAGAGCCTCCGCTCGCGAGCACTCGCGACGACGCTCACGATCTTCTCCATTGGGCTGTCCGTAACGCTGATGGTTGGAGTCGACCGTCTGCGCGGCGCCGCGCAGGAAGGCTTCTCCGGGACCATCTCCCGCACCGACCTGATCGTGGGAGCGCGCGGCGGTGGTCTGCCCCTGCTGCTGTCGAGCGTCTTCCACATCGGCAACGCATCGAACAACATCTCGTGGGAGAGTTACCAGCACTTCGCCCATCATCCAGCCGTCGCCTGGACGATCCCCATCTCGATGGGCGATTCGCATCACGGCTATCGCGTCATCGCAACCGACGACAACTTCTACAAGCACTACATCTACCGGCGAGACCACTCTCTGCATTTCGCGGAGGGACACGCCCCGGAAGGTCTGTTCGAGGTTGCTCTTGGTGCCGATGTCGCGACCCGGCTTGGCTATCAGCTTGGTCAGCAGGTAGTCCTTGCACATGGGATTGAGGAGAGATCCGTCCTCAACCACGCCAATACACCCTTCACGATTGTGGGCATTCTCGACCAGACCGCCACGCCGGTCGATCGCGCGCTCTACATCACCCTGCTCGGCGAGGAGGCGATGCACTACGGATGGAGTGATGGAACGCCACCCGCGATCGGGGAGACCGTTCCGCAGCTCGACCCGTCCCGGTTGAAAGTCGACCAGATCACGGCCTTCCTGCTCGGCGCCAAATCCCGCGTCAGTACGCTCTACCTGCAGCGCGAGATCAATACCGATAAGGCAGAGCCGCTGACCGCGATCATCCCCGCCTACACCCTCCAGGAACTCTGGAGCCTGCTGGACTACGCCGACACGGCGCTTTCGCTGGTCTCGGCCGCGGTGCTCGTCGTCGGTCTGCTCGCCATGCTTATCGCCCTATATGCCACCTTAAATGAGCGTCGCCGCGAGATCGCGATCCTGCGCGCAGTCGGGCTGCATGTACGGCAGATCTTTATACTCTTCCTGTTTGAATCTACCCTGGTCGCAGCCGCTGGAACCCTCCTCGGCATCGCGGCGGTCTACGTTCTGCTCTTCGCCCTTCGCGGAACGATCGAAAATCACTTCGGGCTGCCCGTGGCGCTGGTTGGACTATCGAAGCGAGTCGAGCTTTACGCCGCAGCTACGATCGTGTCCGCAGCCGTTCTGGGATCGATTCCCGCAGCCCGGGCTTATCGCAACTCGCTCGTCGATGGGCTCAATGCGCAGTAGCCTCCGTAGATCCTACGGCAATGCTACCTAGTATTTGAGAGAGCGCAGATTGTGCGTCATGAAGCGCGGTCCGATTGCCTTCGAGACGGCTAATCATCAGCGCGCCCTCGAGCGCCGCGATCATCGTGTTGGCGATCGCGCGCGGCTCCGTCTCCGGTCGGATCTCTCCCCGCTCGATCCCCTCCGAAACAATCTTCGCAAGCACAGACTTCCACTCCTGGACCCCTTCCCGGGCGAGCCCCCGAAGTACCGGATTGCCATCATCTGCTTCGATCGCAGTGTTCAGGATGGGACATCCGCCAGGAACTGCCGCCGGAATTGCGATGAATCGTGCGATCGAGGCACGCAGTTGATCGATTGCTCCCTGGCCCGGCTCCGCAGCCTGGGACCGGATCTTCTGGTTGCGCGAGAGCGTATACCGGAAGACCTCGGCAGCCAGCTCTTCCTTGCTGTGAAAGTGGCGGTACAATCCGCCCTTTTCAAGCCCGGTAGCCGACATGATGTCCTGCATCGAGCAGCCGCTGAAGCCCTTCTGATTGAAGAGCGGCGCCGACTTCACGATGATTCTCTGCCTTGTTAGTTCTCCCTTGCCCATCACGCCGACACCTCTTCTGACAGAATAGCGAAAAAAGACGCATCGGTCGCTTCACCTACTGAATCAGATGTGGAAAGAGACTGAGTGGTCGCTTCCATTCCTCCGGAGAACCATCGATGGCTACCCTTGTTACCCCCCTTCCGCGCGTCCCCACCGGCCACCCCCTGGTCAATCCGTGGGTCGTTGCGCTGACCGTCACGCTGGCCACCTTCATGGAATTGCTTGATACCTCCATCGCAAATGTATCGTTGCCCTATATCGCAGGTGGGCTCGGCCGATCGTACGACGAGGTGACCTGGATCCTGACAACCTATCTGGTTGCGAATGCGGTGATACTTCCGATGTCAGCGTGGTTTTCCCGTGTCTTCGGCCGCAAGAACTACTACATGGCATGCGTTGCCCTGTTTACGATCACCTCGTTCTTCTGCGGGATTGCACCAGGCCTCGGCATCATGCTGCTGGCGAGGGTCTTGCAGGGGGTCGGCGGCGGCGGCCTCGCTCCCGTAGAACAGGCGATCCTTGTCGATACCTTTCCCCCCAACAAGCGAGCGTCTGCCTTTGCGCTCTATACAGTCGCCATCGTGACAGCCCCGGCGATCGGGCCGGTACTCGGTGGATGGATCACCGACAACTACAACTGGCGCTGGGTCTTCCTGATCAATATTCCAATCGGCATGCTGTCCCTCTTCCTGACCAATCGGTTTGTGCACGATCCTCCCGCCTTCACCGAGGAGCGGAAGACAGTTCGTTCGGCCGACGGCAAGCTCAAGATTGATGGGATTGGAATGGCGTTGATCGGGCTCGGCTCCGCTGCGCTCGAGATCCTGCTCGACCGCGGCCAGATCGACGATTGGTTCGGATCCGTGACCATCCGCTGGATGTTTGTGCTCGGTATCACCTGCCTCGCAACCGCGGTCTGGTGGGAGCTGCGACAGAAGGATCCGGTGATTGACTTTCGTCTTCTGAAGACGCGTAACTTCGCGATCGCCAACGTCTTTTACTTTGTCTTCGGCTTTGGGCTCTTTGCCACAACGACGATGATTCCTCAGATCCTGCAGACCCTCTACGGCTATCGCGCCATCGATGCCGGGCTGGTGCTTGGTCCCGGAGCGTTCGTCATCACGCTGCTCGCCCCGGTCGGCGCCCAACTGGTGCAGCGGGGAATTGTGCATCCACGCGTCCTTCTCCTGGGCGCCGTCGTGGTGGTTGGCATGTCGATGATCCACTACAGCCACTTCAATCTGCAGACCGACTACAGCCACTACGCCTGGGCGCGCGCCTTGCAGGGCTTGGGCTACGCATTCTTCTTCGTGCCGCTTTCTGTCATCGGATATTCGCAACTTCGTCCCGATCAGAATAATCGTGCCTCTTCGCTGACCAACTTCTTTCGTAACTGGGGCGGAAGCTTCGGGATCGCGTTTATTACGACGATGAGCGAGCGCCGTCAGGACCTCCATCAGAACACGATGGCTTCGAACCTGACCTCTTCCTCGCATTTCCTGCAGCAATCGATCCAACAGACAGCCAGCTATCTACAACAGCACGGATTCCCGCAAGGCGACGCCGTGAGGGCCGCAACCCTGCGATTCTACGACCAGCTTGGCGCCCAGACCAGGCTCCTCGCCTTCATGGATTGCTTCCACATCATCGGTGTCGTTACGCTCCTGGCAGCTCCACTGGTGCTCCTGACAAAAAACTTCCATGTGGGTCGGAAGGTTCCGGAGGGCCACTGAACGGCCCCGTCCCGTCACCCTGCGATAATCAAAGTATGTTTGCCGAGTGGTCCGCTGAATGTGGTGCCGAAGATCCTGTCCTGATCGTGCCGTGGCAAGATCCTGCCGGAAGTGCCACCTTCGTCGATCTTCGCCTTCATCCCTACGACTTCGATCGCCTGCCTGAAGCTGAGCAGCATCCTCCGCTGATGCAGGCGTTGCGCGCGCTCAACGCGCCACGCTCGGCCGTCTTCACGGCCAAATGCGACGCGTGGGTGCTGGAGACAGAGGAGATGGAACGCCTGCAACTTGACCTGGACCTCCCCGCTCTCGATGCAGTGGAGACCAGGGCCGGCTTCGCCAGCTACATCGACCTGCTGTGGCGTGAGCGGACGATCTTCGCCTCGTTTCACCAGCAAGGTCAGCAGCTTCATCGGCTCACGCGCCTGGCCGCTCCGCTCGATCATCCCTTCGCCGCACTGGATTGCGTGGTCCGCCCGGCCTTCATCGATCTCGCGGGCCCACAAGAGGGATTTTCGGTCAGTGTCTATGTGAAAGCCCTGGGCTCGGACCATGACTCCGCGGCGGAGCACTGGTCGGCGGCGCTCGAATCCGTGGTGGCCTTGCTGCGGAGCCGCGACCTAACCGCCGGATGAGGTGTTTTCCACGATCGGCTTATGGCCGGCCACCCACTCAACCCGTACAATGTGCCTAGGCCCAGATACCAGAAATGCGCCTGGAGCGGGCGAGTAGCTCAATCGGATAGAGCACCAGCCTTCTAAGCTGGGGGTTGCAGGTTCGATCCCTGCCTCGCCTACCATCACGACATCCCGAGACGCCCAAAATGATCCAAAATGCTTATAAATACTTGATCTTTATGGGTTTGACGTCCTGTAGTGTTCGGGGGCATCTATTGGCATCCGGGGGCAACTGCCAAAGTTCAGAAAGAGTTGCCCCCATTGTCACTGACCGATCGGGAAATACGAAATTCCAAGCCGTCACTAAAGTCCAGTCGCCTTTACGACGAGCGCGGGTTGTATTTGGAGCTGTCCCCGTCGGGTGGCAAATGGTGGCGGCTGAAGTACAGGTTCGATGGCAAGGAGAAACGCCTTTCCTTGGGTGTGGATTCGGATGTCTCCCTCAAAGATGCCAGGAGCCGAAGGGATGAGGCCCGAACGCTCCTCGCGAACGGAGCCGACCCCAGCGCCAATTGTAAGGCCTCAAAGTCAGCCAAGTGCCGCGACGGGCTCAACAGCTTTGAGGTGGTCACCCGGGAATGGTTTGAGAAGCACTCGGTCAACTGGGTTCACGGGCACAGCACCCGAATCATCAGACTCTTTGAGAGGGACATCTTCCCTTGGATCGGTGACCATCCGATTGCCGAAGTCACGGCCCCCGATCTGTTACCGATCATTCGGCGGATCGAAACGCGGGCGCTAGAAACGGCTCATCGCGCGCTCGGGAACTGCGGACAAGTCTTCAGGTACGCAATCGCCACAGGCCGGGCGACTCGCGACCCGTCCGCAGATTTGCGTGGTGCCTTGCCCCCGGTTAGAGGAAGTCACTTCGCGGCGACGACTGAGCCCAAGCAACTTGGCGCAATATTGCGTGCAATGGACGGGTACGAAGGCAGTGCCGTCGTCCGTTGGGCCCTTAGGTCGGCACCCCTCCTCTTCGTGCGCCCGGGCGAGCTCCGCTATGCGGAGTGGAAGAATTTCGACTTTGAAGCCGCGGAATGGCGTTACACCGCAACCAAGACCAAGACGCCTCACATTGTTCCACTTTCTCGCCAAGCAATTGTTCTCTTGGAAGAACTCAGACCGTCACAGGGAACGGCCGTTATGTGTTCCCAGGAGCGCGCAGCGCTCGTCGACCCATGTCCGACAATGCCATTCTTGCAGCCATGAGGCGCATGGGTATCGACAAAGAAGAGATGAGCGGACACGGCTTTAGGGCCGTGGCGAGAACGATTCTTGACGAAGTTCTGGGCGTCAGGGTTGACTTCATCGAGCACCAGCTCGCGCACGCAGTCAAAGACCCGAACGGACGGGCGTACAACCGTACCGCTCATTTACCTGAACGCAAAACGATGATGCAGCGCTGGTCTGATCACTTAGATCAACTTAAGGCTGCCACGTAATGCCGTGCTGCTGAGACGGCAGAAGCGTTGATGGATCCTACTTCGCTATTGATGAGACTTTCGGGGCGTAAGGCACTTGTCCATGGCTCCGTCTGTGGCGCAAGATGATCGTGATCGCGAGGACACATGGAAAATCGCAGGAGAAATGCTTCCTTGTCTCGATTTGACTCCGCCAGCTACGCTGGCCTAGACAGTTTCGACTCCCAGCAATGGTATCTAGCCCTTCGGATCCGGCAATATCTTGCAGACGTACTCGATCAGTATTATTTCGGACCTCTTCCTTCTGCATCAGTCATGTTGGAGGTAGGAGAGGCGCTGGCTGCCCTAAAACGCAATCCGCTAACGCTCGACAAGCGCATTGTGAGTATGTTTGATCCCGTCCTTACCGGATCAAGCTACGTCGGCGTGAGGTCGCTCACTCTTGGGAAGTTGTTCGAAGAAGTGAGCAGGGTTCCTCAAGAACTGGCAAATGAAATCTCGGCGTATTTTTTGCTACCACCAGTCCAAAAATTATTTGTAGATCCTGCCCTTAGAGGCAGATTGGATGAAGTGATTCGAGGCTGTTCGACTAGCGAAAGCGCAGCGGCAATAGTCCTCGTCGACTTGGATCTCCCCGACTCCGAGCTTTTGAGACACTTTGCCGGCTGGCTGACCAGTCGTCGAGTTCCCGCTCCCCGGCCGGTTCCAGCCCCGAGATTCAAAAAACCCGATCTTCGTCGATGGGTATCGATGGGATTGCTGCCTTGTATCGACCTTCTCCTCTTATCGACGGAGGAGAAGGTACGGATTGGTAAGCGACAAATCTCTTCAACAATCCACAAGGGAGAGCCCCAGAAACTATCATCGATAGCAAAAACGACTCTACCGTTGGCACGACAGTTTTTGAGCGGCGGTCCAAGAGGAGCAGCGTTGATGCGGAGGCTCCTCACTGATGCTGACTTCGAGGTCGCCGAGCGTAAACGCACTCGTGAGAGGCTCTCTGCCCGCAAAGAGAGAAGAGAAGACAAGTAACTTTCTTCCGGTTCTCAAATCTCGTTCGGTGAAAAGCTGGGTTCAGGAGGTTTAACCATGTCCAGCAAAATCCTTCGGCTGCCAGCCGTTCGTGCACAAACAGGTCTTTCCCGCAGTACCATCTATCTTCGACTCAATCAGGGCACCTTCCCACAACCGGTCTCTCTGGGGGGCCGGGCCATCGGATGGCTCGAGAGTGATGTAAATGCGTGGCTTGAAAAGTTAATTCCACGCCGCCCCGGGAACCTGTCCGCTCACGTCGTGCGGTCGCCGATTGCGATGGCATAGCGATTGATGCTCCCTAACAAAAACCCGCTACCAGCGGCAGATTCCCTAGGGCGTGTCATCAAATTTGCTATAGGCAGGTGAGGCGTGTGTTCAGCGTCAACTAC
This sequence comes from bacterium, assembly GCA_026225095.1. Lineage (GTDB taxonomy): Bacteria > Acidobacteriota > Terriglobia > Terriglobales > Acidobacteriaceae > Edaphobacter. The sequence continues at coordinate 17,154 of JAMFSC010000019.1, forward strand.
TCTTTCCCTTTGACGACAGTTATTTCTCCCTACGAACGACATCTACCGCCATCAACTGCTGACGACATCTTTGTGGATCTCGGGTGAACCGGCTGGAGGCGGAGGGCGA
>JAMFSC010000139.1 GCA_026225095.1 bacterium
ATCCTTACCCGAAGGTCGTCCGAATAGGCTCGTCCCATCCTCGTCATCGCGGTTGCTGCGCCAGAGATATACAGCATCCACCCTAACCACCAAGATTGGGTATAGCTATCTTGATTCCGCTCTAGCGACGATGAGGCGTGTCGCGAAGGTGGGGCACCCAGCTTTATACCGACGGCAATCCGCTCTACAGCTAGAGGGTTACGGGTTCGAGGGAATGGACTCGGGTCTTGGACTTGGTGGTGAGGGTGATGGCGGAGGCGAGGATGAGGGCTCCTCCGAGCCATGCGGTTGGACCGAGATAGTCGGAGAGGATGAAGACTCCGAGGATGGAGCCGATGAGTGGCTCCATGTTGAGGAGGACTCCGGCCTGGGAAGCGGGGACCTGCGTCATTCCCCAGTTCCAGAGGGTGGTGGTTGTGGCGGTGCAGAGGACTCCGGAGGCGGCGAGTGCGGTCCAGGCCTTCCAGGAGATGCCGTGGATGGGCGGTAAACCGTACTGGATCGGAACCCAGATGGAGAGCATGGCGAAGCCGAGGAAGAGGCCGTAAGCCGTGACGACGAGGTGGTTGTGACGCTCCATGAGTTGCTTGTTCATCAGGATCCAGAAGAGGGCGATGAAGAGGGAACTCACAACCAAGAGGTCTCCGGTGAGGGATGCGCCTCCGGATGTGGCGGTGGAATGACGGCCTGAGAGGGCGATGAGGCAGGCTCCGAGGGAGGAGGCGAAGAGTGCGGTCCAACCGAGCTTGTCCATGCGCTCGTGAGCCCAGATTGCGGCTCCAACGGCGAGGATTACGGGCATGAGACCAACCATCAGCGCGGCGTGCGAGACGGTGGTTCGGTGAAGACCCTCGAACTGGAGGAGGAACTGGATGGGAACGCCGAGGAAGGCGGAGACGGCGAGGGTTGTCCACTCGCGGCGGTTGAAGTGGACGCGATGCGTGAAGAGGACCGGAAGGAGCGCGAGGCAGGCGAAGAGGAAGCGGTAGAAGACCATTGCTCCAACGGGCATCTCGTTGAGGGCGATCTTGCCGAAGAAGAAGCCGCAGCCCCAGAAGGAGCTGGCGAGGGCGCAGGCGGCGAAACCGAGGGTTCGGTTTTTATGGGAGATGAGAGGCATTTCTTCAATCGTCGCATAGGTACGACGTAAACTGGAGGGGACGGGGAAAGAGGGTTGGCTTGAGCGTTGCTGCGGTTGCGGAGAAGGTGGAAGAGAAGGAGACGATGCTCGAGTCGATTGCGGGACTCTGCGTCGTGATCGCGATCTGGGTGTTTGCGACGACGTTTGTTGTTCAGAACTTCGTCATTCCTTCCGGATCGATGGAAAAGACGCTGCTGATCGGGGATCACGTGGTCGTCGATCGCAATGCGTTTGCACCGGCGGCGGGGTGGATGCCGCTCGAGTACCATCGGGAGCCGACGCGTGGCGACGTGATCGTCTTCCTGAAGCCGCATCCGGAGGAGCCGGATCTGATCCTGGTGAAGCGGCTGATCGGGATGCCGGGGGACCGGATCCATCTACGGCATGGTCTGCTGTACCTGAATGGCGTGGCGCAGAACGAGCCTTATGCGGCGATGCCGGCGGACGATGGCGACATGAACCATGGGTATGTGGCTTATCGGGATGACTTTCCGCAGGATCTTCCGGGGATCCAGGAGGAGTCGGCGGCGAACCATGCCCCGGTATGGGCGGCGGAGATTGCGAGCCATATCGAGGGGGACGACATTGTGGTTCCGCCGGGGATGATGTTCGCGATGGGGGATAACCGGCTGGGATCGCTGGATAGCAGGTTCTGGGGGTTTGTGCCGAGGGAGAATATTCTGGGGCGTCCGCTGGTGGTGTTCTGGTCGTTCCGGATGGGGGCGGACCAGATGGAGAAGACCTCCGTGGGGGACAAGATTGGTTATATGGTGCATGTTGTGACCCATCTCTTCGATGGGACGCGGTGGTCTCGGACGCTGCATGTGGTGCGGTAGGGGGGTACCCCCCCCCTCCCTATTGCCTGGGCGGAAATCTTCTGTTTTCAACGGCTTGCGGGTCATATACCGCTGTAAATATTTGATTGCAAAGGACTTGCGTCTAAATATTTGCAGACAAAGGACTTAGAGCCGTTTTGACGGCAGGAGAGAGCACGTTGGTCCCCTGGGGGCGTGTGGATATTCTTTCCTCTTACTTAATTATATGGGTTTGGGGGAACTGGTCGGCCATGCTTATCTCTTTTGAAATGAAAGAGATGAGTGGTTTAGGGGGTTGACATGCGGATTTGCTGGTGTTTTTTGAGGGTTTTGTTTTCCGGATTGGCACGGGTGCAAACCTACCAGACGTCGAGCATCTCTTCCAGGGTTGATTCTCGCCGGGAGCGTGATTCAACAGGACTGATATTGATCTTCCGAGATTCACCTAAATTTGCTCGATGGGTGGATTGCCTGATCTCAAAAGGCGACATCATGATTGGTACACATATGCCGACTTGTCAGGACTAATCGGTTGCTACTATGGATGCATGAAAGCAAGTCCTTTCATCACGGCGCTCTTGCTCGTTGCGTGCGGGCATTTTGCCCATGCACAGGATGTCACCGTTACGGCTAAAGCATTACCAGATGACAGTGTGTCCCAACCGCTAATGGCACTAGACCGTGAATGCCGGAATTTTGTCGGCAAGCATGACGCAGCGAACGCAGTTGTAGCCTGCAAAAAGGTGGCGGACGAGGCGGATAAATATGATCCAAAGACGCATTTCATCACGCGTCGTGGGGCTTATGTTTTTTACACCACCTCTCTGATACAGGCGAAGGAATTTCAGGATGCGATCCGAGTCGGAGACAAAGCGGTAGCTGTAGTTCAGCAAGGGCATGACGATGCTTCAGGTAGCAGCGCAGCATACGGAGTTCGAGGACAGGCGGAGGCACTTGCTGGTGACCTTGCGAGTGCAGATCGAGACCTTGAGAAGGCGGAAAACTACGAGCGTGACGGGCTGAACAGCCCTGCGGGACATGAGTTGAGTTTCGAATACTCCAAAACTCTCAAGGGGCTGTTACTGTTTCACGCGCAAGTGCTAACTGCAATGGGAAAACAAGACGCCGCTTCAAAGAGAACCGCAGAAGCTGCCAAACTCTAGTGGTCGTCGGTCCCATAACGCCGTTCCGATCAGTTGCAGGTGATGACGAACTCGACCTCTCGGTAGTGAGCGCCTTCTTAGAGCTAGTTTGACCCATCTGCTTCGGCTTGTCGGATGAGGGTCGCACCGAGTGGGGAAAGCGAGGGGGGAAGCCTAAAACTCAAGTGTAGAAGCTCCGTGTCGACATTAGGGCCAATGCTGAGCAGGGCGAAACCGGTGATGGGCTGGTCGGACGGCAGGAGCCAGGCCATTGTGCCGAGGCCACGATGCCGAGCAGGACTGGTGAATTCGACGAGTTCATTGCTCCTATAGGTGAGGTGGTCGGAGTGGAAAGGGCCGAACGGGTAGTCTGAGGCAGGACCGAAGCCTTCCGCGATGATACTGCGAGCATAATCGCGATGTGCCGGAAAGACGCGAGCGACCACCTTTGCCACTTCGAAGCGACCCGATGTGCCGCCATCGGAGCCGGAGAGTTGTATCGCCGGCCCCGTGAAACCTTTCCAGTTCCTGTGTTCCAACAGCTTAGCGCTGTCCAGCGGCTCAGGAGCGATATATAGAGTCCAGCCGTTGGACCCGATGGTGACGAAACAGTTCCAGCCACGTGGGCCGAGGGCGCCGAAATGTCCGGCGTCGCCGCTATATTCGTACCACGCCAAGTGGTCAGCTATTGCGGGCGGAAGTGTGACCCGCTTCTGTGAACCTTTTGCCGCTGCGTAGGGGCCGGTCTGGCCGTCACCGGGGCAACCGATATACGGCACGGAAGTCTGAGCGTGAGCCAAAAAGCTGGCTGCGGCAAGGGCTGTTGTGAGCAGAGCAGATCTCATTTGGCTAGGCACAGTGTGAGTATGTGTCATTGTGCCCGTTCACGCCAACCCCTGGATGGCAGCTGCGACTTCTCGTTGATTGGTAACGATAAACGCCGTTCTCGTCAGAAATGATTCCTGACTGATCACCGCCGAGGTGCTCATCAGGGGATCGATGAATGCCATGAGGTTGGCTTCGGGAGTACGGGACAAACGCAGATCCCCTGCGGGGATGACAGCCAGAGGGGCAAGGGCACGGACAAGAACAGGCTCGTTGGGGGTAGTGGCTGGGTGCTGGGTGGACCCGGACCACCTTCGGCGCGATGGTGCGCAGCGTCGAAGGTGGGCACGCACTTTCATTCCGATTAGAGCGGTTCTCCCTTATATGTCGGGCCTTCAGCCCTCAGTCGTTCCGGGTCAGGGAACCTAGGCCTTCGGCCTAGGCTGATATATCGCGGGCCTTTGGCCCTGAAGACCACAGGTATCGGAGAATCGCTCCAGGCAATTTGGTCTAAAGACAAGCGCAACGGTGAGGCTGTTACCAGATGCGGCAGCTTTTGGTTGGGGTCATGGGGGCGTTGGCTTTGCAGGCGAAGGCGGGGGCGAAGTTGGGTTGGTTGACGATGGCTCCGTTGGCGCGGAAGTGGCCGGGGGAGTGGGGGTCGGTGAGGACCTGGTTGCGGACGGACTCGGGGCGGTCGTTTTCGCACCAGTTCTGGGCGTAGGCGATGTAGAAGCGCTGGGGGCCGGTGTAGCCGTCGACCTTCTTCGCGAGGTCGAGGTGGTCCTTTTTGGCGCGCTCCATGTATGCGAGGTAGGCGAGGAGGAGGCCGCCGTTGTCGGCGGTGTTTTCGCCCAGGGTGAGCTTGCCGTTGACGTGGACGTCGTCGACGGCGAGGAAGCTGGAGTACTCGTCGGCGAGGCAGTTGGTGCGGGTTTCGAAGTTTTTGGTGTCGGCGGCGGTCCACCAGTCGTCGAGGTTTCCGGTGGGTCCGAACTTGCGGCCCTCGTCGTCGAAGCCGTGGGTGAGCTCGTGACCGACGACGACGCCGATGTGGCCGTAGTTGACGGCGTCGTCGGCCTTGGGATCGTAGAAGGCGGGCTGGAGAATTCCGGCGGGGAAGTTGATGTCGTTCATGCTGGGGTCGTAGTAGGCGTTGACGGTGGGGGGTGTCATGCCCCATTCGAGATGGTCGACGGGTTTGCCGATCTTGGCGAGCTGGCGGTCGTTCTCGAAGGCGGTGGCGCGGAGCTCGTTGCCGACGGCGTCGTCGCGTTTGACGTCGAGCTTGGTGTAGTCGCGGAACTTGTCGGGGTAGCCGATCTTGTTGGCGATGGCGTGGAGTTTTTCGCGGGCGCGGACCTTGGTGGCGTCGGACATCCAGGTGATTTCAGTGAGGTCCTGGGCCATGGCGTTCTCGATGTCGTGGACCATCTCGAGGGTCTTGGCCTTGCTGTCGCCGGCGAAGTACTGCTGGACGTAGACCTCGCCGAGGGCCTCGCCGAGGGCACCGTTGACGGCGTTCGAGCAGCGCTTCCACCGGGCGGCTTTCTCCTGCTGGCCGTTGAGGGTGCGTCCGTAGAAGTCGAAGTTTTCGTCGTCGAAGCGCTTGGGGAGTCGGCCGGCGACGGTGGTGAGGAGGTGGTAGCGCATGTAGGCCTTGAGGATGGGCATGTCGGTGGCGCGGATGGTCTTTTGCAGGACGGGGCCGTAGGGGGGATTGGCGTTGTTGAGCTCGGTGACGCGGGGGGAGTGGATGGCGTCTTCGAAGTCGGGGAAGTTGAGGCCGGGCATGGAGGATTCGAACTGGGCGATGGTCTGGAGGTGGTAGACGTTGGCTGGGTCGCGGCGCTCGGTGATGGGCATGGAGGCCTTGGCGAGGGTGGTCTCGAAGGCGAGGATGTCGGCAGCGTCTTTGGCGGACTGGTCGGGGGTTGAGCCGGCTAGGGTGAGCATTTTGGCTACGTGGGTGACGTACTTCTGGCGGATCTCTCCGTCCTTGGCTCCGGTGCGGAGGTAGTAGTCGCGTTCGGGGAGGCCGAGTCCGCCCTGGTCGACGGCGGCGATCTGCTTGGTGGCGTCTTTGAAGTCCTGCTGCTCGCCGTAGGAGAAGAAGACGTCGACGCCTTGGCGCTGGAGCTTGCCGATGAGGGCGGGGAGGGCGAGCTTGGCGCGGAGGCCGGAGCCGAGGGCGTCGATCTCGGACAGGAGGGGCTGGATGGGGGTGAGGCCCTTGGCTTCGATGGCGTCGGTGTCGATGCAGGCCTGGTAGAAGTCGCCGATCTTTTGCTCGTTCCTGGTGCGGGTGGTGCCGGCGGCGGCGGCTTTGACGAGGATTCCGGAGAGGTTTTCGGTGTTGACGTTGGCGAGGGCGGAGAACTGGTTGGAGGAGCCCTGGTCGGGGGGGATGGGGTGGTTGGCGGCGAAACGGCCGCAGGCGAACTGGTAGAAGTCGCTGCAGGGGTCGGCGGTGGTGTCGATGGAGGTGGCGTCGAAGGCGGGGACGGGGAGGTATTTTCTGGGGGGAGGGGCGTCGGCGGGGGTGGTGGGTTGTTGGGCGACGGCGGCGAACGAGAGGGCTGCAAGGACGGCGGCGGGGAAGGCGGAGTGAATCGGCATGGTTTCCTTCGGGGGCTGGAGCCCGGATCTCTAAAGCGGATTGGGTAATGGTATAGAGTTCGTGGCCCGGTGCTGTGGCGGCCGGCCCACCTTAGGCGCGATGAAACGTTGCGCCGAAGGTGGGGCACCCAACTTCATACAAACAGGCAATCTGATCTAGCGACGATTTTACGAGATGATCTGGATGAAACCTTTGTTTCGGACTTGCGTCTCTACAGGCGCAGGGCGGAAGATGTGACGAGCAGGAGCACTGGCTGCGGTACGTTTCTCGTGATGCGTTCGCAGGGGGTACGTTCGCAGGGGTACGAAAGTTCGACGGGTTACCAAAGATCGACTCAAGTCAGGCGCCCCCCGGTATTTTTGACGGCGGGTGTTGTACAAAGTCCCCAGGGCTGAGAGGCCTTCCAACTATGCCTATTTTGCGATCGTTCTCTATGCCGGGGATTTGTCTCCGTCGTCTTCTGCCCGATGCTGGCAGGGTTCGGGGTGTTGTGTGCGGGGTTGCGTGCGGGCTTCTGCTGGGACAGGTGGCCCTGGCCTCGGGGACGGAGCGGGTGGTGGCGCTTCCGCTCGGGGAGCTCGGGCAGCCGTCGCAGGGAGTACGGCCAATGGCTGCCGGAAGTACGGTGGCGACGGTTCATTTTGTGGGGGATCACCATCTGCTGGTGACGTTTCCGGTGCGCAAGCTGATGAAACGGCTGGCGGAGTGTCTGCCGGAGGATGATGACCGGATGATCGACGCGGTGCTGGTGGATGTGCCGTCGGGCAAGGTGGCGGCGCGGACGACCTGGCGGGTGCATGACGGTGGGCAGTACCTTTGGGAGCTGGGTGGGGGGCGGTTTCTGCTGCGGGTGCGGGACAGGCTGGTGACGGTGGCTCCGCTGGAGCATCTTTCGGCGGAAGAGCCGTTCGAGGAGCATAAGTTGCTGACGTTCGATCACAGCATTCGCGTGGTGCTGGTATCGCCGGAGAACGACCTGTTGACGGTGGAGACGCAGGAGCGGGTGAAGCCGAAGGCGGTGGCGGCGACTCCGGCGGCGGGGGGTGCGGCTTCGCCGGGTTTGCTGCGACGGCCGCAGGGGGTGGATGGGGTGGAGGAGACGGAGCAGCCGGTTCCTCCGGTGGAGATGAGCTTTTTCCGGTTTGCGAAGGATGGAGAGACCCTGAAGGCGGTCAGGGCGGGGACGATGCTGGCGCGGGTTCCGACCGATGTACCGATGACGGGGATGGGGTATCTGGATATCAGCGAGGAGTCGAAGGGGAGGTGGCTCTTTGACTATGTCGCGCACTCGGGGAAGAAGACGGAGCTTTCTCCGTATGACACGACGTGCTATCCGTCGGCAAAGTTTGTGAGCCGGAGCGAGTTTGTGGCGTTTGGATGCAGGGGCAGTCAGGACAAGCTGGAGATCGGCGGATTCAACATGCTGGGGGAGGAGATGTGGCAGCAGAACTTCTTCGACAGCTTCGTAGACCCGGTCTTCTCGCTGGCTCCAGAGGCAGGGAGGTTTGCGCTTGGGCGGGCGGTTACTTTGACTCCGCCGAGCGAACGGATGGGGCGGGAGGTTTCGGGGGATGAGCTGACCGGGGAGGATGTGCAGGTGCTGCAGATGGAGACGGGCAGGCAGCTCTTCCATGTGACGCTGACGCCGGCGCAGAGGGTGGGGCAGAACTTTTCGCTCGCTCCGGATGGGACGGAGGTGGCGGTGATCCGGGCGGGGGCGGTGGAGGTGTATCGGCTGCCGGCGCTTACGGGAAAAGACAAGGCGATGGTGAAGAAGGCGCGGGAGGTGGCGCTGGAACAGGATCTCGGGCCGATCCTGCTGCCGACGCGGAAGCGGGCTGCTTTGGCTTCGGTTGCGGCGGAGAATACGGCGCAACCGGTGGAGAATCGGGTGGTCTCGGCGGCGGGTTCGGCGTTTGCGAGTGCCCCGGCGCAGACGGCGGAGACGCAGAAGCCTGCGGAGGCTGCAAAGCAGGGGGAGCATACGATTCAGGTGGGGGATGTTCCGGCGGACGGGCCTCGGCGGCGGCCGACGCTCTATGGTGAGGATGGAAGGGCTCCGCAATAGAGCTGGGGCGGGTTCATCGGGTGCTCCGGGGAACGGAGGAAGTGGGGGATCCCAGCTTAGAGCGATTCGCCGAAGGTGTCGGGTTCTGGGTGGGGTACCTTGGCGCTCCGGCCCACCTTAGCGACGATGAGACGTGTCGCGACGGTGGGGCACCCGACTCTGTACCAACAGGCTATCTGCGCAAGGCACGGTGAGACGTGTGCCGAAGGTTGGGTACGCGGCTCTATGCCAAGGGCAATCTGCTCTACTCTTTGAAGCTGACTCCGAGAGCCTTCATCTTGCGATAGAGGTGGCTGCGTTCGAGGCCGAGACCCTCTGCGGCTCGGGTGACGTTGCCGTTGCATTCGTCGAGCTTCTTGAGGATGTAGTCGCGTTCGTAGGCTTCGCGGGCCTGGAGGAGCGTGGCGAACTCCTCTCCCCGGTTGGCGGGCCTGGCTGGGTCTCGCGGATCGCGAGGGTCGCGTGGGTCGCGATAGACGAGCATGGGGAGATGCTTGCGCTCGATGCGGGTGGCTTTGGGGTTGAGGATGAGGACGCGCTCGACGAGATTGCGGAGCTCGCGGACGTTGCCGGGCCAGTGGTACTGGCGGAGGGCGGTGAGCGCGTCTTCGGACATCTCGACGCGGGGGCGGCCGTATTGTTGACCGAACTCCTGGAGGAACTCCTTGACGAGGAGGGGGATGTCTTCCTTGCGGTCGCGCAGGGGCGGGACGAAGAAGGGGATGACGTTGAGGCGGTAGAAGAGGTCTTCGCGGAAGTTGCCGCGGGCGATCTCTTCTTCGAGATCCTTGTTGGTGGCGGCGATGACGCGGACGTCGACGTGGACGGGATGGGAGGCTCCGACGGGGAGGAAGCGTTGTTCGTCCAAAGCACGCAAGACTTTGGCCTGGGTCTTGAGGCTCATGTCGCCGACTTCGTCGAGGAAGAGGGTTCCACCGTCGGCACGCTCGAAGGTTCCGCGCTTTTCCGGGGGGCCACCGGCTACGGCGGAGTTGCGGTAGCCGAAGAGCTCGCTCTCGATGTAATCCTCGGGGATGGCGGCGCAGTTGAGTTCGACGAAGACGCGCTCCTTGCGGAGGCTTTCGGCGTGCATGGCGCGGCCGATGAGCTCTTTGCCGGTTCCGGATTCGCCGTAGATGAGGACGCGACCGTTGGTGGGGGCCATGAGCTTGATCTGCTGGCGGAGGGCCTTCATGGGGACGCTTTGGCCGGTGACGGTTCCCTTGACGGCGAGCTGGCGGGCGAACTCGTGGTTGTCCTCGCGCATCTGGCTGGCGCGCATGGCGTTCTTGAGGACGATGAGGGTTCGGTCGAGGGAGAGGGGCTTTTCGAGGAAGTCGTAGGCCCCGAGCTTGGTGGCGCGGACGGCGGCTTCGATGGTGCCGTGGCCGGAGATGATGACGACCTCAGGGAGGTTGGCGTTCTGGAGGCGGCGGATGTCGGCGAGGACGTCGAGGCCGTCGCGATCAGGCAGCCAGATGTCGAGGAGGACGACGCCGTAGGCTGCGTCGCGGATGAGCTCGAGGGCCTCGGCGGCGGTGGCGGCGGTGGCGACGAGGTAGCCCTCCTCGGTGAGGATGGATTCTAGCGAGGTGCGGATCTCGGCTTCGTCGTCGACGATGAGGACGTGGTTCACCGGTCTATCGTACCGGTTGAAGCGGGTGGCTGGGATGAGGGGATGGAATGTGGGTGAAATGTGGGGGGAATATTCCCGGAAGCGGCGCGGTTTAGAGCGGATTCGCTGAAGGTGTAGGGTTCTGGGTCAGGTACCGTGGCGCTCCGGCCCACCTTAGCGACGATGAGACGTGTCGCGAAGGTGGGGCACCCGAACTTTATACCAACAGGGAATCAGCTCTAGCGATCGAGATCAGTTGATGACCTCTGGAGTGGGGGTTGCGAGGTTGGGGGACGCTTCGGTGGCGAGTTCCTGCATGGGTGCGTCGGTTGCGGGGTCCATCATGGAGGCGGGTCTGAGCTCGACGATGAAGCGGGCTCCGGCGGGGAGGTTGGACTCGGCGCGGATGGTTCCCTGGTGCTCCTGGATGATCTTGGCGGCTATGGCGAGGCCGAGGCCGGTTCCGCGTTGCTTGGTGGAGAAGTAGGGGAGGAAGAGGCGCTCGCGCATCTCGTCGGTGAGGCCGGCGCCGGTGTCGGCGATGACGAGCTCGACCATGCCGTTGGCGAGGAGGGAGGTTTCGACGCGGATCTCGCGGAGGAGGCTCTGCTGCATGGCCTCGGCGGCGTTGTCGATGAGGTTGCCGAGGGCTCGCTTCATGGCTTCGGGGTCGGCCATGACGAGGGGCAGGTCGCGGCCCATGCGGCGGATGAGGCGGATGCTGGTGAGGCGTCCGGCGAAGAGGGCGAGGGAGTTTTCGACGATGGTGTTGAGATCGGCGGGACGGGGGCGGGCGGTGGGGAACTCGGCGAGGGAGGCGAACTGGTCGACGAGGGAGCGCATGGATTCGACGGAGCTGGTGATGACCTCGGAGCAGCGGCGGATGACGGAGGGGGATGGGCTCTGGACCTGGTGGGTGGCCATGGTGTCGGCGAGGCGGTCGATGTGGCGGCGGATCTGCTCGGCGGAGAGGGAGATGGGGGTGAGAGGATTCTTGATCTCGTGGGCGACGCGGCGGGCGACCTCCTTCCAGGCGGATTGCTTCTGGGCGCGGAGGAGCTCGGTGGCGTTTTCTACGACGAGGACGTAGCCGCGGTGGGTTCGCTCGCTTCCGCCTTCGAGGAGGGCGACGGTGACGAGGAGGTTCATGGTGGCGCCGTTGCCGTTGAAGGCGCTGGAGCTTCCGTTTCCATTTCCATTGCTGCCGGGGTGGGAGGGGTTGCCTCCGAGTTCGATCTCGCCGGAGGCCGAACCCATGCGGTGGCTGCGGCGCATGAGGCGGTCGAGGGGTTCCATCATCTCGGCGGGGAAGATTTCGTGGAGGTCGCGGCCGATGAAGGGGCGCTGGCCGCCGGGGTCCATCATCTCGGAGAGGGCGCGGTTGGCGAGGACGACGCGGCCCTGGGCGTCGAGGGTGGCGACGCCGTTGGGGATGGTCTCGAGCATGGTTTCGAGCTCGGAGCGGCGGGCTTCGAGGGTGGAGTTCATCCGGTTGAGCTCGAGGTTGGACTGGTCGACCTGCGCGCGGCTGTTTTCGAGGTCGGCGGCCATGTGGTTGAAGCTGCGGATGAGCTCGCCGAGTTCATCGGTGGCCCCCTCGTCGACGCGTCGGGCGTAGTCTCCGGCGGCGACGGCCTGCATGGCGTCGGCGAGTCTTTCGACGGGCTTGGTGACCTGTTTCGAGAGATGGAGCGCGAGCCAGCTGGAGGCGAAGAGGGCCAGGCAGGTCATCATCGCAAGGACGATGTTGTAGAGGTTGCGGAGCTGGCGGCGGCCGCGGTAGAGGGTCCAGTAGGCGTCGGCGGAGGTGCGCATGCGGGCCATGGTTCCGGCGAGGCCGTAGGGGAGGGGAAGGCCGGCGACGACGGTGCCTCCGCCTTTGACGCCGGCGGTTCCGAGGGCGTAGTCGGTCTGGCCGATGGAGAGGATGGGCTCGTCGGAGCGCTGGGCTGCTTCGAGGATGGCGCCTTCGGGGAGCTGGGCGGTGAGGCGGGGTGGGGCGGGGTGGGCGGGGGGGGCGGCGGAGATGCCGCGGCTGGTGTCGGCCTCGTCGTCGAGGACGCTTTGTTTGGGCAGCCACTCCTTGAGCTCGGTGGCGGTGCTGGACTGCTGGGGCATGTGGTAGGAGGCGATGGCGTGGCCTTCGCGGTAGATGACGACGAATCCGCCCTGGAGGGTGGTCTCGTGCTGGCGGAGGATGCGGTTGAGGGCCTCGAAGCTGCCGGGGGTGGGGATGGGGGTGGGGCCGGCGACGATTCCTCCGGGAAGGGAGGCGGCGATGGAGTCGGCCTCGACGCGGGCGTTGGCGTTGGTGTAGCTGGCGAGCTCGGTGGCCATGCGGTTGGCGTCGTCGCGCATCTGGGTGACGGGCTGGGAGAACCAGCGGTCGACGGCGCGGTTCATGAGGCCGAAGCTGAAGGCGAACATGAAGGCGATGGGGACGAGCGAGACCAGGACCGCACCCCAGAGCATGCGGGTGCGGAGACGGGTTCCGAGGACGTGGCTGCGCTGTTCGGCGTAGAGCTTGAGGACGTTGCGGACGAGCAGGACGAGGACGGTGACGAAGAGGAGGAAAGCGACGGTCGAGAGGCTGGTGAAGATGAGGATCTGTTCGATGGAGGTGGGGCTGACGGGCAGATCGTGGAAGGCGTTGAGGGCGGCGAGGCCCCCGAGCAGGACGAGCGCGCAGATGCCGTAGACGTAGATCGGGATCTTGCGGCGGTTGGTCTGGCCGGTCTTGACCTCCACGGTGGCCTCCTGCGGGCACATCGAAGCACAACTTCGTGACCTGGTTCGATTCGGCGAGCGATGTTTTGCCGGATGATCGGTTCCCAAGGAAGGGGCTGAGAGCTCCGGGCAGTGGTCTTCCCGGTGCCTTCGGCAGCCAGCCCATTATAGGAGCTTATCTACTGGGACGCTCGACATCGCGCAGTAGATTACAGGTGTGGATGACAGGCCCTCGGCTATGCTGATGGGATGCAGGCCTTCTGGATTCCGGAAGCTGGGCGATCACGCGAGGCCGGTTCGGCTGGGAAGGCACCGTGGTGTTCGCGGGCGGCGAAGCTGTGGATCCTCCCCTTAGCGCTGGCGGTGAGCGGGGGAGGTTGCGGGCAGAGCGGGTCGATCGTGGCGTTGCGTTCAACGGCGTCGAATCATCTGGCGTACAGCTTTTATAGTGCCTATGGCGATTCGATCACCTACGGGTTTCCCTTGTCCGATCCAGCGACCCAGACGTATGCGGCGCTGGTGGCCCAAGCGAATGCGCTCCCCTTGACGAACCGCGGCGTCAATGGGGACCAGGCGTGCGACGTGCCGACCGACCAGATATTCGCCCATGGAGACAGCCCAACGCTGACCAGGGCGGCTCTGTACACCCTGTTGATCAGTACGAACGACGTGGATGTGAAAGGAACAGGAGCGTACGAGGCGATCTTCAACGCCTGCCAACAGGCGGCCATTGCGTGGCTGGCCCTGCCGCTGGAGTATAAAGTGCTGGGCAGTTCGAGTGCAGTGACGACGACCGGTGCAGTGCATGTCGAGACCCAGAACAACTGGAATGCGCTGGGTCTGGACGAAAGGAACGCCACCGCGAGCTTTTCGGTGGTGCTTTCCGCGACGGGACCGGTCTATGCCTGGTATCGGATCTCCGATGGGAACGCGGGAACGTTTACCTATGCGTTGGATGGCGTGGTGCAGGGAACGGCGAGGACGGGAACAAGCACTTCGATTGCGACCCAGAACGGCCGGGATAACTCCATGGCGCTGGTGCGTCTGACGGGTGTTTCCGCGGGCAGGCACATCGTGACCTTTACCCAGACGAGCGATGGAGCTTATGCGGTGGGGATCATCGCGGTGGGTGTTCCACCGCGGGTCACAGCAGCCAGTATGCCGAGGGTTCTGGTGGGGACCACGCCACGGCAGTTGTCTGGCTCGAACCAGGCCTGCGGGATCAACGATGCGCCTTGCCAGGAGTACATCGCAGACATCACGACCAACGTTCGGTTGATCGCCGGGGATGGGCTGGATGTGGAACTCTTCGACAGCCGGAAGTACATGACTGGAACGAGCCAGGATCTGGCCGATGCGGTGCATCCCAATGTGCTTGGCCACTTGGAGATCGCCCAGTCCCTCGAGGACGCGTTGTAAGTGGAGACCTCGAGGGACGGGCGGCTGAGGCGAGATCAGATGAGGTCGGCTACGAGGGTGAAATCGCGCTGCTGTGCCTGGGCGACGGCGGCGTAGGTGAGGGTGCCGTTGTACGTGTTGACTCCCTCGGCGATGCCCTTGTCTTCCTGAATGGCGGCGGTGGCGCCTAGCTTTGCGATCTTCAGGACGTAGGGGAAGGTGGCGTTGGTGAGGGCGAGGGTTGAGGTGTTGGGGACTGCGGCGGGCATGTTGGTGACGCAGTAGTGGACGACTCCGTCGACGAGGTAGGAGGGATCGGAGTGGGTGGTGGGGTGGGCGGTCTCGATGCATCCGCCCTGGTCGATGGCGACGTCGACGATGACGGCGCCCTTCTTCATCTTCGAGACCATGGCGCGGGTGACGATCTTGGGTGCGGCGGCTCCGGGGATGAGGACTCCGCCGATGACGAGATCCGCTTCGCAGACGGCGCGCTCCACGTTGTAGGAGTTCGAGGCTACGGTGTAGAGGCGGCCGGAGAAGATGTCGTCGAGGTCGCGGAGGCGGTTGAGGTTGAGGTCGAGGAGGGTGACCTTGGCTCCCATTCCGAGGGCGATCTTGGCGGCGTTGGTTCCGACGATGCCACCGCCGAGGATGCAGACGTTGCCGGGGGCGACTCCAGGGACACCGCCGAGGAGAACGCCTCGGCCTCCGTGCTCTTTTTCAAGGTAGGTGGCGCCGACCTGGACGGACATGCGTCCCGCGACCTCGGACATGGGGGTGAGGAGGGGAAGGGCTCCGGTGCGGTCGCGGACGGTCTCGTAGGCGATGCCGGTCACCTTTTTCTCGAGCAGCGCATTGGTGAGGCCGGGGATGGGGGCGAGGTGGAGATAGGTGAAGAGGACGAGGCCTTCGCGGAAGTGGCGGTACTCCTTCTCGACGGGCTCCTTGACCTTAACGATCATGTCGGCGAGGCGCCAGACGTCGTAGGCTGAGCCGACGATCTCGGCTCCGGCGGACTGGTAGTCGTCGTCGGGGAAGGCGGATAGGGCTCCGGCGTCGTGCTCGACGAGTACGGTGTGGCCGGCTTCGACGAGTGCCTTGACCCCTGCGGGGGTGACGCCGACGCGGCTCTCGTGATCCTTTACTTCCTTGGGGACGCCAACGATCATGTTTTTCCTCGGATAGAGCGCAGTGATGGCTTGAGATGCATGTCGGAACGTGATTGCCCGTATTGATTTCCATTGTATCCGGCAGGGATGAGGGTGGGATGAAGGGCTTGGGTTGCAGTGAGAGGTTGGCGAGGCGTGACGGATGGCGGCGGCTCGCGCCGTAACGGGAGTTTGGCCCATATCCGGAATTGGGCATGACTATGGATTCACGCACCGGCACGATTCAGGACGTACAATAAACGTTTAGTGGCAGACCTTATCTCGTAGTGTCAGGAACGTATCCCCCGAATGGCATTTAACAGTTCCCGCATCCACAACATGCGCTCGCTCTTCAGCCTTTTTTCGAGCGACCTCGCGATCGATCTCGGCACGGCGAACACGCTGGTCTACGCGGCCGGTAAAGGAATCATTGTCAATGAACCTAGTATCATCGCGGTTAATACCGTGACGAACGAGGTGGAGGCTGTCGGCAAAGAGGCCAAGGAGATGCTTGGCCGGACGCCGGGCAACATCGTTGCCATCAAGCCGATGAAGGACGGGGTGATCGCGGACTTCCGTCACACCGAGAAGATGCTGAACTACTTCATCATGAAGGCGCATAACAACCGGAAGCGGATGGTGCATCCGCGGATCGTGATCGGCGTGCCTTCGGAGATTACGCAGGTGGAGAAGCGCGCGGTCATGGACTCGGCCTACCGGGCCAAGGCTTCCGAGGTTCACCTGGTGGAGCAGGCGATGGTGGCGGCGATCGGTGCGGGATTGCCGATTACCGAACCGGGCGGCAACATGGTGGTCGATATCGGCGGTGGAACGACCGACATTGCGGTGATCTCGCTGGCGGGTATTGTGTACTCGCGGTCGGTGCGGATGGCCGGCAACCAGATGGACGAGGCTGTCGTGACCTACCTGAAGCGGAAGTACAACCTGCTGATCGGGGAGCGGACGGCGGAACAGATCAAGATGCAGCTTGGCTCGGCCTATCCGCTGGACAAGCCGCTGACGATGGAGATCAAGGGCCGGAACCTGATTGAAGGCGTTCCGAAGACGATCACGATTGAGGACTCCGAGATCCGTGAGGCGTTGGGTGAGTGCATTGCGACCATCATCAATGCGATCCGGGTGGCTCTGGAACGGACCCCGCCGGAGCTTTCGGCGGATATCTCCGACCGCGGGATTGTGCTGACGGGCGGCGGGGCGCTGATCAAGAATCTGGACAAGCGAATTCGCGAGGAGACGGGGCTTCCGGTTTCGATCGCGGATGATCCGCTGGCGTCGGTGGTGCTGGGTACGGGTAAGATGCTTTCGGACTTCAAACTTTTGCGGAAGATTTCGATCGACTAGAGCAGATTCGCTGAAGGTTAGGGTTGTACGTTGGATGCCGTGGCGCTCCGGCCCACCTTAGCGACGATGAGACGTGTCGCCAAGGTGGGGCACCCAACTCTATACCAACAGGCAATCCGCTCTAAGTTCAGTCCTGCCGGACGGGCCCACTGCGCTTGGGGCGGTCACGGGGCCTTTGTGACGAGTATCCCGGGCTGGGTGGCTCCAA
>JAMFSC010000140.1 GCA_026225095.1 bacterium
CAGTACCAACGCACCGCCCAAAGGATGATCTCGCCTTCAAATTGACGCCATTTGAACTCTGACATGACCAACTCCGCTCGTGTTCAGCCCATTTTCCCGCGACCACCGAAAACTTGCAACAAAGCCCTTTTTCCTCATGAAGCCTACAAGTCGGGTGCCCCACCTTCGGCGCACGTCTCATCGCGCCTAAGATGGGCTCCTCCTCGGACCCGCATCCCACCCCACACTGCTAAAATCGATCCACCAGCATGAAGTGTCCTTACTGTGGTTTTGCGCAAGACCGTGTCGTCGACTCCCGCGAGAGCAAGGAAGCAGACTCCATCCGCCGCCGTCGCGAGTGCGAAGGCTGTCTCAAGCGTTTCACCACCTACGAGCGCATCGACGAGATCCCCTACATGGTCGTCAAGAAGGACGGACGTCGCGAAAAGTTCGACCGCCAGAAGGTCCTCTCCGGCCTCATCCAGTCCTGCCAGAAGCGCAGCGTCTCCGCCGCCCAGTTTGAATCCATCGTCGATCACGTCGAAGCCTTCGTCATCGAATCCCCCGAGCGCGAACGCTCCACCGCCGACATCGGCGAGCTCATCATGGGCCGCCTCAAGAAGATCGACACCGTCGCCTACATCCGTTTCGCCAGCGTCTACCGCGACTTCAAGGACGTCCGCGAGTTCAAAGCCGAACTCGAAGAGCTCACCAGCGGCAAAGACATCGAAACACCCCGAACCCAACCCAAGCCCAGCTAAAGGAAACCATGGCCACTCACAAGATCACCCTCATCCCCGGCGACGGCATCGGTCCCGAAGTCTCCGACGCCACCGTCTCCATCCTCGAAGCCGCCGTCAAGGGCACCGATACCATCTTCGAGTGGCACCGCTTCGACGCCGGTGCCGACGCCTTCGCCAAGACCGGCGAGTACATCCCCAAGGCCCTCTACGACTCCATCGAGCAGAACAAGATCGCCATCAAAGGCCCCGTCACCACCCCCATCGGCGGTGGCTTCTCCTCGATCAACGTCACTCTCCGCAAGAAGTTCGACCTCTACTCCAACTTCCGCCCCGTCAAGAGCCTCCCCGGCATCAAGACCAACTACCCCAACATCGACCTCATCATCTTCCGCGAGAACACCGAAGACCTCTACGCCGGGCTCGAGCTCATGATCAATCCCGACATCGCCCAGTCCCTCAAAATCATCACCCGCAAAGGCTCCACCCGCATCGCCCGCTCTGCCTTCGAGTACGCCCGCAAGCACGGCCGCAAGAAGGTCCACGCCATCCACAAGGCCAACATCATGAAGCTGTCCGACGGCCTCTTCCTCCAATGCTGCAAGGCCGTCGCCGCCGAGTACCCCGAGATCACCTACGCCGAGCACATCGTCGACAACACCTGCATGCAGCTCGTCATGAACCCCTACCAGTACGATGTCATCCTCACCGAAAACCTCTACGGCGACATCCTCTCCGACCTCTGCAGCGGCCTCATCGGCGGCCTCGGCCTCGTCCCCGGAGCCAACCTCGGGGCCGACTGCGCCATCTTCGAGGCGGTTCACGGCTCCGCCCCCGACATCGCCGGCCAGGATAAAGCGAACCCCACGGCTCTCCTTCAATCCGCCATCCTCATGCTCCACTACCTTAACGAGACCACCGCCGCCGACAAGGTCCAGAGTGCTCTCGAAAAGGTCTACGCCGAAGGCAAGACCCTCACCCGCGACATCGGCGGAACCAGCGGAACCAAGGCCTTCGCCGCCGCCGTCATCGCCTCCATGGGCGCTGCATGATTCGTCTCTCAGTAGATCTAGCCGGGGTGGTCCTTACCACCACCCTGGCTCTCTCCCTCACCGCCTGCAAGACCCCCGCCTCAATCCCCGCAGACAAGACCCGAACTTCCGCTCCGCTCGATCCCGCGACGCTAGGCAACCTCACAGGAACCATCCGCCTCGAAGGCAAAGTCCCCGCCCCCCTCAAGATCGACACCACCATGGACCCAGCCTGCGGTCTCTCCGGCGGCAACCCCATGGCCGAGCAGTACGTCGTCCACGATGGCAAGCTCGCCAACGCCTACCTCTACATCAAGTCCGGCCCAGCCGCCGCCATGAACGCCACCCCCACCTCAAACACCCCCGTGGTCCTGGACCAGAAGGGCTGCCTCTACACCCCGCATGTCATCGCCGTCATGGCCGGAGGCTCCGTCGAGTTCCGCAACTCCGATCCCACCATGCACAACATCCACACCATGCCCACCACCGCCGGCAACGAACCCATCGACATCTCCGTAAGCCCCAAAGGCACCCCGAAAGCCAAGCAATTCACCCAACCCGAGGCCATGATCCCGGTCCGCTGCAACAATCACCCATGGATGAACGCCTTCATCAACGTCTCACCCACCCCATTCTTCGCCATCTCGGATTCAGCCGGCCACTTCGACATCAAAGGCCTCCCCGCAGGCACCTACACCCTCGGAGCCATCCACGAAAAGCTAGGCGAACAAACCCTCCAGATCACCGTCCAACCCCGCTCGACCACCCAGGCGAACCTGGTCTTTACTGCCCACTAGATGAGGAGCCAGCAGAGGCACTCCTGGTACTTGCTTTTCTGTCTGTCATTCCCGAGGGGAATCTGCGTTTGTCCTCCTCTAAACCAGCATCAAATCCACGCCGGACGCCCCCGATACACAAGATTCTCCACCACCCGCCGTCCCACCCTGTAGACTGCACCCATCCACGGAGTGCATGAATGAACTTTCCGATCCATCAATTGTCCTTCCTCTTCCTCGTTGCAGCTCTCTTCCTTCCACGCATCGCCCTCCTCGTCGGCTACCTCGAGAACGCCCTCATCCCCTTCCACCTCACCGGCCTCCTCCCACCCCTCTTCTGGCTCTTCCTCCCCCGTGTCCTCGTCCTCTACATCATCTATCTCGACCAGGGCTTCACCGGCTGGTTCTTCCTCCATCTCCTCGTCGCCCTCCTCGCCCTCGGCGGCGGAACGCATTACTCGACCCGCGGCCGTCGCCGCCGCTCGGACTATTAGCCGCATGGCCGCCTCCAGTCCCGGAAAGACCCTCGGGATCGTAGGCGGCCTTGGCCCATCCGCGACGGCTTTGTTGCAAGTTTTCGGTGGTCGCGGGAAAATGGGCTGAACACGAGCGGAGTTGGTCATGTCAGAGTTCAAATGGCGTCAATTTGAAGGCGAGATCATCCTTTGGGCGGTGCGTTGGTACTGC
>JAMFSC010000141.1 GCA_026225095.1 bacterium
AGGAGGACGGCGAAGGGCCAGGGGCTCATGACGAGGGTGAGGTGGGTCTTCGAGAGGATGCGGTGGAGCGACTCGTAGACGATCCAGATGGAGGAGGCGATCATGAGGCCGGTTTCGACGAAGGCGGAGAGGGCCTCGATCTTGCCGTGGCCGTAGTTGTGCTGCTCGTCGGCGGGGCGGTCGGAGACCTGGACGGAGACGAGGGTGATGATGGCGGCGAGGAGGTCGATGGTGGAGTGCGCGGTCTCGGAGAGCATGCCGATGGAGCCGGTGAGGAGTCCGGTGAGGAGCTTGAGGAGGGTGATTCCGAAGGCGGCAAAGACGGACGAGAGTGCGGCGGAGCGCTTGGCGGCGTGGTTGCCGGCGGCATCGTTCTGGTTGGCCGCGGGAGTCATATGGACGATGCTACAGGGTTTTGTGTCGCGGATTACTTACAGAGATCAGTCGCGGTGGGGCGGAAGGGGGGTTCTTCGTAGAGGGGCTGGTGGCCTATGGCTATGTTGCCGACCTGGGCGGCGGAGAGGTAGGACCTCCAGAAGTCGCGGACGTGGGTGTAGATGGGACCGGAGCCAGCGGCAAGGCCGAAGAAGTAGATCTTCGCGCCCTTGAGGCCGGGGGTGGTGTGGGCGGGGTCGAGTTCGCGGACCAGGGCGGCGGGTGGGTGTCTCGACCAGAAGGCGTCCTGGTCGAACTTGATGGATTGGCCGGAGGTGGTGGAGTCTTCGAGGCCGTCGGAGAGGACGACGAGGATTCCACGGCCGGAGCGCTGCTCGAGGGACTCGGAGGCTTCTTTCATGCCGTCGAGGAGGAAGGTGCTGCCGGAGGTCTCGCGGGAGCGGAGGACGCGCTCGGCTTCGGACTGGAGCTGGGCGCGGGCGGCGTTGAAGCTGGCGAGGTCGGACTCGGCGTGGGCCAGGCAGGTCTTGTCGACGCTGATGTCGCCCTTGAGGAGGTAGTAGGACCAATCCTTGTGGAGCATGGTGACGGGGGGCATGGTGGTGACGATGCGGAGGGCGGGGTCGGAGTAGGTGTTGGCTCCGGCGATGGGCTCGAGGATGACGTGGGCGCCGGGGGTGACGGCGGGGATGACGAAACGGGTGAGGTAGTCGGCGTAGGCGGCGTTCTTGGGGCCGGTGGTGGATTCTGACTTGTCGATGAGGATGACGATGGTGTCGGGTTCGGTGGGGGCGGAGGCGTGGCAGCCGGTGAGGAGGAGGGCGGCGGCGAGGATCAGGGGGCCGGGGTGGAATTTAGGTAGCACGTTGACTCTCGCGGGCGATCTTGTGGGAGCTGCGGCGGTACTGGTCGGCGTAGAGGGAGAAGAGGCGCTGGATGGTGGAATCGACGATGAGCTGGAGATGGGCGGGGAACTCGGTGAGGCGGCGGCCGGTGGCGTCGTAATAACCGATCTGGCGCTGGACGAACTGGCGGCGGCGCTGGAGCCTGGCGAGGCCGTAGCGGGGCCCTGAGTACTCGTGGTCGCTGGATTTGAAGATTCCGGCTAGGACGAGGCCCAGGCCGACGGCGAAGAGGGCCCAGTGGACGATCTGGTTGGCTGCTCCCTCGGCTGCGGTGGTTTCACTCGTTATAGACCGGAGGAAGTTGACGCCAAGCAGGATCAGCGCGAGGGAGATGCAGCAGAGGACGATCTGGATGGCGTGGCGGTAGCGGTCGGCGGGTTCCGCGTCGGGTGAGAGGGGGAGCTGGCGGATGCCTTTGCCGACGATCTCCGAGAGCCAGACGAGGGCGGCGGCGGCGATGACGGCGATGGCGAGCTCAAAGCCGAGGGCTCCGATCCCGGAGGTGCTGAGCGAGACGGCGGAGAAGAAGAACTCGAAGAGGAACATGAAGATGAGGAAGGTGACGGAGGAGCGGAGGCTGGTGGTGGGGAGCTTGCAGTGGGTGGTGGCGGAGTCGGAGACGAGGGAGGCTATCTTCTGGTCGAGGATCTCGAGCTCCTTGATGGCCTCGTCGTGGTAGTTGGCGCACTGGCGGATCCATTCGGCGACGTTGCGGTTGGAGTGGGACTGGATCTCGGCGGCGCGCTCCTGCTGCTTGTGGAGCCAGAGGCAGTTGGCGCGGAACTCGGGGGCGGAGGTGTCGGGGCCGTAGATCTGGATCTTGCCGTCGTTGCGGCCGTTGGAGCGAGCGGCCATGCGGTTCCAGGCGGAGCCGATGCGGCGGACGCGGCGAACGTCGGGGTTCGTATTGAAGCGGGGGCGTCGGCCGAACATTTTGGCTCCTCCTGGTCCTCGTGCGTTGGATGATGATATCCGGACTGGGAGAAGCTACGGGTGGATGGCGGTCATGGTTCCGGGGTTATGGTTCCGGGGTCATGATTCTAAAGAACGTCTGAATAAGTCCCGGAGGGTGTCCGTGGAAGCTTTTGAGGGTGGGAACGCGCTTCAGATTCAGGTCGGTCGCCGGGACGAGAGGTAGGACCACTGGGTAGAATTCTTCTCATAAAGTGGTCTGTTTTGCACCATCTTGAGTGCATGGCTGTAATCGTGGTTTTTAAAAGGGGTTAGGTGCGTCGGTCGTCGAATTGCCAATGTTTCACCAGAGACTTTTATAGGGCAAGACGTGGGCCGTTGTACGGAAAAACTGGACAGAGACCGGATTTGCGAAAAGTGGTATGTTCTGGGTTCGATTATCGGACAGCCTCGTGTTGGCCGGGAGTCAACATGGGCGACCTGATCAGGTATTCGCTCAGGGCTTGCTGGCGCGGTAGAGTCCGGCGGTGCCGAGGGTGTAGGAGGTCCAGGTTCCGGAGTGGAAGCCGGCCTCGTGGATGAGGTGGAGCATGCGGGCTGGGCGGGGGAAGCGCTCGACCGAGGCGGGGAGGTAGGCGTAGGCGGCGGGGTTGCCGGAGAGGAGACCACCGAGACGGGGGAGGATGTGTTTGAAGTAGAGGGAGTAACCGGCTCCGACGAGTCCGGAGGGCTGGTTGCACTCGAGGATTCCGATCTGGCCTCCGGGGCGGAGGACACGGAAGAGCTCGGCGAGGCCTTCGGCGTAGTTGGCGAGGTTGCGGAAGCCGAAGGCGGAGGTGATGAGGTCGAAGGTCTGGTCGGGGAAGGGGAGGTGGAGGGCGTCGGCCTGGATGAACTCGATGTTGGAGTTGGCGAGCTTGAGGCGGGCGCGGTCGAGCATCTCGGGAGAGAAGTCGATGCCGATGAGGTGGGAGGAGGGGTGGGGGCGGAGTTGTGCCAGGGCGGCGGTCATGTCGCCGGTGCCGCAGCAGAGGTCGAGGATGCGGGCGTCGGGTTGGGACAGGATGGGGGTGAAGACGTTGGCGGCGCGCCGCCACCAGGTGCGGTCGAGGCCGGCGGAGAGGATGTGATTGAGGCGGTCGTAGGTGGGGGCGATGTGGTCGAACATGCGCTGGACGTTGGCGGCGGCGGCCTGCTCGTCCTGGGTG
>JAMFSC010000142.1 GCA_026225095.1 bacterium
AGGAAGCTGATGGGGTAGATACGGGGCAGGTTGAAGGCGTTGGCCCAGGTCGCTTACCGCAACCTCTGCGCCGATGTGCGCTCGTACCCCGCACCGTGTTCCTTCCATCTGAAAGCGGGCTGCGCCATAAAGACCGTTGCGGTCGAGCAGAGCCATCGCCGGCATCTCCAGATGCGCCGCTTGCTGCATCAGGAACTCTGGCATAGTGGCACCTTCGAGGAAGCTGAAAGCCGACCGCGCGTGCAGTTCCACGTAGTCAGTCATACGTCCCCTGCAAGTACCAGCAGCGGGAACGTGGATCGAAGGCGATGCGACAGAGCCGCTCCGCAGTTGCGTTCTCCAACCGGACATCCCATTCTTCGCGGCACCAGTTGCTCTCCGACCACCACTGTCCGCTCACGCGTACCGGCCCGGCAGCATCCCGGACAACATAGGCCGCTCCGTCCCAAAAGACCCGCACAGGTGCATGGTTCGCAAGTGCAACGCCGACCATGTGCGGTGGACGCGAGACGCGCAGAGCTACGGGCGTTGAGAGTGACTGCCTCTCGTTCCGACGTGGCGGCGGCGGCTCGAACGGGGCCATGCGAAAGGCGTTCGGTCGATGGTCGTCGGTCAGTTCCGGCGAGCCGACCCGTTGCTCTCCCAAGAGCTTCCGCATTCGCGCGAGCATCACTTCGAGCTGTCCCGGCTCCGGCGCTTGCGGGAGAAAGAGGCCATGCTGCGCTCGATATGGGGGGGCTGACTGCGCGTGCAGTTCCAAACCCACAATCCCTGCACTCGGCGGATGCGTCTCCAGATCGAGTTGAAGGAGCTTGAGCAGCGTCGCCGTATCCTGCAACGGCAGCGCAGGACGAACGGTACGCTCATGCTGAGCGCCGCCGTCGAGACTGAGTACGACCCGGAGCGCGGCGATGGCCCGTGCCTTCCCGCGAACACGTTCCAGTAACTCCGTCGTCATCCGGGAGAGCAGAAACAGCAGACGTTCCAGTTCCTCTACCGGAAAGTCCAGTTCCATCCGTTCCACCAGACCCGCTTCAAAGCTCGGTTCTATCGGGAACATCAGGTGCGGCCAAGTACCGCACGCGAGAGAATGCAGCTTCTTTCCCGCCTGACCGAGCCGCGCAATCAAATCTGTCTCTGCTAGCGCGGCCAGCTCCGCACAGGTGCGAATGCCCCAGGCCGTAAAGGTCGCTTCATGCTCTGGCGCAAGGTGGAGCGCCGTGACCGGGAGTTGGCCGATCGCGTGCGCCTCGCAGCCGGACGGCACAATGGAGACGCCAGTTCTGCCACATGCAAGCGATATCGCAGCGTGAAAGTTTTCGGCGACGGCGATGTTCGCGAGAAAGCCCGCCGTCATCACACTCCGTCGCAATTTGTTCGCAAGCTCCGCAACATCGCCGTACAGGAGATCCATGCCGCGAATGTCGAGCGCATACGTGCCGGGCTGCTCTTCCACCGACTCGATACGGGGCGAGAACATGCACGCGACATGGTGAAGGGTGGCATGGGCCGTATGCTCATGCTCGATAACACGGCGGAGCGCGATGACTTCCGAGAATGTTTCGGCCTGTAGCCGAGTCATGCCGATCTCGACACCCTGAGAACGTGCCGCATGGTTGGCCGCGAAAACCATCTCGGTTGGCGGCTCCCCATCCAGCACTACAAACGGTTTCTTCCGCAACTCCGGGCGCTGATGCGCCGCGGCCTGTGCAAAGAAGTTCGATGGATGGACAACGGCGTACATTACC
>JAMFSC010000143.1 GCA_026225095.1 bacterium
ACCGAGTCCCGGGCCGCAACCTGAATAAGATCAAAGGAACGGGCCTCGGTCTCTTCCTCGTCCGAACCATCGCCAGACAGCACGGCGGACAGGTCACCGCCAGCAGCCCCGGCCCCGGCCTTGGAACCACCATCACCCTCAAACTCCCCCTCGCCAACCCCAGCGGAGCCCCCGCCTCCACCCACTACACCGGCATCGGAGCATAAGCTCGACCGACAGGAACGACGCAGCCCGATAGGAAAATGACCCACATGACCCCATCCCCCCTCATCGTCGTCGTCGAAGACGAAGAACACCTCGCCCACGGCCTCCTCTTCAATCTCCAGGCCGAGGGCTACCGCACCCATCATGAATTCGACGGAGACTCCGCCCTCCACTATCTCCTCGCCTCACCCGAGGCCAAAGCCGACCCACCCGCCGCCATCCTCCTCGACTGCATGCTCCCCGGCGCCGACGGCTTCACCATCGTCCGGGCCCTGCGTGCCGCCGAGCGCTACACCCCCGTCCTGATGCTCACCGCCCGCTCCCACCCCGAGGACATCTTCGAAGGCCTCGACTCCGGAGCCGACGACTACCTCCCCAAGCCCTTCGATCTCAATATCCTCCTCGTCCGCCTCAAGAGCCTCCTCCGCCGCACCGCCTGGCAATCCCCCGCCAAACAGCCAGCCGAACCTCAGGAGGCACAGGACGCCTACCGCTTCAACCGCCGCACCATCCGCTTTGACACCCTGGAACTCATCGCCCCCAACCGCACCACCCACCTCACGGTCATGGAAGCCGATCTCCTACGCTACCTGACCGACCGCGAAGGCCAGATCGTCCCACGCAAGGACATCCTCGAACAGGTCTGGCGCGTCCACGAAGACACCGATACCCGCGCCATCGACAACTTCATCGTCCGCCTCCGCCGCTACATCGAAGACGATCCCGCCAACCCGCAACACCTGCTGACCGTCCGCGGTATCGGCTACCGATTCATCGCCAATCCATAGATCACGAAGTCAAGCCGCCTTCCATCTGACGCCGACGCCGCTGCTTCCGGAAGAAAACCTCCCTGCAGAACACACACTCCCACGGCACGAAACCGAGCTTGCTCAGGATCACTTCCTGAAAGAAGCCCCGCCGGCTCACACGCCTCGTCTCCGAACGCAGGCACAACTTGCACATGGGCTTATCAATCTGTCCATCCGTGTTCCCCAGAACCTACCTCCGTTACCCAGTACGAAGACAACCCTAGTCAAGCCGGTATGTGCCCATCACGAATGAGTGGTCTTCAGGTTACTGAAGACACCTATCGTTTTGCAAAGTTGCGGCAACTTTTCGTCCTTTTAGTCACCAGGGCGGATTACTCGTTTCAGGCCTCCAAACGCCGCGGCCTCTTCCCTCCCTGCGCTACTCTGGAAGACACCATGCAACCGAACCCCATCGTCCCCTGCGGCAAGCTCTTGATCAGCAACTCCCTTCCCCTCACCATCATCGCCGGCCCATGCGTCATAGAATCCCGAGGCCACGCCCTCGAGGTCGCCGGCTTCCTCAGAGAGATCTCCACCCGTCTCGGCTTCGGCCTCATCTATAAATCCTCGTTCGACAAGGCAAACCGCACCAGCACCCAGTCCTCCCGCGGTATCGGTCTCAAGGAGGCCCTCCCCATCCTCGCCGAGGTCCGCGAGACCTACGGACTCCCCGTCACCACCGACGTCCACCTCCCCGACCAGTGTGCCCCCGTCGCCGAGTACGTGGACATCCTCCAGATCCCCGCCTTCCTCTGCCGCCAGACCGACCTCCTCCTCGCCGCCGCCGACACCGGCCGCATCGTCAACGTCAAAAAGGGCCAGTTCCTCGCCCCCTGGGACATGAAGAACGTAGTCGCCAAGCTCTCGAGCACCGGCAACGCCAACATCCTCGTCACCGAACGCGGAACCAGCTTCGGCTACAACACCCTCGTCACCGACCTCCGCGCCCTCCCCATCATGGCCCGCGAGACCGGATGCCCCATCGTCTTCGACGCCACCCACTCCGTCCAGCAGCCCGGTGGCCAGGGAACCACCTCCGGAGGCCAGCGCGAATTTGTTCCCACCCTCGCCCGCGCCGCCGTCACCACCCGCATCGCCGCCGTCTTCCTGGAAACCCACCCCGACCCCGACCACGCACCCTCCGACGGCCCGAACATGATCCCGCTCCGAGAGTTCGAAGTGCTCATCCGCTCCCTCCTCGCCATCGACCGCCTCGTCAAATCTGAAGGCTTCTGATCCCGCCAGACGGAATATCGTCGCCAATCCCGTCGATGAGTGCATCGGCGATTTTTCGCTCGTCTGGCCTTTGGCCGGATCGATGATCACTGTTGAGGCAGCTTGCCGAGGAAGTCGTTCATGGCGCGGAGCACTTCTGCTTCGTTGGAGCGGAAGATGTAGTGATCCGCGTTAGGCAGACGGATGACCTTGGCTGAGGGAACACCTGCTTCGAAGGCATTGGCCAGTCTGGTTTGCCTCCCGAGGTCGGCGGCTGCAACGGCGGCGTGGCGGGCGGCGTCGCCCGGGAAGACCCTGCTCAGGTCATGTGGTAAAGCGAAGAACGCAAGGCTGGGCACCTTGATCTCGGTGTATTGATGCTCGCCACTGACGATGGCGGCAAAGGCGCTTGCGGTCGTGGGGTGCGGGTCTGGTGGCAGGGAGGGAACGGGGGTGGGTGGCGCGACGGCTTGTTGCAGCTTCACCTGATCTTGCAGCTCCTTTTCGAGCTGGGGCAGAGCGGCCAGCAGGGCTTCTGTTGGTTTGATCGGGCCGGAGGGGTCGCCGCCGCCCGGCAGAAGCTGCTCGATCTTGTTGCGGACATCGATCATGTCGAGATGCAGGTCGCCGTGGGCGCGATCGTAGAAAGAGTGAGTTCCGCTGCACTCGAGGTAGATAAGTCCGCTGACTTTCTCGGGATGACGGCTGCCGATA
Source organism: bacterium (assembly GCA_026225095.1). Taxonomy (GTDB): domain Bacteria; phylum Acidobacteriota; class Terriglobia; order Terriglobales; family Acidobacteriaceae; genus Edaphobacter. The sequence continues at coordinate 2,943 of JAMFSC010000143.1, forward strand.
GAACTCAACTCTTCGCCTGCGATTGAGTGCCCGACAAGGACTGGCTTGAGCTGGCCTGGCTTATCCAGATGAAGGGCCGCAATAACGGCTAAGACATCGTCGCCGAGGCGGTCGGAGGAATAATTGTCGTTGTCAGGCGTAGGACCGCTTGACTCGCCAAAGCCGCGGCGGGTGATGCCGTACACATGGTATTTGCCGGTAAATTTGGGCGCGAACTTGTCGAACTCGTGTGCGGTGTCGCCCAGAGCGCCGAGGAAGAGGAGAGGTCTCCCAGTGCCACCCCAGTTGAGGACTTCGAGCTGGACGCCGGGCTCAACGGTGACGAGTTGCACTGTGTGCGGTGAAGGGTCGGGGGGCAGGGGCCACGCGGCTGCCCGGGTCGTCTTTTGGAAGGTAAAAGGGGTCGCACCGCCCTGTCTCCATGTGCCGGTAATGGTTTTGCCGTCGGCGCTGAGCTTGCCTTCGTAGGAAAGCTCGAGCATGCCCGCCTTAAGCCTTACGGTCGAGTCTTGCACGGCGATTGAGTCGACCCAATCGCCGGTGAAGTCCTGATCGATGCTGTAGATCCTTGCCTTGAACGCTACGCTGTCACCGTGTATGACCCGCAGAATGATACGATGCGGTGTGCCCTGCGGTGTCGTGATTGTTCCCTGCCAACTGCCAGTGATATCCTGTGCGCAAAGACAGCCTGCAACCGCGATTGCGAGCACGAACGTCCATAGCATCCTCAGATTCCACTTCAGTCCTCTGTTCATGAAGAACTCCTGGAGAACCCGTGGACGATCAACACGGCCCTCGGCGAAATAGAATACTACATAGGGTACCTGATCTCGAAATTAGAATGATTACAAAGAATATTCAACGAGATTGACGATCGGACGAAGCCGGCCAGCGTTCACTGATACGCACATTCAAGGCTCAACTGTGGACTTCAGGCCGATGTACGTTTCGAACTCCACTCACGCAATCCCAAGACCCAACTCATCCGACCTCCCGGCACCCCGTGATTTACCCTCGTCCTTAGCCAAAGATGAACGACCCCACCCAACCCTCCTCCCCCCTCCGCACCCTCGACCACGAGATCGCCGGTCTCCAGCTCCTGCGCCAATCCCTCACCGGCCCCCTCGGTAGCCACCTCGCCGAAGCCGTCACCCTGGTCCTCCGCAAGCGTGGCCGCATCCACGTCACCGGAATTGGCAAGTCCGGACACATCGCCCGCAAGATCGCCGCCACCCTCACCAGCACCGGAACCCCTGCGCACTTCCTCCATCCCACCGAAGCCAGCCACGGAGACCTCGGAATCCTTGGCCTCGAAGACATCCTCCTCGCCCTCTCCTGGTCCGGAGACACCCCCGACCTCGTCCCGCTCACCGACTTCGCCCGCGCCTCCTCCATCCCCATCCTCGCCATCACCGCCCACCCCCGCTCCCTCCTCGCCCTCGCCGCTACCATCCTCCTCGATCTCCCCCCCGCCCCCGAGGCCTGCCCCGACAACCTCGCCCCCACCACCTCCACCACCATGCAGCTTGCCCTCGGAGACGCCTTCGCCCTCGCCATCCTCGAAGCTCGCGCCCACCCCCCCGGCCAATACCCCATCGCCTTCCGAGCCCTCCACCCCGGCGGCCGGCTCGGAGCCCGCCTCACCCCCGCCCGCACCCTCATGCACCTCGGCGACCGACTCCCCCTCGTCTCCCTCGGCACCCCCCTCTCCGCCGCCATCGTCGAGATGACCGGCAAGGGCTTCGGCGTCACCGGAGTCCTCTCCCCCTCCGGCTCCCTCCTCGGAATCGTCACCGACGGAGACCTCCGCCGGGCATTCGCAAAGGGCAACAACCCAACCAACTCGCCAGTCGAAGACGTCATGACCCACCATCCCTGGACCATCGACCCCGAAGCCCTCGCCCCCGAGATCCTGACCCACATGACCGCCACCCGCATCACCAACGCCTTCGTCCTCGACCAGAACCAGGCCCCCATCGGCCTCATTCACATCCACGACCTCCTCCGCCTCGGCCTCTGAAGCCACACGCCCGCCTATACTGTCTCCATGCCGAATGATCCCAAAGAGGCATCCCCCGACACAGCCCAGTCAGACGCCGCCTTCTACCAGGGCATCGACGCCCTCGCCGCCGGAAATCTCCAGGAAGCCATCACCTATCTTCGCCGGGCCCTCGCCTTCAACCCGCATCACATCGACGCCGCCCACGGCCTCATCCGGGCCCTCGACCAGTCCGGCCAGGGCGAAGAGGCCCTCGCCGCCACCCACGCCCTCATCCTCGCTCAACCCGAAGACGTCCTCGCCCGCACCAGCCTCTCCATGATCTACCAGCGCATGGGCATGATCCCCGAGGCGGAAAAAGCCGCGCTCGACGCCAAACTCCTCGACTGGAAGCACCAGCTTCACGCCACTCCCAATGAGAGCAACGAACGTGCCTGACCGCCTCTACGTCGCCACCACCAACGCGGGCAAGATCCGCGACTTCGCCTCCGCCTCGCAAGGCCGGATCCTCCTCGAACCCCTCCCCGGCATCCGAGACATCCCGCCCCCCGAAGAAGACCAGCTCACCTTCGCCGGCAACGCCGCCCTCAAAGCCATCTTCTACTCCCGTTTCGCCCCCGACGAGATCGTCCTCGCAGACGACTCCGGCCTCGAAGTCGACGCCCTCGCCGGAGCCCCCGGAGTCCGTTCCGCCCGCTATGCCGAAGACATGCACTTCACCCAGGGCGACTCCCCCGACCAGCGCAACAACCTCTGCCTCCTCGCCGCCCTCGAGCCCGTCCCCCACCAGAACCGCCAGGCCCGCTACCGCTGCGCCCTCGCCACCGCCCGCAACGGTTCCGTTCTCTACAGCGCCGAAGCCACCACCGAAGGCGTCATCGTACTCTCCCCCCAGGGCAACAACGGCTTCGGCTACGACCCCCTGTTCGTCCCGTCATCCTCCGACAGAACCATGGCCCAGCTCACCCCCAACGAACGTCTCTCCGTCAGCCACCGAGCGAAGGCCCTGACCGCCCTCCTAAACCAAATGGAATCCGGCCCCATTCCGGCCGCCGATCCCAAATTCGCACAACCCATCCGCTAATCGCACCGATCCGCCCGTTTACCTTGACTCCCCTTCTTACCGGGCGGAATAATCCTTTTGCCGCGCCGAATTCCAGCGCCCGCGTACGAGAACCAAGGAGTCTGCCCGATGGCCGCTGCCGCCCCACCCGCACCTCCCGCCGCCGCGCCCTTGCGCGGAGTCCAACCCATCCGCACCGGCGGCTACTCCTTCCTCCTGCGTAAGCTCCACTCCCTCTCCGGCATCGTCCCCATCGGCGCCTTCCTCATCGAGCACATCCTCTCTAACTTCGAAGCGCTCAAAGGCCCCGCCGCCTACGCCGCCCAGGTCAAGTTCCTCAATAGCCTGCCGCTGGTCCGCGTCCTTGAGTGGGGATTCATCTTCATCCCCCTGGCCTACCACGCGCTCTACGGCGTCTACATCGCGGTGCGCGGCAAGAGCAACGTCGTCTACTACCCCTGGGCCGGCAACTGGATGTACATGACCCAGCGCTGGACCGGCTACATCGCTTTCGCCTACATCATCCAGCACGTCCTGCGCCAGCGCTTCCTCGGCGTGAGCCTGCCGGAGCATCCCGGCGCAGCCTTCGCCAAGGTCCAGCATGAGCTTGCCAACCCCTGGATGCTCGCCGTCTACGCCATCGCCATGATCGCCGTCTGCTGGCACTTCTCCTACGGCATCTGGCTCTTTGCCGCCAAGTGGGGCATCACCCCCGGCAACGTTGCCCGCAAGCGCTTCGCTTACGTCTGCGCCGCTATCGGCATCCTGCTCTGTGGCCTCGGTCTCGCCAGCCTTTACGCCTTCGTCGGCCCTCAATATCAGAACGCGCCCGAAGACGTAACCCCCTCCACCGGCATGGTCCTCGTCCAACCAGCCTCATTCCAGGCCTGAAGCACGCAGAGCCCAGAAAGAAGCAAACCATGAGCCAGCCACGCATCACCGGCAAAGAATTCGACAGCTACGCCCACGCCGCCAACAGCGCCTTGCTGACGCTGAGCAAGGCCGTCGCCGATTCACCGCTCGAGCCCGAGCTTCAGCAACTCGTCAAGCTGCGCGCCTCGCAGATCAACGGATGCGCCTACTGCACCCAGCTCCATATCAACGAGTCGCGCCACATGGGCATCGCAGCGCCCAAGATCGACCTCCTCGTTGCCTGGCGCGAAGCCGGCGTCTTCTCCGATCGCGAAAAAGCGGCTCTGCAGTGGACCGAGCTTCTGACGCGCCTCTCCGAGCACCACGTTTCAGACGAAGACTACGCCACCGTCTCCGCTCACTTCCAGCCGGCCGAACTCGCCTGGCTCTCGACCGCAATCGCTCTCATCAACTCCTGGAACCGCCTCGC
>JAMFSC010000144.1 GCA_026225095.1 bacterium
CAACACCTTCGCCGCCACCGAAGGCACCAGCCTCGTCACCCGCTGAGCCCTGCCGTTGCTCTTGCAGTGGCCCCTGCCTTTCTGTCTGTCATTCCCGAAGGGAATCTGCGTTTCACCCGTGACTCGACCGTCCCGCTCCCGAGGAACGCATACGTAATCTTCTGGTGTTGCGCAGGATTTTCACGTCGGCAATGACTACCGTCATATAGAACCCAGTCGCGGTTCAACGCTTCTGGTAGGGGTGGAAGATATAGTCCTTCCCTTTCACTGCCGTATGGCAAGCATTTCCGCAGTCGGAGAGGCTCTTTGAATCAGGCGTGAACTGGTCAGATGCAGCGTCGTAGTTGAATACCGCATATCCCCAGCCTCCACCGTTGTTCGGAAACCTCTTGGTGTCCTTTTCCATGACAAACACCTGGGCAAGCACGTCTGGTACATCCACATCGAAGGGAGCCTCCGTGCTCTTCTTCGTCTTCCACTGGATCTTTACGATCTTGGAGCCCTCCGGGAAAGTCTGACCGCCACCGGGAACACCAGCTTGATAGGCCTTGATCATGGAGGGGTTGGCAACAATGGACTTCAGCACGTCGGTCTTGGCGGAAGAGACGATCGACCAGTCCTCATATCCCCTGAAGTCGGAGAATGGAACTCCGCTCGGCGATTTCAGCGTGTACTTGTCCTGCGGGTTAGCTGCCCCGACGACCGGGACCGCCAGCACTCCCGCGGCGGTCGCAAGCAGCGCATAACCAGCGGTCGTCTTCAAGAAGGTGCGTCGTCCAACCTTCTGACCATGTTGCTGTGCCACAGATTTCGTAGAGATTCCGGACATGGTGAGTTCTCCTGATCAAGGAAAGTTCCAGGGCCCGAACGACGTGCATCCCGAACTATAACAAGTAAGTCAGAATCCAGGCGAGACGCCCCGCGCAGGCCAGCCGAGCCTCAACCGTAGGTGAGATCCGTGCTCTGCCCAACTTCGATCAAATAACCGTCAGGATCACGGATATAGCAGCGAATCTCGCCATACTTGGGAATCGGCTCCGTAAGGAACTCCGCTCCGCGACTCTTCCACAACTCATAGCACGCTTGGATATCCGCAACGCGGAGATTCAAAAAGCTGTTGATGTGATTCGGGTCGGGGACGCTGAGCGTTACGGTCGGCTTGTCCGGTGTCGGGCCTCCCCCGACGTTCAAAATCATCCAGATATTCGCAAGCTGAAGGTACGCAGGAGCGTTGCCGTCACCCATGCTCAGAATGCGTGCGCCGAAGACCGTTTCGTAGTAGCGAGCCGATCGCTCGATATTTCCAACCGTAAGAAAATGCGCGATGCTGATCCCCTCGTGCGGGGGCATCTCATAGCTCGTCTGCTCGATTTGCACGCTGCTCATTGACGCTCCATCTCCGATTAACAGTGTCTTCTGTCGATTCTCGTTCTCCCGCCCCCATACGGCTGCCGGCGAAGCGTGGCGGAGAAAGCATACTTCCTTTCAACTTGTGATTGTTGGAAAATCGCAATTCACTCAGGGGCGCCGGATAAGTGACGCCAAGTCCGCTCGTCGGTGACCACCGCCCCGAAAACGGGTCTGAAAACGACGTTTCGCCAAACCTAACTCGCTCCCGGTCTGCGCCTGGCCATCCCTTCCTTTCTCTCATCCCGGAAGGGAATCTGCAGTTCGCCTCGATCGCTCCGGAAGACCCGGCATCCCCGACCGGCCGCTGACCGTTTTTACCGCACAACGGCCCACATTCGAACCAGCGCATTTCGCCCTTTGCAGCTACCCTCGCCCCCCCGTCTACCCTTCCCGCATAGGATCCGTGTCACCCCACGCCCAAACTCCAAACCGCATTTCCGCATCCAAATCTCATGCAATCACCACATATGGACATAGAACCAGTCGACCCCGACGCCGTAGAACTGATGATCGGCGAAAGCCGTATCGGCAGCCGAATCAAGCAACTACGCCTCAAACGCTCCATGGGTCTCGTTGAGCTCGGTCAACTCACCGGCCTCTCCGCCAGCTTCCTCTCCCAGCTCGAGACCGGACGCGTCGTTCCCACCCTCCGCAATCTCTCCCGCCTCTCGCTCGCCTTTGGCAAAGACCTGTCCTACTTCTTCCAGCCGGAAAAGCACAGCTTCTTCCGCATGCAGCGCCGCAAAGACCGCGTCCGCCTCCCCCAGCCCCGCCCCACCAACCCCTCCCACATCGCCGAAAGCTTCGGGATCCTTGTCCCCGACCGCAGCCTCGGACCATGCCTCGCCGAGTTCTTTCCCGACAGCGACGCCCCACCCTTCGAAGCCCGCGTCTTCCAGGGACACGAGATGATCTACATGCTCACCGGAGCCCTCGAAGTCGAATTCGGCAGCCGCACCGAGCTCCTCGAAAGCGGCGACGTCGCCTTCCTCGACGCCGGAGCCCCACGCCGCATGCAGTGTTCCAGCCCGGAACCCGCCACTGCCCTCATCATCAGCATGCCCTTCCGCGGAGAACGCGACCTCCCCCGTAACGGCCGCCTCTAACTCCGCTGGCGGAACACCCCCGAACCGCGTTATCGATGTCATTGATAACAAGCCAAATATCCGCCGGAGATGAAAAGAGGACACCCCTCCTCCGATGCAAGCCGTTCGGCATCGACTCGTCCGTTGACGGAATGAATAGTCATTCAGTATCCTCCGGGAGACGAAACACATCCTCTTCATGCGTTCAGGAGCAAGATACAGACATGCGCATCTTCACCCTCATCCGCCAGGTGCTCGACGCTGAAGAGACCGTCCGCGTGCAGAACAACGCCGTCGCCCTCGCATCCAGCAAGCTGGTCATGGACACCATGGACGAGTACGGCGTCGAAGAGGCCCTTCGCCTCCGCGAACAGGGAGCCGAAGCCGAGATCATCGCCATCGGGGTCGGTCCCGCCCGTCTCCAGGACGCCCTCCGCACCGCTCTCGCCATGGGCGTCGATCGCGCCATCCACGTCGAGACCGACCTGGCCCTCGACGCGCTCGCCCTCAGCAAGGTGGTCGCCACACTCGCCTCCGAGGAATCCGCCGACCTCATCCTCACCGGCGGCCAGCAAGCCGATTGGGACTCCCACGCCCTCGGAGCCGCCACCGCCGAGCGGCTCAACTGGCCCCAGGCCACCTGGACCACCGCCCTCGCGCTCTCCGGCCGAACCCTCACCGGACGCCACGACGTCGACGAGGGCAGCGAGACCTTCACCCTCGATCTCCCCGCCGTCATCACCACCCAGCAAGGCCTCAACGAACCCCGCTACCCCACCCTCCCCGGAATCATGAAGGCAAAGAAGAAGGAAACCCGCAAAGAAACGCTCGACCGTTTCGACGTCGTTCCCACGGTCTCCTTCGAACGCGCCGAGATCCAGACGAAGAGCCGCAAGCTCAGAATCCTCGATGGCAAAGACCCGCAAGCCGCAGCCGCAGAGTTGATCAACCTCCTCCGCAACGAAGCCAGGGTGATCGCATGATCCTCGTAGTCGCCGAACACGCCAACGGCAAGCTCGCCAAAAGCACCCTCGAACTCCTCACCGCGGCCCGATCCCTCAACCGCGCAGGCGACGTCACCGCCCTCATCCTCGGCAGCGACATCCTCGCCATCGCCGCCGAAGCAGCCCGCTTCGCCGATCAGGTTCTTGTAGCCCAGACGCCCGCTTTAGCCCAGTACGATCCCGAACTCTGGACCGCTGCCATCGTCCAGATCGCCCGCGAGGGCGAAGCCCACACGATCCTCATTGGTGCAAGCCGCAGCGGTCGCGAGTACAGCCCGCGCGTCGCAATCCGCCTCGACGCGCCGCTCCTCGAAGACATCATCAGCCTCCACGACGAAGCTGGTTCCCTTCACGCCCAGCGCTACACCTATCTCGCCCGCGTGACCGAGTCCATCTCCGCCAAAGCCCCCATCATCGTCGCGACCATCAAGCCCGGAGCCTTCGCTCCCGCCGCGTCGCTTCCATCTCCCTCCGAGCAGTGGGACGTCGACCTCAACCTCCCAACCGCTCGGCTCAAGGTCACCGGCAAGACCACCGAGAGCACCGATCGAGTCTCCCTCACCGAAGCCGACATCGTCGTCTCCGGAGGTCGCGGAGCCGGAACCGCCGAGGCCTTCACCGCCCTCATCGAACCCCTGGCCGATCGCCTCGGAGCAGCCATCGGAGCCACCCGAGCCGTAGTCGACGCCGGCTGGCGACCCTACGCCGAGCAGGTCGGCCAGACCGGCAAGACCGTCCAGCCCAGCGTCTACATCGCCATCGGAATCTCCGGAGCCGTCCAGCACCTCTCCGGAATGAACAAGAGTAAGCTGATCGTGGCCATCAACAGGGACGCAGAAGCCCCCATCTTCAAGATCACCGACTACGGCATCGTCGGCGACGTCCAGCAGCTCGTCCCAGCCATCCTCGCCGAACTGAAGAAGTAACCGCCAAGAGGACCCGCAGCCGATGCTCCCGCTCTCCAGCAAGATCGCCTTCGTCCTCTTCGCTCTCGTCACCGTTGCCTGGGGAGCATGGGGCTTCTATCGTCTCTACCGCCGCATCCGGCGCGGCCGCCCCGACCCCGAACCCCGCTTCGACCGCCTCCCCGAGCGCCTCGGCTACGCTCTCCTCACCACCCTCACCCAAAGCCGCACCTTCCGCAAGCGCCCGACCATCGGTCTCTTTCACTCTTTCATCTTCTACGGCTTCGTCTTCTACGGACTAGTCAACCTTGTGGACGCCATCGACGGCTTCTACCCCCTCGATCTCCACCCGACCAACCCCTCCACGGTCGCTTACCTCCTCCTCGCCGACGCCTTCAGCTTCCTCGTCCTCGTCGGAGTCCTCGCCCTTGTCATCCGCCGCTTCTTCCTCCCCAGCCGGCGCGACTTCCGCTTCAATCCCCGCACACTCCTCCATCCATCCGTCCAGAGCCACCGCATCTCCCGTGACTCCCTGATCGTCTCCGCCTTTATCCTCTTCCACGTCGGCAGCCGAGCCATCGGAGCCGCCGCCAACCTCACGCTCGACGGTCCCGATCCCTACCAGCCCTTCGCCACCCTGCTAAGCCATCTCATCCCATTCGCTCAAGCCTATGACCTCCGGATCCTCGGTTATTGGGGAGCCCTGGGCAGCGTCCTTGCCTTCCTGGCCTACTTTCCCTACACCAAGCACATCCACATCTTCATGGCACCCGCCAAGTACGCGGTGTCCCGCCGTCCATCCTCTGGCGTCATCCCGCCCATCGACCTCAACCTCGAGGCGGAAGCGCCATCCGCAGGCGCCAAACACCTCGAAGACCTCGCATGGCCCCGTCTCCTCGACGCCTACGCCTGCATCCAGTGCAACCGCTGCCAGGACGTCTGCCCCGCGTCCGCCACAGGCAAGAGCCTCTCCCCCGCCGCCCTCGAGATCAACAAGCGGATGGAGCTCAACCAACTCGCGTCCGGCCCTGGACTCTCTCCCTTTGAAACAGGCTCCGCCAGCCCACACCCGCTCCTCCAATTCGCCCTCTCCCCGGAGGCGGCCTGGGCCTGCACCACCTGCGGAGCCTGCATGGAGGTCTGTCCCGTCCAGGATGAGCAGATGCTCGACATCCTCGACATCCGCCGTCACCAGGTCATGATCGAGGGCGAGTTCCCCACCCAGCTTCAGACCGCCTTCCGCGGAATGGAGCGCGCGCAGAATCCCTGGGGCATCAACCGCGCCAAGCGCCTCGACTGGGCAGAGGGCCTCGACATAGCGATCAAGACCACCGACGAAAATCCCTCACCCGACGTCCTCTACTGGGTTGGGTGCGCCGCCAGCTACGACCCGTCCGCCCAGAAGACCGCCCGTGCCTTCGTCCAGCTCCTCGACCATGCCAAAGTGAATTTCGCGGTCCTCGGCAAGAAGGAGTGCTGCACCGGAGACAGCGCCCGCCGCGCCGGCAACGAGCTCCTCTACCGCCAGCTCGCCGACGAAAACATCTCCACTCTCAACACCCTCAAGCCCAAACTCATCGTCGCCAGCTGCCCCCACTGCCTGAACTCCATCGGCAAAGAGTACGCCCAGCTTGGCGGCGACTACAAGGTCGTCCATCACACCGAGTACCTGGAAACCCTCGTAGCCGCGAACAAACTCCCCTCCACCCCATCGGCAGCGACCGTCACCTATCACGATCCCTGCTACCTGGGCCGTCACAACGGCGTCTACGATGCGCCACGCAACCTCCTCAACATCCTCTCGAACGATGTCGTCGAAATGCCCCGATCCCGCGAAGACTCCTTCTGCTGCGGAGCCGGCGGAGCCCAGTTCTGGAAGGAGGAGGAAGAAGGAGACGAGCGCATCTCCGACAATCGCTTCCGCGAAGCCGCCCAGACCCTCCACGCCTCAGCCCCCCCCGAGAAGGTCCTCGCCGTAGGCTGCCCCTTCTGCAAGAGCATGCTCGGCAGCACTCCGCTCAAAGGAAACGAAGCATCCGAACCCATCGTCATTAAGGATGTAGCCGAGCTTCTCCTCGAAGGAGTCCTCAGATCGAAGGGCATCGCTCCCAAGCCTGTAAGTATCGTTCCAAATCCCGTCGTTCTCCCAGATCAATCAGCATCCCTCCCGGTACTCGGAGGCCAACTTCAATTCCCCACCGGTTCATCAGCCGAACCGCCACTCCCGCCCTCCACCCCCAGGGAGTCTCCATTTCGCGAAAGCCAGGAGGTCAGAGATCCCGCCGCTACCCCTGTCGCCCGCAAGAAGTGGACAGCGAAGGCCGTTCCCCCCATCGGCGCCCCTCCGGAAACACAACTGGCCCCCGCAGCCGCCCCGAGCGAACCAGCGAAAACGCCATCCGACCCCGCGCCGCCAGAACCGATGAGCGCTGTAGAGGCCGCCCCCGAAGCCCCGCGCAAGAAGTGGACACCGAAGAAGTCCACCGAAACCTGACAGCGCAGCCGCCTGCGTCAGGAGACAACAACAGAATCAGATCTCAACTCCGCAACAAGTCCTTCTCCGAGCGCACTACGCAATCCCCCGCAACGCTCGCACCATCGCACGCACATCTTCCCCATGAACGGTCCGGTCCCCGCTCGCTGAAGATCCCCCACGCAGCAGCGAACCATGAAACTGCCGCGCTTTGGTGGAACGCGCAAGCTCCAGGACATTTTCCAACCGAACCCCACCTCCAACCGCGATCTGAATCCGTCCATCCGCCAACTCCACCAGCCGTCCGAGTCTCTCCGCCCCTGCCACGGCATCTGCCGCCCCGCCTGACGTAAGAATTCGTCCGCAACCCGCGGCGATCACCCTTTCCAGTGCCTCTTCAAGGTCCGGACTCTCATCGAAGGCCCGGTGAAAGGTCGTCTCCATCGTTCCCGCCATCTCAACCAGCAAAGCCGCCCTCTCCTCATCGACCGTTCGATCCCCATGCAACATGCCGAAGACGACGCCGCTCGCACCCACCTCCCGCGCAAAGCGAAGATCCTCGCAGATCCGCTCAAACTCCGCATCGGAGTAAACGAAATCCCCCGCCCTCGGCCGCAGCATCATGTGAATCGGAACCCGGATCTCGCTCATCACGTCCACCGCGAGCGACCGCTCCGGACTCACACCACCAACGCGAAGATCCGAACAGAGTTCAATGCGATCGACTCCACTCGCCTGCCCCGTCTGGCAGGCCTCCAGGCTCTCCACGCACAGTTCGAAGACGATCGGTTGATACGGTTTCTGTTCCATTCCACATCCATCCTACCCCCGACCGTCTGCCGCACATGGCAGCAGCAAGCCCAGCATCGTATTAGTCTGAAGCGAGCATCCGGAAGGAACCGCACCGATTGGATCGAGCACTATCTATGAAGCAGCCCGTCCGCTGGGGAATCATCGGCTCCGGTGCCGCTGCTCGCCGTTTCGCAGCGGCACTTCCTTTTGTCCCCGGAGCGCAGCTCCATGCTGTATGGGGTCGCAACGCCACGACCACAGCCAGCTTCTCTGCTGAATATCGTTCCCACCCCTGCAAGACTCTCGATGAACACCTCACGACCACAGACGTCGACGCAATCTACATCGCCACCCTCCCCGACACCCATGCCCTTTACGCCGAAGCCGCCCTCCACGCCGGCAAACACGTCCTCTGCGAAAAGCCTGTCACCTTCGACGCACCCCAACTCGCGCATCTGCTCACCCTGGCCCGCGCCCAAAACCTCCTCTTCATGGAGGCGATGAAGCCTCCCTTCTTCCCTCTCTACCGTCGCCTTCGCGAACATCTCGAACGCCAGCCCATCGGTCCCATCCGCTTCGTCCAGGCCGGGAACTCCATCCCCGATGTCCCCTCCGATCACCCCTCCTGGCATCTGGAAAGCGGTGGTGGCAGCCTGATGGGAATCGGCGTCTACCACGCTTTTCTGGCCGTCGACTGGCTCGGCCCGGCCACCGAAGTACAAGCCCTCGGCCGCCTCTCCGGTTCCGGGGTGGACGCCTTCGCCACCATCCAGACCAGGCACGCCAACGGCGTCGCACAGATGTTTTGCGGACTGGACCTCTCCACGCCGAGCCACGCGATCCTGGCCGGCCCCGGAGGCCACGTCACCATCCATTGTCCCTGGTGGAATCCAGTCCACGCCACCATCCGCTACACCGATGGCCACATCGTCGAACTGAACGAACCGATCGAAGGCAACGGCTTCAACTACGAGACCCAGCACTTCTGCGATCTGATCCGAAAGGGTCTCGACGAGAGCCCGATCCTGACCCACGAAAAATCCACACAGGTCATGCAGATCCTCGATGAAGCCCGAGCCCAGCTCCGTGTCAGGTTCCCCTCCTCA
>JAMFSC010000145.1 GCA_026225095.1 bacterium
ATCGGCGAACAGATCACGGCGGACTTCGGCGACTTCGAGACGTTCAAGAAGACGTTCAACGAGACGACGGCCAAGCAGTTTGGCTCAGGCTGGGGCTGGCTGGTCTTCGAAGGCGGCAAGCTGAAGATCGTCACCACACCGAACCAGGACAATCCGATTTCAACCGGACTTTATCCCATTCTCGGCAACGACGTCTGGGAGCACGCCTACTACCTGAAGTACCAGAACAAGCGGCCAGACTACCTGGCGGCATGGTGGAATACCGTGAACTGGGAAGAAGTTAACAAGCGGTTTGCGACAGCCAAGGGGTAGCTTCTATTTACGAAGTCAGGAGGCCGCAATCTCGCGGCCTCTTGATGTTTAATTTAGGAGAAACCTCGTGTTGAAGTTCGATTGGGACGACGCGAACCGCAACCATATCGCTCTGCATGACGTTGAGCCATACGAAGTCGAGGAAGCTTTCAATGCCGACACGCTCGAACTTGATCACTACGTGATCTCGGGTGAAGAACGTTTTGAAGAGTTGGGGACAACGGACTCCGGGCGTATCCTGTTTGTGGTAACAACGATTCGAGGCGAAATGCTCCGAGTCGTCACCGCTTTCGACGCCAGCAGGTTGCAAAAGTCCAGATTTCTCGCGTTCCATAGGAGCAGGCATGAGTGAATCAACGAAGAAAATACTTCCTGCCTTCGAGAGCGAGGCCGCCGAGGCACAGTGGTGGTTCGACAACCGCGAGGCGCATGGGGAAGAGTTCATCCGTGCGATGGACGAGGGGCGGGTGACGACGGGAGCGATGGTGCGACGCGGCTTGAGGCGGACACCTCCCTCCATCGAGATCGATCCGGAAGACTTCACTCAAGCCCAGACATTGGCGGAGAAGAAGGGTATCCGATATCAGACTTATCTTCGAATGTTGATCCATGAAGCGCTGGAGCGCGAGACGAAGTTAGCGGGCTAAGAGAAGACGGTGTACGTACGATAGCAGCTGAGGTGATCAAAGGAAACGGCTGGACCCCGATGGGGGTCCAGCCGTTTTATTGCTCGGTGATGTGGGTTATTCGCCGGAGCTGGACTGGCTGCGCTTGGGTCGGCGATTGGCTTGCAGAACCTTCTTGCGCATGCGGAGGCTCTTGGGGGTGATCTCGACGAGTTCGTCCTCGGCGATGAACTCGATGGACTGCTCGAGGGTGAGGAGCTTGAACGGAACGAGGCGGACGGCGTCGTCCGAACCCGAGGCGCGCATGTTGGTGAGCTTCTTCTCGCGGACCGCGTTGACGTCGAGATCGTTATCGCGGGAGTGCTCGCCGACGAGCATGCCTTCGTAGACTTCGGTGCCGTCTCCGATGAAGAGGACTCCGCGCTCCTGGATCATGTCGAGGGCGTACATGGTGGTGGTGCCCTGACGGTCGGAGATGAGGGCTCCGGAGGGGCGCTGAGGAATGTCGCCCTGATAGGGGATGTATTCGCCGGCGATGGAGTTCATGACGATCGTTCCGCGGGTCTCGGTCAGCATCTCGTTACGCAGACCGATGAGGCCGCGGGAGGGGACCTTGAACTCCATGCGGACGCGGCCCGACCCGTGGTTGGCCATCTTGACCATCTCGCCCTTTCTGGGCCCGAGGCGCTCGATCACGGTTCCGACAAAGTTCTCCGGGATGTCGATGGTGAGGATCTCGGAGGGTTCCATCAGTTCGCCGTCGATGCGCTTGGTGACGATCTGGGGGCGGGAGACCATGATCTCGAAGCCTTCGCGACGCATCATCTCCATCAGTACGGAGAGCTGAAGCTCGCCGCGCCCGAGGACCTTGAAGGTCTCGGGGGAGCCGGTGTCTTCGACGCGGATCGAGACGTTGGTGAGGAGTTCCTTCTCGAGGCGCTCCTTGATGTTGCGGCTGGTGACGAACTTGCCTTCGCGTCCGGCGAAGGGCGAGTTGTTGACCGAGAAGTTGATGGCGATGGTGGGTTCGTCGATCTTGATCAGCGGCAGCGGCTGCGGATTATCGATCGAGGTGAAGCTCTCGCCGATGGTGATGCCCGGGACGCCGGCGATGGCGACGATGTCTCCGGTGACGGTCTCGGTTATGTCGGTGCGCTTTAGCCCGTCGAAGGAGAAGAGCTTGGTGATCTTGACGTTCTGGAGCGAGCCGTCGACCTTCGAGACGGCGACTTCCTGGCCGGTCTTGAGGGTGCCGTTGAAGACGCGACCGATGGCGAGGCGTCCGAGGTAGTCGGAGTAGTCGAGGTTGGTGACGAGGATCTGGAGCGGGCCTTCGGGATCGCCGGTCGAGACGGGGATCGTCTTGATGATCAGCTCGAAGAGGGGCTGGAGGTCGGTGCCGGGGACGTTGAGGTCCATGGTGGCGGTGCCGGCCTTGCCGTTGGTGTAGATGATGGGGAATTCGAGGACGCTCTCGTCGGCGTCGAGATCGATGAACAGGTCATAGACCTCGTTGACGACCTCCTGGGGCCGGGCGTCGGGACGATCGATCTTGTTGATCACGAGGATCGGGGTCAGCTTGGCTTCGAGGGCCTTCGAGAGGACGTAGCGGGTCTGGGGCAGGGGGCCTTCGGAGGCGTCGACGAGCAGGACGACGCCGTCGACCATCTTCAGCGCGCGCTCGACTTCACCGCCGAAGTCGGCGTGGCCTGGGGTGTCGACGATGTTGATCTTGGTGTCGTGATAGTGGATCGCGGTGTTCTTGGCGAGGATGGTGATGCCTCGCTCACGCTCGAGGTCGTTCGAATCCATGACACGGTCGGTGACGGCTTCGTTCGAGCGGAAGGTTCCGGACTGGCGGAGCATGGCGTCGACGAGGGTGGTCTTGCCGTGGTCGACGTGGGCGATGATAGCGATATTGAAGATGGGTGAAGACATGGAATTACTCACTGCGGGCGTATGTCCTTTAGGTGGGCGCTTGAGAGGAAAGTGCGCGTCCTTCCTAGTTTAGCAGGGTGGGGTGGCGCAGGTGGATTACGTGAAGGTTAAGGGGGTCCAGGAGTTCCGGATGGGGACCGTTGGTCTTGAGGGCGACGGGGGGCTGTGGTAGGGGCGGCGATGGTTCAGATCAGATCGCAGGTGCGTTCGCGGGCTGGGCTATCGGTGCCGCTGGGGTAACCTTTGGCATGGCCGGCTGCGCCGGAGTCAGAGCGGGGATGCCGGCGGGATTCAAGGGTTCCGGAGTGGGGGTAGGGGGCAACAGTTCGAATGCGGCAAGATCAGCCTGCAGGGTTTGCCAATCCTTGGGATGCTTCAGGTACCAGGCGGGTTCGGCGCGGGGCCCTTCGTAGAAGTCCTGCAGGCTCTGCTGGAGGTCGGCCGTGATCGGGTCTTTTGTGTGAAGGACCTGGTCGAGAAGATGGGCATAGGTGCGGTCGGCGAGGCGATATTCGCCGAAGCGGGCGGGCTTGCCGGTGTCAAGATCTACCTCGCGGAGGTCGGGGGCGCGTTGCGGCTGGACGAGGTTCGAATCTGGTACGCCCGGAGCAACATCCCCTGGGGCCACAGCGACCGTTGAGGGAAGCGTGGGCGCGGCTGCGGGGGTTACAACAGGAATGGGCTCGGCGCGTGGGGCGGCTTTGGGCCCTGTGTGGTCCGGTTCAGCGGATGCGATCTGGGGCGGCGGCACGTTGCTCGCGACGGGCGGTTTGAGCTCTGCGGGTGCGAGCAGTTTTACCGGGGCGACTGGAAAGGCGGGCGCTGCGAGGCCGGGGACCATCGCAGTCGGCGGGATGACGGCGCCCAGGTACAGCTTGTAGTGATCGACGGTGGAGTTGATGCTCTTGACGTAGATGTCCTGCTCGGCGGCGTTGGGGATACTGAGCTTGAGTGCCTTGAGCGGCCCGATCTTGGGAAGATGCCGGATCAAGAAAGCCACGAATCGAGTGCGGACTCCGGGGTGAATGTACTGGGTTCCGTACTCTTGATCGAACTCCGTGGTGCGCAGCCGATAGACGAACTTGGCCTTGTCGAAGTTGGGATCTTCCTTCTGTATCTGGCTTTTATAGCTGACGACCGCAATTTCGGTCATCTGCGGGATGAGGCCGGAGACGGCCTTGCGATAGGTGGAGATGGCAAGGTCTTCGTGGGTCATCACGGAGTCCATTGGGATGCCGTAGGTCTCCTGGAAGGCTCGCTCGAGAAGGGACTTTGAGACCTGGAAGCCGATGAAATCCCGGTAGCTCTTCTGGGAGTAGCGGCCGCGGGCCACCTGAACGACGTCGAAACCGAATTCAGTGCGGAGATGCGCGGTCTTGTTCTCGTCGTAGGTGACGATGGGACCAAATTGCCGGGCCAAAGCGGGAAACTCCTGCGCGGTGGCGCGGTTGATCGCGGGATGTCCGTAGACGTCCCCGCAGTAGTGGGCCAGGGCACCAAGCGCAAAGGCGTACTCGTTGGCGTCTTTGGATTCCCGAATCAGGGCGGAGACGAAGTCGCCGGTGCGGACGTAGTGGAGGAGGTCCGAGAAGTATTTGCTGCCAAATGGGTAGTAGCCGATGTCCTGGATTACGGAGCCACCGTAGGCGTACGCGTGGGCCTTCACGATGTCATCATCCGAAAGGCCAGGAAAGCGGGCGTGCAGCATGGGAACGATGTTGGTGAGCCAGGCCATGTCGACGACCTCCTCGTGCGAGAGGACGGAGTAGGCGCCGGCAGGAAGGGGGGCGAGGAGCAGGAGAAGGAGAAGAGCGAGGAGGCGGCCTTTGAAGCGGCTGGCAACCCTGGGTCGAACCGGCGTTCTGTGCAACACGATCATTTTGCCTCTTCGAAGGATTTGCAGCGTTACAGCAGCCCAGCGGCCGCAAACTGCGTTGGGCAGGCCTACACGGCCGGAGACGGATAGCACAAACAGCGAAAGCAGGCCTTCCACTCAGATGCGGCACAAAGGAAGCGCGGCTGTACGCCACGCATCATTGCGAGCCGAATCGGTTTGGATGGAGAGTCGATCAATCCATAAATGGCCCGCAATCCCAGTTTTGCTGTGCGGTTCAGGAAAATGGTCTCCCCGGATGGGGACCTGACTTATACTCATGGAACCTCATGCAACCAGCCACGTCTCCCCAATTCGGCCATCCAGCACTGAAGAACTACCTGCTGGACCATGCTTACGACGAGATGTTCGAGAGCTCGGAAGATCTTCGCGCCCACTATGAGCCGCTGCTGGAACACTTCACCTCCCTGCCGGCGAACGAGTTGCAACGACGCAAGCAAGCAGCCGACCTCAGCTTCCTGAACCAGGGGATCACCTTTACGGTGTACGGGCGGGAAGAGGGTACGGAGCGGATCTTTCCCTACGACATGCTGCCGCGCATCATCACGAGCGCGGAATGGGCCACCGTCGAGCGGGGACTGACGCAGCGGATTACTGCGCTGAATCTGTTTCTGAAGGACATCTATAACGAAGGACGGATTCTCGACGACGGCATCGTTCCGCGCGAGGTGATCTATAGCTGCAAGCACTTCCGCCGCCAGATGATCGGGCTGCAGGTTCCGCGGAACGTGTATATCGCGATCTGCGGGACGGACCTGATCCGGCTCGAAAATGGCGAGTTTGTGGTACTCGAGGACAATCTGCGGGTTCCGAGCGGGGTGAGCTACATGCTCACCAACCGCCGGGTGATGAAGCGGATCTTTCCGCAGTTGTTTCGCAGCTACAACGTGAGGCCGATCGAGAACTACACCCAGTTACTGCTGGGAACGTTGCGGTCGCTGGCCCCTGAGGGGCGGCCGGAGCCGAACATCGTGCTGCTGAGCCCGGGGGTGTTCAACTCGGCTTATTTCGAGCACGCCTACCTTGCTCGGCAGATGGGAATCGAACTGGTCGAGGGGCGCGACCTGGTGACGCACGACAACGTGATCTACATGCGGACGACCAGCGGACTGCGAAGAGTGGATGTCATCTACCGCAGGGTGGACGACGACTTCATCGATCCGATGGCGTTTCGTGGAGATTCAATCCTGGGCGTCAGTGGTCTGTTCAATGCGTACCGGGCCGGGAACGTCACGCTGGCCAATGCGTTTGGGACCGGAGTTGCAGACGACAAGGCGCTCTATGCCTACGTTCCGGACATCATCAAGTACTACCTCTCGGAAGAGCCGGTGCTGAAGAATGTGGAGACCTTCCTGATGTCGAGACCGAAGGAGCGGGAGTACGCGCTGAAGAATCTCGACAAACTGGTGGTCAAGGCGGTGGGCGAGAGCGGCGGGTACGGGATGCTGATCGGGCCGCAATCGACGGCGGCAGAGAGAGAGGAGTTTGCGAGAAAGATCGAGGCGGATCCGCGGAACTACATCGCGCAGCCGACCATCTCCTTCTCGCGGGCACCATGCCTGATCGGGGATGAGTTGCAGCCACGGCACGTCGATCTGCGGCCCTATGTGCTCTATGGAGATAAGGTCACGATCGTCCCGGGCGGGCTCACACGGGTGGCGCTCAAGGATGGGTCGCTTGTGGTCAACTCGTCGCAGGGCGGGGGCAGCAAGGATACGTGGGTTTTGAGTCATTGAGACGGATTGGGAACCACGGAGGTTCCTGGACGGTGCTTTGGACGGCTTTCGGGAAGAAGGAGCTGATTTGCTTTCACGGGTTGCGGATAGTCTCTACTGGATGAGCCGGTACCTCGAACGCGCTGAGCATACGACGCGTCTGCTCGAGGTAAACCTCAACCTGATGCTGGACGAGAACGAGTCGGCGGCCGAACGACGCTGGCAGCGGGTGCTGCAGGTCCTGGGAAGCCCTAAGCAGGTGACCTGGACCGGTGACCCTTACTCGCTGACGCGGACGTTGACGTTCGATACGACCTACAAGGGTTCGATCCTGGCGTGCATCATCTCCGCGCGGGAGAATGCGCGGCATGTGCGGGAACAGATCTCGACCGAGCAGTGGCATCGGCTGAATAGCCTGTATCTGGATGTGACCAAGCCGGGTTTGGACCGCATGAACGCCGGGGGATCGGAACAGCCGAACGAGTTTCTGCAGCAGGTGATGGAGGCTGTGCACCAGTTTCAGGGGGTGAGCGACTCGACGATGAGCCATGGGGAAGGTTGGCAGTTTATCCAGGTTGGGCGCTACATCGAGCGGGCCTCGGCGACGGCGATGCTGCTGGAGGCCTACCACGAGGACCTGTGGAGCGAGCCGGATCGTAGCGCCGAGGGCAATGAGTATCTGGAATGGATGGGATTGCTACGGTCGGCGACGGCGTTTGAGGCGTATTGCAAGGTTTATACCGCGGATTTGACGCCGGAACGGATCCTGGAGTTTCTGCTGCTCGACGAGGACTTTCCGCACTCGCTGCGGTTTGCCATCGACTCGCTGCAGCGGGCGTTGACGGCGATTGACAAGGATAGCGCGATCAATCGAGCGGAGCCGCTCAGGAGGCTTGCGGGGAGATTGCAGGCCTCGCTGAGCTACTCGAGTGTGGATGAGATTTTGAATCAGGATGTTGTGGCCTATCTGCGTGGGATCCAGGTGCAGTGCAGGGAGATTCACAACACAATCTATGAACTTTACGTGGACTATTCGATCCAGGCTGCGTTGGCGGGATGACTCTGAAACGCAAAGGAGACGGGATGTACTACTCGATTCGGCATCTGACCAAGTTCCTGTACTCGAACCCGGTGAGCGAGAGCATGATGGAGACGCGGATGCATCCGCGGAGCGACCAGAATCAGCGCTGCCTGACGTTTCATCTCTCGGTGAGTCCTCGGTGCAGGGTGTTCAGTTACCGGGATCACCTTTCGAATCATGTACATCACTTCGACATTCCAGGGCAGCATGGGCAGTTGGTGATCGTTGCGGAGTCGCTGGTGGATGTGCAGCCGGCGATCTCGATTCCGTCGTTTCTGGCCCCCGATGCGTGGACGGAACTGGATGCGATGGTTGAACGGGGGGACTACTGGGAGATGCTTTTTCCCAGTGAATTCGCTATTCCGACACCGCGGCTCGATGCTCTGGCGGAGCATTTGGGGGTTCGGCGGAGGGATGATCCGTTGATGTGTCTGCATGAGCTGAATGAGCAGATTTATGAGTATTTCGACTATGTTCCGCGGTCTACGAAGGTGGATTCGCCGATTGATGTGGCTTTGACGAGCAGAAAAGGGGTTTGTCAGGACTTTGCGCATGTGATGATTACGCTGATCCGGACGAAGCTGAAGATTCCGTGTCGGTACGTCAGCGGCTATTTGTTTCATGGAGATGGGAGCGATCGGTCGTCGCAATCGGCGACTCATGCTTGGATTGAGGTGCTGATTCCGCAGCTTGGATGGGTGGGGTTTGACCCGACAAATCGGCTGGTGGTAGGGGATCGGCATATTCGGACGGCGATTGGGCGGGATTACTCGGATGTGCCGCCGACGCATGGGATTTTTCGGGGGCGGGCGAAGAGTGAGTTGAGTGTGGCGGTGCGGGTAACTCCTTCAGTTGGAACGCCTTCGCTCGATCAGGAGCTTCCGGTGCCGGAGGATTGGTCGATCCTGGTGGAGAAGGCGCAGGCTCTGCCGGAACAGCCTCCGCCGCCGACGCGGCAGCAGCAGATGGCGCAGCAACAACAAGGGTAGAACGTGGGCCGTTGTATGGAAAAACTGGACAGCGGTCACGCTTGAAACGTGGCGGAGGGCGCGTCTTGATGGGGTGGATGCGTCTTCTGGTGCAACTTCTATTTCGTGGGGAACTGAGGGCTATCCGCAGAGGGGTGTTGTGGGG
>JAMFSC010000146.1 GCA_026225095.1 bacterium
GAGTTGGGTGCCCCACCTTCGCGACACGTCTCATCGTCGCTAAGGTGGGCCGGAGCGCCACAACACCGGGCCACGGACTCTATATCATTACCCAATCCGCTAGAGCATTTGCCTGGTTGCTGTAGTTTCCGGTCACTGTGGCTTTCAAGGCAGAAGGCCCGCCACATAGGAGCCTCGGTCCCGGATCCGCGTGCCGGACTGCGAACCGGCTCAGGGGTTCCCGACGCACTTCATCCGCGCGATAAACGCACCCTGGCAGACCACTTTCGAATCAGCGCCCGCTGTCCGGTTTTTCCATGCAACGGCCCACATTCCGCGCACAAAAAAGCTTCTGGTGAAACATTGGGAAATTTCGATCGTTACCCGCTAACCCTTTTAGAACACCATGGATGCAGGAGGCTCGCAAAAAACGGCGATTTCATACCACTTTATTAGAAGTTGAGAACCCTGTGGTCTGACCACCTGGCCGCTAAGTAGGGAGGCGAACCACCCCTTCCGAAGAACGGCTCAAGCCCTGACAACAAGCACAATGCAAACGGGATGAGCCGAGGCCCATCCCGTTTGCATTGTGTTCCACTTCGACGCGCTCCCCACACCAACGTCACCCCTTCTCCCGGCGAACACCTCATGCTTTCTCCCCGCATCCCTCACGCAAGCGCTCATCGGGTCCGATAGAGACGCTATGTGCGCCCGCTTATCCCGACTTCTGTGCCTTCTCTGCCTCCTCTGCGGAACAGCGTCCCTCCACGCCCAGGCGACCACCACCGCCTCACGCCTCGGCGATCTCCAGGTTGGAGGCGGCTTCACCTCCGCCGGCTCCGGCTATCTTACCGAGGCCAGCCGCTACACCGGAGGTTTCGTCTACGCCGACTTCGACTTCCGGCAGCATCTCGGAGCCGAGTTCGAGATTCACCAGGTCTACAGCCCCTACAACGACGCCGTCGGCAAGCCCGACCAGGCCACCGAGCGCACCTACGAGGTCGGAGCCCGCTATCTCCGCACCTACGGGCGACTCGTCCCCTACGCCAAGATCATGGTGGGCCGCGGTGTCTTCAACTTTCCCGACAACGTCGCCAACCTCGCCTATAACATGGGAGCCGGCGGCATCGGCGCTGACTTCAAGCTGAAGCCCTACCTCAACCTCCGCGCCGACTACGAGTACCAGCACTGGTTCAGCTTCCAGCAGTCATCCCTCACCCCGAACCTGCTCAGCATCGGCGTCGCCTACCACCTCCAGCCCCGCGCCAACCGATAGCTTAGGGCGGATTGCCGGTTGATATAGAGTTGGGTGCCCCACCTTCGCGACACGTCTCATCGTCGCTAAGGTGGGCCGGAGCGCCACGGCATCCAACGTGCAACCCTACACCTTAGCGAATCCGCTCTAAGGCTGCTCGAAGCGCAGCAAAAAGGCCCCGAATCCGGGGCCCCTTCGCATCATTGCTTCGGTAATCCTAAAAGTGGTAAGCAATTCCGATCGCCGGAGATGAAAGCACCTCATACCGGTTCGTCTTGAAGTTATCGATTCCAAAGTTCGGAGCCTTCGTCAGGAAACCGCGATACTCTGCCCGAATGTCGAAGCTCGGGCTCAGCTCGTACGCCACACCTGCTCCGAATACCCCGCCGATGCCCGTGGTCCGTTTCGTATCGAACTGCGTCGAGCCATAATCCTGGATCGGCGAAAAGAACATCGCGCCTGGACCGGCCTCAACGAATGGGTTGAAGTTATGGAAGTTCAGGCTATAGACATAAGCCGCGCTGAACTCCTGCGCTCGCGTATGCACCCGAACGTTCGGCAGCGAGCTGGTCACGAAACGCGTCGAGTACTGTCCGAAGTCGTAGTTCGCCTCCAGTGCGCTGTGCGGCGTCAACATGTACCGATAGCTGGCCAGAATACCCACCGTCTTGGTCGTATACTCCTGTACCGCGTTCCCATACACCGCAGGAGCGAACAGCCCGGTTGCACTGAAACTAACGTCCTGCCGGCTCTCCTGCCCAAACGCCGCAACTCCGGACAACAGGAGCGCACCCACCAACATCATCTTCTTCATTCGTCCAAAACCCCTCGAAGTCTCGTGCGGCGTACGCTCCGCGCCGGATCTCCCGAGGGAAGTCCTGCACCGCGTCACTGATTGGACGCACGAGGCAACCAAACCGCTCCAGTGATTGTAACCCGGCACGCCGCCCTCTGCCCCGGCAACTCGCGATCCCGATCACCGAAAGCCCGTCTCACCGGCATCCTCCGCATCCTGCCGCGAGCCAAAGGCCGGTAAACATCTCCCAGCCCCAGACCCTCGGCCCAGCCTACTGGGCCGGTGGAGGAGGCGGTGGTGGTCCATCCGGACCGCCCCCACCACCGCGATTCCGCTCCCGCATCCGCGCTTCCATCTTGTCGAACTTCACCTTCTGCTCATCGGTCAACAGCGCCCGGATCTTCGCCTGGCTCGCCACCCGAATCGCCATCATCTTGTCCCGCTTCTGCTCCTGCGGAGTCGAGGTATCCTCCCGCACCGCCATCATCTGCTGCCGCGAATCCGCCTCGATCGCCTTCACCGACGTCACCTGGTCCGGCGTCAGGCTCAGCTCCTTCGTCATCATCTCTACCATCCGCTCGCCGCCCATCCGGCCACCCGGACCGCGCGGGGGACCATCCTGCGCCGTCGGAGGTGCCGGAGGAGTATCCTGCGCCAGCATCGGAACCGCACCCATCATCACCGTACAGAGCGCCAACGCAGCGATCCGCATCCCCTTGCCATTTCCAATCACTCTCATCGCATCCCTCATTTCGCTTCGTCGTGCCGGATCGATCCCAGACCGCCGCAGCACGTCGCCGGCAGTGTCCGTCGCTACCACTACAGACAACAGACGACGCGCGCAAAAATAAGTTCCGCCGTCCTATAAAACCTTCGCCAACTCTCCCGAACGGCTACAAGCCCCCCACCCCACGCTCGGCCACAAAGCAGAAAGGAGACCCCACCTTCTCGGCATACGCCTCCACCACCTGCAAAAACGCCCGCGCCGCATGAGATAGACTCGCCTGCTTCCGGTAGACCAGCCGCAGCTTCCGCTCCATTTGCAACTCCTGCACCCTCACCCGCACCAGCGACCCGCTCCGCAGCTCCGCCTGCACCGTCAGCCCCGGAACCAGCGCTACCCCATTCCCCATCTCCACAAACCGCTTAATCGCCTCGATCGTCGGAAGCTCCACCCCCATCTGCAGCGGGGTCTTATGCCGTTTGAACGCCTGGATCACCTTCTGTCGCTGCGGCGAAGCCACGTTATGCGCAATAAAGTTCTGCCGCCCCAGTTCCCGAATCGAAACCTCATCCCGCCCCGCCAGCGCATGCCCTGGACTGATCACAAACTGCAGCTCATCCCGATACACCACCACCGACCGCACCTGCTGATCATCCGGACGAAACGAAACCACGCCGACCTCCACCGAGTGCATCAGCACATCGTCCGGAATCCTGCTCGCCAGCTCCCGCCGCACCGCCACCTTGATCCGGGGATTCTGCCGCCTGTACTCGTCGAGCACCGGCAACAGATAAAGACACGTGTACTCATTCGCCGCCAGGCTCAACTTTCCCCGATGCAGCTCTCGCAGCTCGGTGAGCGCACCCTCCGCCTCTCCCCGCAGATTCAGCAACTTCGCGGCGTACTCCCGCAGCACGGTACCCGCGTCGGTCAGCGTCCCATCCCGCGAAGACCGCTCGAACAATACCTCGCCAAGCTCCCCTTCGAGCTTGGCGATGGCCTGACTCACCGCTGGCTGTGTCCGATGCAGACGCGCCGCCGCCCGCGAAAAGCTTCGCTCCTCCGCCACCGCCAGAAACGTCTCCAACTGAAAAAGATCCAACCCGTTCCCCTTCCTGCCTTCTCGTCGTCATTCCCGAAGGGAATCTACGTTTGCTCTATCCGCGCCTTGCCCCGTCCTCCCAACCCGCCTACGATGACATCAGGGCGAGAGCAGCGGGTCCAATGCGATCATTAGAAAGCATGATACTCATTCTCTCCCGCATAAGACTGCATTATGATCATCCCAGGGTGAAGCACCCCGTTGAGAGCCGATACCGCCATGCCAACAGACCCAAGTGACGTAGCCCAGAAAAACCAGATCGTCTTCTTCGATACCACCCTCCGCGACGGCGAGCAGAGCCCCGGCTGCACCATGCACCACGCCGAAAAGCTCCGCTTCGCCCACCAGCTCGCCACCCTCGGCGTGGACATCATCGAGGCTGGCTTCCCCATCGCCTCCGCCGGAGACTTTGGCTCCGTCCACGCCATCGCCTCCGAGGTCCACGGTCCCCGCATCGCCGCCCTCGCCCGCGCCAAGCGAATCGACATCGAATCCGCCGCCCGCGCCGTCGCTCCCGCCCAGCGCAACCGCATCCACACCTTCCTCTCCAGCTCCGACATCCAGCTCGAGTTCCAGATGAACCTCTCCCGCGCCCAGGCCCTCGACCTCGCCGGAGAGTCCGTCCGTCTCGCCCGCAGCTTCGTCGAAGACGTCGAATTCTCCCCCATGGACGCCACCCGCACCGACCCCGAGTTCCTCAAGCAGATGGTCCTCGTCGCCGTCCAGGCCGGAGCCACCACCATCAACATCCCCGACACCGTCGGCTTCATCACCCCATCCGAGTACGCCGCCATCTTCCGCATGCTCAAGGCCCTCCCCGGCGCCGAGAACGTCATCTTCTCCACCCACTGTCACGACGACCTCGGCCTCGCCACCGCCAACACCCTCGCCGGAATCGAAGGCGGGGCGCGCCAGGTGGAAGTCGCCGTCAACGGCATCGGCGAGCGCGCGGGAAACGCCGCCCTCGAAGAGGTCGCAGCCGCCCTCCTCGTCCGCAAGGACGTCTTCCCCTACACCTCCAACATCGTCCACACCCAGCTCTACCCCACCAGCACCCTGCTCGCCGAGATCGTCAACCGCCCCGTCTCCCCCAACAAGGCCGTCGTCGGCAAGAACGCCTTCGCCCACGAGAGCGGAATCCACCAGCACGGCGTCCTCTCGAACCCCCTCACCTACGAGATCATGACCCCCGCCTCGGTCGGCGTCACTACCAACACCATCGTCCTCGGAAAACACTCCGGCCGCCGCGCCCTGGAGCACCGCCTCACCGAACTCGGCCAGAGTCCCACCCGCGCCGAGCTCGACATCCTCTACACCCGCTTCACCGAACTCGCCGACCGGAAGAAAGTCATCTACGACGAAGACATCCTCAACCTTCTGAAGGAAGAGCCCATCCCAGCCAAGTCCACCTAAGAGTCGAAGTTTTTTTGTCGTTGCCTTTACCCTTGCACTTGCCCTTGTGTCTGTCATTCCTTTTGGTTGTCATTCCCGAAGGGAATCTGCGTTTGCTGTTTTACCCGAGACCAATCATGAAGCTCCTCTTCCTCTACGGCCTCCCCGCAACCGGCAAACTGACGGTAGCCCAGGAGCTCGCCCGGATGACCGGCTTCAAGCTCTTCCACAATCACCTCACCGTCGATCTCCTCCTCTCCCTCTTCGACTTCGGCTCCCCTGCCTTCGTCGAGCTCCGGGAAGAAATTTGGCTCTCCGCCTTCACCCAGGCCGCCCGCACCGGAATTCCCGGCCTCATCTTCACCTTCGCCCCCGAGGCCACCGTCCGCCCCCAGTTCGTCCCCAACCTCCTCAAAGCCGCCCGCAATGAAGCCTTTGAGATCGACTTCATCGAACTTACCTGCCCCCTCCCCGAACTCAAGCGCCGCCTCGACAACCCATCCCGCGGCCAGTTCAAGAAGCTAACCTCCCTCGACCTCTTCGACCAGCTCCACGCCGCCGGAAGCCTCGACGCCGCGCACATGCCCACGCCGCGCCTCACGATCGACACCAGCAGCCGCACCCCGTCCGAAGCAGCGACGGAAATCATGCAGTCCCTGTCCCACGTCCCGGCGGAAGCCGCCTTTGCTCTCTAGTCCAACCAAGGAAGAAGCCATGAAGCTCAAGATCACCATCCTCGCCGGCGACGGCATCGGTCCCGAAGTCACCCACGAAGCGGTCAACATCCTCCGTACCGTCGCCGAGTTCGGCCAGCACGACTTCACCTTCACCGAAGCCCTCCTCGGCGGAGTCTCCATCACCGCCACCGGAACCCCCATCCCCCAGGCCACCATCGACGCCTGCCTCGCCTCTGACGCCGTCTTCCTTGGAGCCGTCGGCGACAACAAGTTCAACGCCCTCCCGCCTCACGAGCGGCCCGAGGCCGGCATCCTCCAGATCCGCCAACACCTCGGCGGCTTCGCCAACCTGCGCCCCTCCGTCGCTTACCCCGCCCTCGCCGAAAACTCCCCCCTCCGCGCCGAAATCACCGAAGGCGTCGACATCCTCTTCATCCGCGAGCTCCTGGGAGGTCTCTACTTCGGAGCCCCCCGATGGTGGAACAAAGAAACCAACGAAGCCATCAACACCATGCGCTACACGAGGGACGAGGTTGTCCGCGTAGCACGCATCGCCTTCGAACTCGCCGGCAAACGCAAGAAGAAGGTCACCAGCGTCGACAAGGCCAACGTCCTCGAGGTCTCGCAGCTCTGGCGCGCCACCGTCACCGAGGTCGCGAAGGACTACCCCGAGATCACCCTCGAGCACCAGTTAGTCGACTCCATGGCCATGCACCTCATGAACACCCCGCGCTCCTTCGACGTCGTGCTCACCGAAAACCTCTTCGGCGACATACTCTCGGACGAGTCCGGAGTCATCACCGGCTCCCTCGGCATGCTCCCCTCCGCCACCATCGGAGGCAAGGTCAACCTCTACGAACCCGTCCACGGATCAGCCCCCGACATCGCAGGCACAGGAAAGGCCAACCCGCTCGGCGCGATCCTGACCGCCGCCCTCCTCCTCCGCCACTCCGCCGGCCTCGAAGCAGAGGCGACAGCCGTTGAATCCGCCGTCTTCCACGTCCTCGCCGCCGGTCACCGCACCGCCGACATCGCCCGCGGCACCACCGCCCAGCATCACGTCGTCACGACATCGCAGATGGGCAAGCTGGTCCACGAAGCCCTCGCCCACATCCTCGACCGCCGCCAAGCCATGCACGCCGTCTAGACCCATCAACTCCCTCCCACGCAAAAACCTGCGTCATCCCGACCGAAGCGCAGCGAAGTGGAGGGACCCCCGTATTTCGCAGTTGCAGTTGCCCTTCTGTCTGTCATTCCCGAAGGGAATCTGCGTCTCCATCGTTCACCGCAACCGATCCCGACGACCATGCGCACCCGCCTCCACCTCGCCGCCGCCCTCCTCTTCACCACCATCGTGGCGACGCCCCCGCAGGCCCAGATCCACTCCCCCCAAATCACCATCAAGAAGAAGGAAAAGCGCGCCAACCTCGAGTGGCTCTGGCAGTACTCCCCCACAGAAAAGGAAAAAGACGGCCGCGAAAACGAGCTCCTGCAGGACCCCCGTTTCCAACCATTCCTTGCTCATCACCTGACCTCCCCACAAGCCTTCTGGGGAGCCCCAAGCGGCCCCCGCAAGTCCCTCGCCGACACCGCCTTCGACTTCCTCGCCGTCCCCGGCCCCATCGTCGCCGACCAGGACCGATTCCTCTCCATCACCGGCTGCGTCTTCCACTTCTGTTCCAACCGCGGCCTCCTCTGGGTCGACCTCAACCAGACCACTATCCTCTTCGCCGCCATCGACTGGACCACCGAAGACCGCACCCCCGATGACCCCGCCTCCACCTACACCCTCTGGGTCTTCGCCGGCCAGCCCCTCAGCCCGGACCACGATGCCCCCAACCGCATCCCCCCGGCCTTCCTCACCGCCATCCGTCGCTGGACCGGCCAGCCCGCCCCCGGCTCTCATCACCTTCAGCACATCACCACCGCCGTCCTCGTAGACCCTGACGGCACTCCCCACACGCTCCCACCGGACACCCTTGGCGTAGTATCCGAAACCCCAAAAGAAAAGGCCCAGCCATGACCAGCACCCCCAAAACGATGTTCGAAAAAGTCTGGCAGCAGCACCTCGTCGCCGCCCCCGCCAACGAGCCCTCGATCCTCTACATCGACCTCCATCTCGTCCACGAGGTCACCAGCCCGCAGGCCTTCGACGGCCTCCGCATGGCTGGACGCAAGCTCCGCCGCCCCGATCGCACCGTCGCCACCGTCGACCACAACGTCCCGACCTCAAGCGTGCAGGACCGCCTCATCATCGCCGACCAGATCGCCTCCCGCCAGATCGAAGCCCTGCGCAAAAACTGCGCCGAGTTCGGCGTCGAACTCTACGATGTCCAGTCCCCCAGCCAGGGCATCGTCCACATCATCGGACCCGAACTCGGCCTCACCAAGCCCGGCATGACCATCGTCTGCGGAGACTCCCACACCAGCACCCACGGAGCCTTCGGTGCCCTCGCCTTCGGAATCGGAACCTCTGAGGTCGAGCACGTCATGGCCACCCAGACCCTCCCCCAGGACAAGCCCAGGACCTTCCGCATCACCGTCGACGGCGACCTCCCCTACGGTGTCACCGCAAAGGACATCGTCCTCCACATCATCGGCCAGATCGGTACCGCCGGAGCCACCGGCTACGTCGTCGAGTACGCCGGCACCGCCATCCGCGCCCTCTCGATGGAGGGCCGCATGACCATCTGCAACATGAGCATCGAGGCCGGAGCCCGCGCCGGAATGATCGCCCCCGACGCCACCACCTTCGCCTACCTTCAGGGCCGCCGCTTCTCCCCCACCGGCGCAGCCTGGGACGAAGCCGTCCGCCACTGGACCACCCTCCCCACCGACGAAGGAACCACCTTCGACCGCGAACTCCACCTCGACGCCGCCCAGATCACCCCAACCGTAAGCTGGGGAACCTCCCCCGGCATGGTCACCGGCGTCAAGAACACCGTCCCCCTGCCCAACCCCGATGCCAGCGAAGCCGACCAGAAGAACTTCGAGCGCGCCCTCGAGTACATGGGCCTCAAACCTGGAACCCCCATCGAAGACATCCAGATCGACGCCGTCTTCCTCGGCTCCTGCACCAACGCCCGCATCGAAGACCTCCGCGCCGCCGCCTCCGTCGTCAACGGCTACCACGTCGCCACGACCGTCCGCGCCATGGTCGTCCCCGGCTCCCAATCCGTCAAAGCCCAGGCCGAACGCGAAGGCCTCGACCAGGTCTTCAAGACCGCAGGCTTCGACTGGCGCGAGCCCGGTTGCAGCATGTGCCTCGGCATGAACCCCGACATCCTCGCCCCCGGCGAACGCTGCGCCTCGACCTCCAACCGCAACTTCGAAGGCCGCCAGGGCCGCGGCGGTCGCACCCACCTCGTCAGCCCCCAGATGGCCGCCGCCGCCGCCATCACCGGCCACTTCACCGACATCCGCGCGTGGGAGTTCAAATGACTCTTTCCCCGAGATCCGTCGGCATCGTCATCCTCACAGCACTCTACTGTGGCTTGTGCGGTTGCAACCCCGAGCATGGTATTCGAGTGATATCGAGCGTCGCAAATCCTCAGGACGGGGGCAACGACTTGCAAAGGATAACCGCGCAGGTGATTGAAGAGGACTATGGAGCGACGGTCGCCAACATTACAACTGTACGGCTCCTGACCTCTGACGGTAAGCCCTTCGGACAAGGTGACGGCGGAGTCTTCTCCTACTACCGCGGCCAACCAAAGATAACAGTCTCGTGGAAAGACAGTGAACACCTTCTGATCGCCTGTCCAGATTGCGTAGACGAACGGAACGTCACGCTCAAAGAGGTCAAACACAATCGGATCTACATCCTCTATAACAACGAAGCGAGACAATCATGATCGCCATCAACGTCCTCACCTCCACCGCCGCCCCCCTCGACATCTCCAACATCGACACCGACCAGATCATCCCCAAGCAGTTCCTCAAGCGCATCGAGCGCACCGGCTACGGCGAGTTCCTCTTCTTCGACTGGCGCCGCATCCAGGAAGGCCCGAACACCGGCCAGCCGGACGAATCCTTCCCCCTCAACAAGCCCGAATATAAAGGCGCGAAGATCCTCATCGCCGGCAAGAACTTCGGCTGTGGAAGCTCCCGCGAGCACGCCGCCTGGGCCCTCACCGACTTCGGCTTCCTCGCCGTCATCGCCCCCTCCTTCGCCGACATCTTCTTCTCGAACGCCGGCAAAAATGGCATGATCCTCGTCCGCCTCTCCGAAGCCGACGTCAACCTCCTCACCCACCGCAGCCAGCAGAACCCAAACCACACCATCACCATCAACCTCGAACAGCAAACCGTCACCGACGACGAAGGCTTCTCCGCCACCTTCGAGATCAACCCCTTCCGCAAGTACTGCCTCCTCAACGGCCTCGACGACATCGGCCTCACGCTGCGTCATGAGTCCGAACTCAACGCCTACGAGACCCAGCACGACAACGAATTCTGGCTCGCCCCCCGCGCCACCACCAACGCATGAAGATGAAGCTCCAACCCGCGCGCCCGACCGTTCTCCTCTGCCTCGCCCTGGCCCTCGCCACCGGCTGCAAGAGCACACCCGCGCCCCCAAAACCCGCCACCACCTCGGCCCCGCAACCAGGCCCTGTGATGGACGCAACCGGCCGCGCCAACGCCGCCCAACTCGCCGCATCCCACCCCCCGTTCAAGCTCTTCCTCCAGAAGATCGACATGCCCACCATCCTCGTCGTACCCGAGACCACCACCGACGACCAGCTCAAATCGCTCCTCTGGCACCTCCGCACCATGGCCCGCTCCGGCAAGTTCAGGGACCTCGGCCTCCAACCCACCGCCTCCCTCTTCGACCGCCCCGGCTACAGTTCCGGAGTCTTCAACATCTACCGCGGCCCCCGCTGCGCCCGCGAGATGTACATCCCCTCCGGCCCCGACCCCTGCGGCTCCAGCATCCATCGCTCCGCCAGCTACCACTGGGGCGAAGGCGGCAACCGCAACGCCGACGGAGCCGACACCGTCACCCAGTCCGGCGCAACCGTGCTGGTCTTCGACTCCACCGACGGCTGGCAGACCGAAGACGAAGCCGCCTCCGACCCCGACGGCTCAAAAGCCCGCCAATCCGCCGCCCGCATCCGTTACTCCCTCACCGAGACCGCCAAACAGGTAAAGCAGCGCGCCGACATCCGCTTCTCCGTCGACGAGCCGACAGACCAACTCGACGCCATCTCCTACCAGTTCGCCACCGACCAGGGCCAGAAGACCTTCCTCAACGAACTCCTCACCCTCAACCGCGACCAGCTCTGCACCCTCGGCTTCACCACCGTCCGCCTCGGCGTCCGAGGCTCTCCCGGCAAGCCCTACCCGATCGATTGCCCCACTTCCAAATAAGCTCTCATCGAAGTTACATAACGCATAGAAGGCAAAAAATGAACCCGAAGAAATACTCGATCCCGCTCACCGAAGGCCCCAGCCGCGCCGCCGCCCGCTCCTACCTCCGCGGAGTCGGCTTCTCCAAGGAAGACCTGCACAAGCCCATCATCGGAGTCGCCAACACCTGGACCGAGATCGGCCCCTGCAACTTCCATCTCCGCGACGTAGCCGCCGCCGTCAAGCAGGGCATCCGCGACGCCGGCGGAACCCCCATGGAGTTCAACACCGTCACCATCTCCGACGGCATCACCATGGGCACCGAAGGCATGAAGGCCTCCCTCATCTCCCGCGAAGTCATCGCCGACTCCATCGAACTCGTAGCCCGCGGCAACCTCTTCGACGGCATCGTCTGCATCGCCGGCTGCGACAAGAACATGCCCGGAACCATCATGGCCATGGCGCGCCTCGACATCCCCGGCATCATGCTCTACGGAGGCTCCATCGCCCCCGGCCACCTCAAGCAGCCCGACGGCTCAAGCAAAGACATCACCATCCTGAACGTCTTCGAAGGCATGGGATCCTTTGCCGCAGGAAAGATAGACGCTGCCGGACTCGAAGCCCTCGAAGCCGCCGCCTGCCCCGGCCCCGGGGCCTGCGGAGGCCAGTTCACCGCCAACACCATGGCCATGGCCGGCGAGTTCCTCGGCATCTCCCCCTTCAACCTCACCGGAGTCCCCGCCATGTCACCCGACAAGGCCTCCGCCAGCCGCGCCGCCGGCGCCATGATCCTCGAACTCTGCAAGAACGACATCCGCCCCTCGAAGATCCTCACCCGTAAGGCCCTCGAAAACGCCATCGTCGCCGTCTGCGCATCGGGCGGATCCACCAACGCCGTCCTCCACCTCATCGCCATCGCCAGCGAGCTCGGCCTCGAGCTCTCGATGGACGACTTCGACCGCATCTCCGAGCACACCCCCTTCATCTGCGACCTCTCCCCCGGCGGCAAATACGTCGCCAAGGACTACCAGGATGCCGGCGGCTCCCGCGTCCTCGCCCGCCGCCTCCTCGACGCCAACCTCATCGACGGAACTCAGATCACCGTCTCCGGCAAGACCATCGCCGAAGAGGCCGCCGAGGCCCACGAGACCCCCAACCAACCCGTCATTCGCACCTTGCAAAACCCCCTCAAGGCCACCGGAGGATTAGTCATCCTCAAGGGCAATCTAGCCCCCGAAGGCTGCGTCATCAAGGTAGCCGGCCACGAGCGCATCCACCACACCGGCCCCGCCCGCGTCTTTGAATCCGAAGACGCCTGCCACGCCGCCGTCGAAGCCGGAAAGATCAACCCCAACGACGTCCTCGTCATCCGTTACGAAGGCCCCCGCGGAGGCCCCGGCATGCGCGAGATGCTGGCCGTCACCGCCGCCATCAAGGGCATCCCCGAACTCTCCGAAACCGTAGCCCTCCTCACCGACGGCCGCTTCTCCGGAGCCACCCGCGGCCTCATGGCCGGCCACGTAGCCCCCGAAGCCCAGCTCGGAGGCCCCGTCGCCGCCGTCCGCGAAGGCGACACCATCACCTTTGACATCCCCAACCGCCAACTCACCCTCAACGTCCCCGCCGAAGAGATCGCCGCCCGCCTCGCCACCTGGCAAGCCCCCGCCCCCCGCTACAAACGCGGAGTCTTCGCCAAATACGCCAACACCGTCAGCTCCGCTAGCCTGGGAGCCGTCACCACTTAGAAAACGCTATTCAGAAATGCTCGAATATCTATGCCGCAAGATCGCAGTGCTTTGTGATTTATCTAGTTGCAAGATTTTGCTCAACAGCGTTTTCCTCCTCGGTAGATAATTTTCCTGTCCAGACCGTACGAACCCTCCCACCGGTGTCAGTCAATATAATTGTCGGGGTTCCGCGAACACGAAGTGTATTCAGAGACTCTTCCATGACACTAGAAGCGGGTAAGGAGTTCTTATGAAGATACGCCGAAGACACAGCAACATCTTCAGGAAATACAAAATTGATTGTTTCCGATTTCAGTTTTGCGTCTCTTGTAAGACGCTGATAGAAAGGCACACTCAGTTCACAATAAGGGCAATGTGTTTGCATTACAACAAAGAGCGCGGGGCCATTCTTATTAAGACTCTCGATAGGGAATGCGTCTCCTCCCTTCAGAAAGGAAACGGACTGCGCGGGTACCTGACTTCTGGATCTAACGAAATTGTTGTAAACCAAGAAAACGAATCCCAACGCAATCGCAATGATAGCAATGTTAACCGCCGCATCAAGAAGTGTCTTAGCTCTGTCTAGCACAACGGACCCGTGCATGGCGGCGTGATACCGGTAAGGCAAGTCTGCTGTGATGAAGCACAAAATGCGCGATAGTAGAACCAGCCTGAGCCGCAACCAGCAGGGCTTGTGTCACCTGTCGGATTGAAGATAGTTGTATACCAGCTCGGGGGGTCTGACATGCAAAACAAATAGTCGTCGTGAGCCTCTGATAGGCATTCGTTGTACTCCGATTGGCAGAATGCAGGATAAGAACTCGCGCGAAGTGTGTTAGGAAGAACAAGGAACGTCGAAATGGCCGTAGAGGCCAAAAGCAGGAGGCGAATCTTTAGGCTAAGGGTTTTCATGAGCACAACTTTATGCCCGGTCGGGCATTATGACAAGCTTTTTGCGTACTAAGCAGCAGCAATTAGCCGTACTGGAGAGGAGTAAGCCATGCAAAGTTTCAACAAAAATCAATACCCCCAACTCACCGGAGCCGAAATCCTCTGGGCCACCCTCGTAGGCGAAGGCACCACCACCATCTTCGGCTATCCCGGCGGAGCCATCCTCCCCATCTACGACGCCCTGCGCAAGTTCCCCATCCACCACATCCTCGTCCGCCACGAACAAGGCGCCGCCCACATGGCCGACGGCTACGCCCGAGCCTCCGGCCGCATAGGCGTCTGCATGGCCACCTCCGGCCCCGGCGCGACCAACCTCGTCACCGGCATCGCCACCGCCATGCTCGATTCGATTCCCATCGTCGCCATCACCGGAC
>JAMFSC010000147.1 GCA_026225095.1 bacterium
GTGGAAACTCCACAGGGACCGGCGACCGGCTCATCGACCCCGAAGGAAGACCATCGCGCTGGCGGGCGCGCTGGCAGTGCTTGTTGGGAGTAGACAGCGACAGCCCATGCTGACGGCAGAACTGCGACCGGCTCAAGCCACTCTGAGGATAAGAGGACACGATCTGCGCCACCTCCGCACGGCTGCGACGAGAACGACGAGGGAGGGAAGAAACCGGATGTTCATTCATGCCCCCAGTGAATCACCTTCAAAAACACAGGGAAAGAATGGTCTTGCTCGGAGGCATACGGTCATATCCGTCTCAAACCCATCCTGGTGCGATTGCGTTTACGTGAACATTGGCTGGCGCGAACCTTTCGCTTGCGTTCCCGCGGCTGGCGGGTCTGCGTTCTCTACTCGACTTTCAATCTGGCGTACGCAATTCGTCGCATCGTATCTGATACGTACCCCACGCCCATCGGGATTGAGAGAACGTGTGAGCGCTGATGCGCAGTCGCCCAGCTCTCGGAGCCAGCCAGCGCACCCTCTT
The DNA here is from genome assembly GCA_026225095.1 of bacterium. Lineage (GTDB taxonomy): Bacteria > Acidobacteriota > Terriglobia > Terriglobales > Acidobacteriaceae > Edaphobacter. The sequence goes on from JAMFSC010000147.1 coordinate 530, forward strand.
CACCCAGCGGTGAAGAGGAAGAAAAGCCCACTTCAGAGGGCGCACGCCAAGGGCCAAAGCCATCGTTCCCAGAAAACCCGGCGTCAGACCGCGACACCCGCTCCAACCGCCCTACCACCACGTCAGACAGGTGACCGCTGTCCAGTTTTTCCATACAACGGCCCACGTTGTGCCCGACGCCAGCGGACGCCAGTCGAGCGCTTCCGGAACGTCCAGTCGGAGTGGTCCCGGTCGATGCGGGCAGACGTGCCATAAGAGACCGTGACACAAATTGTTTTTCAATGGTGTACAGTGATTTGGCCTGACGTCCGATATCCTCCATTCATCATCATGTCTTGGCGAGGAACCTCCAGGACTCTGGACTCGTCGGGCCAGTCGGCTGCTTGGCTCCTGTTCTAAGTGTCTGTAGTAATTTCAGTTCCGCCGAGCACTGTCGCTCGGTCTCCAGGCTTATGAGGTAATCGGCAATGCAATGTTTCGAGCATTCGGAACGCAGGCTTCGAGTAGCTGCCTTGCCCGTCTTCTTCTGCCTATTCGCAGCCAGTCTCTGCTGCGGACAGGTCCCACTTGGGAGATCCAGGCCGCGTAAAACCACGCCTTCAACGGCGACTCAACCGGTCCCCAGGCCGGAGGCAGCGGCGATACCCGAGCCGCCACCCCCAGAGATACCGCCTGAGACTGTCATCATTCCCGGGCCGCTGCGCTCGTTCCTGCGGATGGCCGGGATGAGCCAGAAGGCCATGCCGGACGAGATTCTGCCTTTGCTTTCGCAGCGCGTTTACCTGTCCGGGTTTCGGGGCGACAGTCCAACCGAGTTCCTCCTGCTGCTGCGGGGATACCTGCGGCAAGCGCGAGAGCTGCAAATGCTGGCAGGCCCGAAGAATGTCATCCGGGTCGCCGACTGCAATGAAGCCGCTCCGCTCCTGCAGGTTCTCGGCTATCGTCTGCGGAAAGGATGTGCCGGCAAAGACACGGTGCTCGAAACCGCTAATCCTGAACGCGCCTTCCTGACCGTCGACTCGGGTTTTCCGCTTACGGATCTCGAAGAAGCGTTGGGCAAGGGAGTGCCATTCACCTATGCCTACGTGCCCTCTCGCGTGCCCGTGCTCTTTCGGGAATTGGATTGGGTCAAGGTCAGCGCCACACAGAAGCTTCCCTTCGGTACCTGTCTGGACATTCTGCTGAACGACCCCTCCATCGCCCGCCTTTATCATGCGATGAACAATACGGAAGCCAGGACCCGTCGTGTGCTGCAGGCCTCTATCGGATTGCGCACACTTTTACCGCTCGCGCCTGTGCTCGATTTTTATGGCAGTCAAATTAGTATTCGCTCGGGGCGGGTGCTGGTTCCGGGGGGCACCAGTGCAGAGGCCGGCTGGAAGAGCCTGGTGGGAGCGAGTCCGCAATCTCCGCCGGCCTTCGTGACCCACCTGCTCGCCAAGGACGACGGCTGGATGGCGGCCTATTACGATGCCTTGTCGCGAGTCGACGTTGCGCAGCAGCAACGCCTGACCCAATCTCCTCGCCTGCAACGCTACTATGAAGCCTTGCACACGGCCGACGCCAAGCGAAGAGCGGCTTACGGGGTCTTCCGGCAGGCATCTGAGCTGCTCGTTCTGGATGCACGTCTGCGATGGGACGCGAACGGCGACCCCTACATTCCCGGATCCCTTGCGGTCTGGAAACAGCTCGCTCAAGACCGTTCCTCCTCCAAAATGTTTCACGATTGGAAGCGCCGGGGCTACTCGCCGGACACACCGGATAAGCTGGTCGAAGCGTTGACTGCGTCCACCCGCCACGAGTCCCAGGCCGGCCCGCTGCAGTTCTATCTGACGCTGAGCGAGTTGGATCGGAGACGGCCGGCGGACCGGCAGATCAGTGCTGAAACCGTGGCTCATCTGGCCGGCGAATTTTCCGACTTAAGTAGCTGGTACCTCATCTTCTCCGAGTTTCCCGACCTGACCGACGAGGCCCTGGTAGAGTTCGTCGATGTCGTAAAGGGTTTCGAAAGGATCCATAACCAGTCTCTGCGGGCCAATGCAATCGGCGCTTTTCAAGCCAATGTGGGGCTCTGGCAGATCCTCGCGCGCCAGCACCAGATCAGGGATGCCGACCTGGATTCGTCGTGGAAGAGCACCATCGATCCGTTTGCAAGGATCACTTCGCCGGTGCAGTTGTTTGACTCGACCCGGCAGTCGTTCCGCGAGATACTTCGCGCCTCCGGGGGCGATCCCGGTGGTGCGCCCAGTCAGATCGTCGAGCTTCTGGCGGGGCCGATTCAGGACAACCCCGACGCCCTGCGCATTCACGACAGACTGGCTGGCAAGATCCGCGCGGTCCTCGAAGATCAGCAGCTCGCCTCTCTGGATACGCTCTATGCCTTGAGTGATGGCCTGGAGGCTATGACGATGACCGGTGGCCGACAAACCGACGACTTATTGTCGATGGCGAACGAGCTGCGGGGGTTTGAGCTGCCTCGCCCGGTCTTTACAAACAGCGAGAAGATCAGCTGGGCGCCCGCGGTCTACACCTCTCACCACGTCGAGCTCCAGGTGCAGACCGACCTGACCAAGGTCATCAAGTCTAGGGCGACGCGCGCTCAGCTGGAGGCCGCGCGCGGTCAGCTTGCGCCTTTCCTTCGCGACACGCTGGTCGGCTTGAACTACGCCTACTACGAACCGCCCGGAGCGCAGATTCTGCACGCCAATCCGCTCTTCGTGCGCGCCCATGACTTCCTTAGCACCTCTGCCCTCGGGTCGGAACAGATCTGGCAGCCTCCCGTGGTGGTCGGAGCCGGCGTCGCGGCCGGCGGCGGAGCCTATCTGATGGGCTCGCTGATTGATTTGCCCTATACGCTGGCAACCGCCGAACAGGATTTCATCGTCCCGGAAAATGTTCAGGCGCTCATCTTCAGAGAGTTCGTTCCCGTCCTGATGACCAACGCCATGGTCCCACGCTGGTGGAATGTCAATCCGAATGAGCTGCACGCGGTAGGCCTGGATCAGCGCTTCGGGGAGGAGCTTCTCCGCGCGTCGGTGAAGGACGTCAACACCCGTTCGCGTGTGATCGCCCTCCTGTCCAGGCATGTGTCGCCGCAGCACCTGGAAGAGATCACCGACGCCATCTCCCACGACGGAGGCCCGGCGATCCTTCTTCCCGAACTGATGCCGTCCGAGGCCTTTTACGTTGGGGAAGAGTATCGAAGGCTTTATCCCGAAGAAAGTGCGGCAGTTGGACCGTTCGGCAAGGAACTCGCAGAGCTGGCGATCCGGGCTCCGACAGATCTGGATCGTCAAACACTCTCCGAGCTGTTCGGGGTGCCGCATCCTACCCTGTCTCGAAGCAACGCCCGTGAGATTTTGAACGTATCGCCGTTTCCGTTCTCGGGCGGCTATACCTACCGCCTGTTCGGGGAGTCTCTGGAATCCACCAACCTCTACTGGGCGCGTCTGGCGGATGAGATGGGGTACTCGCCGGCGATGCTTCACGTGCTGGTCCCGGAGCTCACGCGGCTGATGGCAGCAAAGATATTCGCCTCCAACTTTGACGATGTTCCCGCACTCCTCCGGGCGATGCAGGAGGCGGGCGAAGATCTGCGGCAGGGCAGGGTCGTCTCCCTTCGCAGAGCAGCAAATCCGGCCACCCAAGCACAGTCCAGCGGCGATCGATAAGACATGTAGGAGATTTCATGAAGATTTTCCTGCTCGCGCTCTGCCTCCTCACCTCCGGCCGCCTCGTGAACCCTTGCGCATCCGCCCAGGACGATCGCATGCGACTGCGCGTCGACGTCACCCTGGTCGAGGTGAATGTCGCGGTCACGAACTCCAAGGGCGACTACATCCGCGATCTCAAGCCGGAGAACTTCGTCGTCCTCGAGGACAGTATCCCCGAGAGACTGGCCGCCTTTGAAGAAGGCCACGACTCGCCTCGGATCGTGCTCAGCCCCGCTGCGGCGTCGGCGGCCAAATCGGGCGGCACTAGCCCGCTGCCCAGCGAAAAGCTCGCCCGCGCCGGTGAGTCCAATCTCTTCATCTTGTTCGACACCAGCAACTACATGTACCGGGGATTCGTCTTCGCGCAGGATTCGATCGCCGACTTCGTCCGCTCGCTGGAGGGCGTCGACCGGCTGGCGCTCTACTCTTACAGCCGTGATCTTTCGCGGATCGCTCCGCTGACCACAGATCGTTCGCGTGTGCTCAGAGGGGTGCGGGAGACCGTCGCAGGAGATGACGCAGCGCTCTATAACGGCCTGCTCATGACCGTCAAAGATGCCGCTCCGTTGTCCGGGCGCAAAGCCATTGTGGTCTTCTCGAACGGCCCCGACAATGCGAGTCTTGTGCCGCCCGAAGACATTGCGGAGCTGGCTCAATCGACCGGAACGCTCATCTATATGATCAGCACCCGGGAAGCGCAGACCGAACCCATCTCCAGCGCAGTCTTCGAGCGCATCACCAAGACCACGGGTGGCAAGGTCTACTTCGCCAGGGACTGGAAAGATGAGCGGCAGGCGTTCGCATCCATCCGCGACGACCTGGCCCATCTCTACTCGATCAGCTATTATCCGCAGCCCAATCCCAATCGCGGCTTTCGCAAGATCACGGTCAAACTGGTGGGCAAGGACATGCAGAAATACCGCATACGGACGCGGGAAGGCTACCGTGTCCTTCGTCAGTCTGAACGATCGATTCCCGATTTCCCAACCGCTGCCACGACCAACTCTTCGCCGCGGTAGATGAGGAGGTACTTCGGGGCGAGCTGAGATGTATGGAAGATTTCTTGCCGGGCGACACTTTGATCGTGCGGTCATCATCTTGTGCGTCCGTGGGTGCCTTCGCAATTGGCGCTAGCGGGAAGGCTACCAAGATCGTCATCGTCTCGAGGTAGCGGCCGTTCTCGCAGGTCTTTAACACAGCGCTCCACCCGCCGAATGCAAGTGCCGTTGACGTGTGGTGGAGTGCAGTGTGATCAAAATTGATCAGTCGGCTGGACGACATAGGTGCGATACTGGGCGTGCGTGAGCCAGTGCTTTGCGCAGTTTCAACGGGCCTGACTCCAGCCACTCCTGAACGAGGCCTAAGTGCCAAAGGGTTCATCTAGCGCGACCTTCAATCCTGCGGTTTTTCTGGCGGAAGCGGGACTCGGACGACGCATCATCTCGTTGTGCGCCAAAGAGGTATTTTTCACGCAAGGGGATCTGTCGGACTGCGTTTTTTACCTCCAATCGGGACGGGCGAGGTTGACGGTCGTCTCGAAATCAGGCAAGGAAGCGACCATTACGATGCTGGCGGCCGGAGAGTTTATCGGTGAGGAGTCGATCGCGGGCGCGGGCGGGCTGCGTTTGGCTACGGCTGCAGCCGTTACTGCATGCGTCGCTATGCGGATTGAGCGGGAAGAAATGGTTCGGGTGATCCATGAAGAGCACGCATTTTCCGATCTCTTCCTGAAATTTCTGCTCGCGCGGAGTATTCGCACCCAGGCTGATCTGGTCGACCAGCTCTTCAACTCAAGTGAAAAACGTCTTGCTCGCATTCTCTTGCTGATGGCTGAGTTCGGCAAGCCGGGTGAGCCAGAGTCGCTCATCCCTCCGATCACCCAGGAGACTCTCGCAGAGATGATCGGCACGACACGATCCAGGGTGAGCTTCTTTATGAATCGCTTTCGCAAGCTGGGTTTCATCGAGTACAACGGTCGGATCCGTGTGCACCGGTCTCTGCTGAATGTTGTTCTGCACGATCAACTTCCGGAGCAGAACTCTGAGCACCCGATGATCCTCGATGCGCCTCATGTTCGTTTGCAAGGGATGAACGGCACGCGGAAGAATTGAAGCGTTTCGGGCGGGCGATGTGATCGCTCCGCGTGGCAGAGCCGAAAGTCCTAGGGATGATGCCGAAGCATGGGACCTGACCGGCGGAACTGGCGGTTGATTCCTCCCTGGCGTCCGCACCGATCAATGCGGCTCAGTTTTCCGGGCTCTGTCGCAATAGCGCGATTTGCTATTCTTTGTGCTTACAGCGAGGTGTTGGAGAGCGATGCGACAGACGTTGAATCCAGAAGTGGCAAAGGTCCTAAAGCGCTTACACTATCCTCTGGAGGTGA
>JAMFSC010000148.1 GCA_026225095.1 bacterium
AACCACTTCGACAACCGAGCCAAAGGCAAACACGTCCTGCGACTCGTCAACCGCCTCCAAAACCTCGGATTCGACGTTCAAATCACCCCAATCGCAGCTTGAGCGAGCGCCTGTTTCTTATCAGAAGACGCCGGGGATGGCAAGGAGGATCAGGCAGAGGACTACCAGGACGGCGGAGACGCCAAGAGTCTTTTTCATAGGAGGGCTCTCTTTCTGCTTGTAGCTTGAGGGATTCCCAAGAGGAAAAAGGGTGAGATGACGATAAACGCTGGCCGGTTGGTTTGATGGTGGGACGCGAAGACCGGAATGGGCGCTGAGCCAGCGGGTACGTTACTTTGGTGCGGCTGCCGGCTCAAGCCTGCGGCGCCTGTAATCACCTGGTTTTGACCGTTTGCGCCTGGTTTAGCGCGGATTGGGTCATGGTATCGAGTCCGTGGCCCGGTGCTGCGGCGGTCGGCCCACCTTAGGCGCGGCACCCAATTTCATATCAACAGGCAATGTGGTTTAGCGATCCTGGATGTTGCGGTGGCGGCTGACCCACCAGCAGGGGTCGGCGCCTGCCTGGGGAAAGAGGGAGTTGCTGCAGACGACCAGGGCGGTTCCGTCCGGGTAGTACTCCTCTTTGTTGCCCTTGAGGGGGGCGACGACGATCCGTGAGACGAGGACCTGGGACATTGCCTGGCCGCGGGCGAGCTGGAGGCGCCAGATGGCGTAGTCGGCGAGCCAGGCGGCAGATGGGATGAGGATGACGGCGAGTGCTAACGGGCGGGCGAGCCGTTGGATGAGGATCTGGAACGGGCTGGGATCTTGGCGGTCCGCTGGCATGGTGGAAGGGTAGCAGAGGTCCAAGAGCGGGATCTTGGCGCGGGATGGAGGGTGGCGCACTAGAATCGGGAGGACGAATCCGGATGAACGAGGGGCGATGAGTAAAGCGGTGGATATGTCTGTGACGTTGGCTGGGGTGACGCTGCGGTCGCCAGTGATTGCGGCGAGTGGGACGTTTGGCTATGGAGTGGAGTTTGAAGACATTATCGCCATGGAGAAGATTGGCGGGTTTGTGACGAAAGGGCTCTCGCGGGAGCCGATGGCGGGGAACCAGGCTCCGCGGATTATCGAGACGGCGGCGGGGATGATCAATGCGATCGGGCTCCAGAATATGGGGGTTCGGGCGTTTGTGAATGAGAAGATGCCGCATCTGCAGAGGATGGCGGGGGCGGTGGTGATTGCGAATGTGTTCGGGTTCACGATGGAGGACTGCGTGGAGGTGATTCGGGTGCTGAACGACGCGCCGGGGATCGCGATGTATGAGCTGAACGCGAGCTGTCCGAATACGAGCCACGGGGGGATGGTGTTTGGGACGGATCCGGAGCTGCTGGGAGACCTGGTTGAGGCGACGAAGAAGGTTGCGACGAGGCCGCTGATGGTGAAGTTGTCGCCGAATGTGACGAGCATCGCGGCGATGGCGCGGGTGGCGGAGGCGGCGGGCGCGGATGCGGTTTCGCTGGTGAATACGTTTCTTTCGCTTGCGATCGATGTGGAGACGAGGCGTCCGAGGATTGCGAATGTTACCGGCGGGCTGTCCGGGCCGGCGATCAAGCCGATCGCGGTGCGGATGGTGCACGAGGTTTGGCGGGCGGTGAAGATTCCAGTTGTGGGGATGGGGGGGATTGTCCGGGCGGAGGATGCGGTGGAGTTTCTGCTGGCTGGCGCGACGGCGGTAGAGGTCGGGACAGCGAGTTATGCGGATCCGCGGGCGGTGGAGGTGATCTCGACCGGGCTGCGGAGGTGGTGCGGGGCGCATGGGGTGGAGGCGGTGCGGGAGCTGACGGGGGCGATGGCGCGGTAGAAACTGGGGTGGATGGCGGCTAGAATAGAGGGGTGACTACACATCGCTCGATCTCCGCCACTGACGTTTCTGCCTCCACGGTTTCTTCTAACACGACTGCTTCCAGCGCCCAGGATGGTCTGCGGACGGTGCGGCGGGCACTGCTTTCGGTGACGGACAAGACCGGGGTGGTGGAGTTCGCGAAGGGGCTGGCTGGGTTTGGGGTGAAGCTGGTTTCGACGGGGGGAACGTCGGCGGCGCTGCGGGCGGGTGGGCTCGAGGTGCAGGATATCTCGGAGCTGACGGGGTTTCCGGAGATGCTGGATGGGCGGGTGAAGACGCTGCACCCAAAGGTGCATGGCGGGATTCTGCATATTCGGACGAATGAGGAGCATGTGGCGGCGGTGGCTTCGCATGGGATTGAGCCGATCGACATGGTGGTGGTCAATCTGTATGCGTTCGAGAAGACGGCGGGGAAGCCGGGGGTTGAGTTCGCTGAAGTGATCGAGAATATCGATATCGGTGGGCCGTCGATGGTGAGGTCGGCGGCGAAGAACTTCGCGGATGTGGCGGTGGTGACTTCGGCTGGGGACTACGAGGCGATCCTGGGGGAGATGACGGCGACGGGTGGAGCGCTGGGGCATGAGACGCGTTGGGGTCTGGCGAAGAAGGCGTTCGCGGTGACGGCGGCTTACGATGCGGGGATTGCGACGGCGCTGGAGTCGATCGAGACTCCGGCGGGGAAGGCTGTGTTTGTGGATGCGGCGTTGCCGCCGGTGCTGCGGGTGATCGATCCGATCGAAAAGACGCTGCGGTATGGGGAGAATCCACACCAGGCGGCGGCTTTGTATGTGGATGGGTCGGGCAAGGGCGTGGCGGGGGCGAAGCAGTTGCAGGGCAAGGAGTTGAGCTATAACAACATCGTCGACCTGGATGCGTGCTGGGAGCTGGTGAGCGAGTTCGACGCGGCGGATGCGGTGGTGGCGATTATCAAGCATACGAATCCGTGTGGTGCGGCGGCGGGGGTGACGGTGCTCGAGGCTTACAAGCGGGCTTTGGAGGCGGATCCGGTCTCGGCGTTCGGTGGGGTGATCGGGGTGAACCGCGAGGTGGATGGGCCGGCGGCGGAGGAGATTGCGAAGCTTTTCGTGGAGGCGATTGTGGCGCCATCTTTTACAGGGGAGGCGCTGGAGTTCTTCGCGAAGAAGAAGAACCTGCGGTTGGTGGAGATCGATCCGCTGAAGACGAAGCGGGTGCTGAAGCAGGTTTCGGGCGGTTTCCTGGTTCAGGATGCGGATCGGCTGCGGGTGACGGAGGCTGAGCTGAAGGTGGTGACGGAGCGGGCTCCGACGGCGGAGGAGATGAAGGCGCTGCTGTTCTCCTGGAGTGTGTGCAAGCATGTGAAGTCGAACGCGATTGTGTATGGGCGGTTCGCGGAGGGTTTTGGGCAGACGGTGGGGATTGGCGCGGGGCAGATGAGCCGGGTGGACGCGGCGCGGTTCGGGGCGATGAAGGCAGTGCTTCCGCTGGATGGGACGGTGGCGGCGAGCGATGCGTTCTTCCCGTTTGCGGATGGTTTGGAGATGGTGGCGAAGGCGGGGGCGACGGCGGTGATTCAACCGGGTGGGTCGGTGCGGGATGCCGAGGTGATCGCGGCGGCAAATGCGCTTGGGGTGGCGATGGTATTTACCGGGGTGCGGCACTTCCGGCATGGGTGATGGGCTGAAAACTTGAGGGGGAATCTCTCGATTTTTTGTGAGATCGGGAATAGCGGGAATGAAAGCGAGTGGGAGTGCCGAAACGCACTCCAGTGCGGGGTAAACTGCGGTTCAGCATCCAAAGCGTGTATCGTACCGTCTAAAGTAATGTTTCGCCATGCAGTGAAGCTTTGCGTTTTCGACTCATGTGCCGGCCGAGGAAACTACTTCTTATGAACCTGTCGTTCCAGCGCTCCCTTGTTCTTCGGTTGATTCCCGCCTCCACGATTTTGCTGGCCGCCCATGCGGTGATGGCCCAGGTTCCGGCGCCTAATACTGTGAAAAGTGCGACGACGGAGCCCGATCGGTCGTCCTCGTACTATCACTATGGGCTGGCGCATCTCTATGAAGAGATGGCGGTGAATGCAGGGCGTCCGGACTATGCGACACAGGCGGTGGAGCAGTACAAGCTGGCACTCGATGCCGACCCGAACTCGGTCCTGTTGCAGGATGGGTTGGCGGACCTGTACTTCCGGCTGGGGCGAATCCGGGAGGCAGTGCAGGCGGCGCAGGAGCAGGTGGAGCATCATCCCGAAGACGTCGCCGCACACGAACTTCTGGGCAAGGTCTACGTTCGGTCTCTTGGCGATATGCAGGGCGCACAGGCGGCGGACATGCTGAAGCTGGCGATCGGTGAGTACGAAAAACTGGTCAAGCTGAAGCCGAATGACGTGGAGACCAAGCTTCTGCTCGGGCAGTTGTATGGAGTGGATCACGATTCCGCGAAGGCGGAGAAGGAGTTCAAGGCCGCGCAGGGACTCGATTCGAACTCGGAAGAGGTCGTGCTGAATATGGCGCGGCTATATACCGAGGAGGGGAATCCTCAACGCGCGGTCGAGGCTTTGGCGGCGGTACCGGTCGGGGATCGCACGGAGCGGATGGAGTTTGCGCTGGGAGCGAGCTACGACCAGGTGAAGAAGCCGAAGGAGGCTGCGTCGGCTTACAAGAGAGCGCTCGACATCGAGCCGGACAACCTCGATGCACAGCGCGGACTGGCGAGTGCGCTCCTTGTGGACGGGCAGTTGGATGAGGCGATCAAGTCGCTTCAGATTATTCTGGCCGCCGAGCCGCAGGATGTGCAGTCGCAGATCCATCTGTCGGAGGCGGAGCGGCGGCAGGGACACTACAAGGAAGCGTTGGCAACGCTCGAGAAGGCGAAGGCGCTGGCTCCGGATAATCCGGAGTTGAACTACAACCAGGCTCTGATCTACGACTCGCTGGGGCAGTATGCCGAGGCCACCGCTGTGCTGGACAAGCTGCTGGCGGCTTCCGCCAAGGGAGATGGCAGCTACTCGGATCAGGAGAAGGGGAATCGGTATCTGTTCCTCGACCGGCTGGCGACGATCTATCGTGAGGAGAACAAGTCCACTGAGGCGATCGCTGCTTACAAGCAGATTGTGACCCTGGGTGGCGACTTCACCGTGCGTGGATATCAGGGTGAGGTGGATGCCTATCGGGATGCGCATCAGTTCAAGGAAGCGACGGTCGTTGGGGCCGAGGCCGCGAAGGCGTTGCCGAAGGATAAGTCGGTTCAGATGATGTATGCGCAGCAGTTGACCGACGCGGGGAAGGTGGATGAGGGACTGGCCTTGGCCAAGGCGCAGCTGACCGGTGGCGCGGATGATCGGGACGTGCATCTGCAGTTGGCGCAGCTCTTCATTCGTCTGCGGCATTACAAGGAGGCCACGGCTGAGCTGGACATCGCGGCCTCGGGAGCTTCCAGGCCGGAGGAGAAACGGTATGTGAGCTTCCTGCGCGGCGAGATGTACGACCGATCCAAGCAATATGGACTGGCCGAGGCTGAGTTTCGCAAGGCATTGGAACTGGATCCCAAGGACCCAACGATCCTGAACTATCTGGGCTACATGCTTGCTGATCGGGGGGAGAAGCTGCCCGAGGCGCTCGAGATGATCAAGACTGCGGTCGAGCTGGATCCGCAGAACTACGCGTACCTGGATTCGCTTGGCTGGGTCTACTTCAAGTTGGGGCAGAATGCGCTCGCCGAGCAGAACCTGCACAAGGCGATTGAACGCAGCAGCGCCGATGCGACTGTGCATGATCATCTTGGCCAGGTCTACGAGAAGACGGGTCGCCTGAAGCTGGCGGTGAGCCAGTGGGAGAGGGCGATGACGGAGTATGCGCAGTCGCTTCCCGCTGACTCTGATCCGAGCGATGTGGAGAAGGTTCGGCACCAGTTGGAGGGCGCGCGGGTGAAGCTGGCGCACGCTGGGGTGGGACCGGGTAAAGATTCCAAATAGTCGACCGCCCTGGGTGATTCTCGCCAAAACGCGAGAATCACGTGGACAGTTCGATTTCTCGATGCAATCCCGTAGGATTGCAATAGATGACTGAAGAGAAAGACCGTACTGTTGACATGGAATCGACGCTGCGCCAATGCGCGGTCGTCGAGGTGCCGGGTGATGCGCTGCTGGAGCGCGTGTTTACAGCTCCCGAGCGGGAGTTTCGCAGTGCGTTCCAGCGTGACCGCGATCGGATTGTGCAGGCGCGTGCGTTCCGCAGGCTGGCCGGAAAGACCCAGGTCTTTACGAGCAGGGCGTCGGACCACTTTCGCTCGCGGTTGACCCATACGATCGAGGTGGCGCAGATCGCACGGAATGTGGCGTCCGCACTTGGGTTAAATGAAGATCTTGCCGAGACGCTGGCCCTGGTGCACGATATCGGTCATCCGCCGTTTGGCCACGCAGGAGAGCGGGCGCTGCACATCTGTCTGCAGCGGTACGGGCTGGGATTCGACCATAACCTTCATGCGCTTCGGATTGTGGAACATTTCGAACAGCGGTATGCGGCACACCGTGGGTTGAACCTGACGCTGGGAGTGCGAGAGGGGATCATCAAACACTCGCGCGATTACGACCAGGGACGGTACCCGGAGCTGGCGTGTTACTTCTTGACGGAGAGTCCGCCGCTCGAGGCGCAATTGATCGATCTGGCGGATGAGATCGCTTACCTGACTGCCGATCTGGATGACGGGGTGGAATCGGGACTGCTCGAGATCGACCACGTCCGCGAGAATGTCGGGATCCTATCGCGTTGTTACGGAATCGTTGAGGCCGAGCATGTTGGGGTCCAGGAGAAGTTTCTGTTCAACGAAGCGCTCCAGTTGATGCAGAATACGCTGATCGATGACCTGATCCGGACGACGAGGGAGGGAGCGCAGGCCATTGGGGCGAGCTCGCTTGCGGATATCAGGCGACATCCGCAGCGGTTGGCGGTATTTTCGGTGCAGGCGGAGGCGGAGCGTCAGGAAGAGAAGCGCTATCTCTATGACACGCTCTACTCCTGCGAGGCGCTATCGCGGGAGCATGATAAGGCCGAAGAGGTAGTGGCGACGCTGTTCGACTTCTGGATGGAAGAGAAGGATGAGCTGCCGCAGGGATACATCGACGAGGTGGAGACGGAGGGGCACGCCCGGGTGGTGGCCGACTATATTGCGGGGATGACAGACAGCTTCATCCTGCAGCAGTACGCCGGGGTGAAGCGCATGGTCAAGCCAGTGATTCGGAGGTAGATCGGCCCAGACTAGCTGGAACAGCCGTGTTCGTAGACTCGCGGCTTTCGCCATTCTGAGTCGGTTGCGAAGAGGATGCAGGCCTGGCCGCTGTCGGTATTGACGCGCCACGTCAGATTTCCCTGACGGTAGACCTGAAATCGTCCGGTGCCGGCGAAGACCATGCCATTGGGCGGGTTCGGACTGATGGTATCGGTGGCGGGAATCACGTGGGCGGTGGGGGGCGGTGTGGTTGGCGTTGCAGCCGCTGAGGGAGATGAGTTGGCCGGTACTTGCGCTTGCTGGGGCTTAGAGGGGTCGGGTGGTGTAGGGATAGTCCCCTCGAAACCGCTCAGAAATGAACTGGAACTCGGCGCGGAGCCGTCGGGCGAGGTGGTTTCGCCATTGCTCATGGAACGCTCGACGCTGTGCGGTTTGTACCAGAACTGATACCAGGCACCAGCGGCCAGCACGAGACAAACAATGACCAGTACTTTCTTCATATTGACTTTCTTGTACATGTCACGACGCGGCGAGGGGAGTATCAAATGCGGCTCAGGAATCACAGTGGTGAACACGGAGAGGTTTCGGAGATCAGCGGGTATCGTGTCATAGATGTCCGTCGCCAGAATCTTGTTGATCGTCGCGGAGTATCATGGAAGATGTGCTGAAATATTCGATCGTCGTCCCATTTCATAACGAAGAGGATAGTGTCACCACGCTGTACGACCGGGTGAAGTTGGTGATGGAGCAGGTCGGGGAGTCGTTCGAGCTGGTTTTCGTGGAAGATGGCTCACGAGATCGAACGTATCGGCTGCTGGAAGAGATTGCGGCGGTCGACTCCCGGGTGCTGGTGGTCAAGCTGCGCCGCAACTTTGGGCAGACCTCGGCGCTGGCCGCCGGATTCGATCATGCGCAGGGAGATTTTATTCTCGCGATGGACGGAGACCTGCAGCATGACCCGCTTGAGATACCTAACTTCCTGGCGAAGCTCGAGGAAGGCTATGACGTGGTGAGCGGATGGCGGTCGCAGCGGGGGGACAACCTGCTGATGCGACGCATTCCGTCCATGCTGGCGAATCAACTGATGGCGCGGTTTTCAGGGGTGCCCATTCACGATTTTGGAACGACCTTCAAGGCGTATCGGCGCGAGGTCATCCACAACATACCCCTCTATGGGGAGATGCACCGGTTTATTCCTGCCTTGGCGAGCTGGTATGGGGCGAGCATCTGCGAGATTCCGATCTCTAATCCCAAGAGGACTTCCGGGAAGAGCCACTACGGGATCTCCCGCACGTTTCGGGTCTTTTTCGATCTGCTGACGATACGGTTTCTGCTGCGGTACATGACGCGGCCACTGCATTTTTTTGGAAGTTTTGGGGTGGCGGGGGTCCTTTCCGGGGGGCTTCTGGCTGGATGGCTCCTGGTGCATAAGCTGCTTACCCATCATGATGTAGCCGGGGAGCATGGTCCGCTGTTCGCGATTGCGGCGGTGCTGATTCTGGGGGGGATCCAGATGCTCGGAATCGGTCTGTTGGGCGAGTTGCAGGTGCGCCACTTTCATACGGCGAGCCACCGCGCGCCCTATGCCGTCGATCGGATACTAAGGCTTCGGTCGAGCGAAGAGAGTATGCACCTGTAGAGGATCAGTCGAATGAGGGCAATCAAGATTCACAAGACGGGTGGACCAGAGGTCCTGACCCTCGAGGAGGTCTCTGTCCCTTCGCCTGGAGCGCAGGAGGCACTGATTCGCGTTGAGGCGTGTGGGGTGAACTTCATCGACACGTACTTCCGGGAGGGGCGGTACCCGGCGGCACTCCCCTATGTACTGGGGCAGGAGGCGGCGGGGGTGGTGGTGGGGGTAGGGACCGAGGTCTCGGCCGTGCAGGTGGGGGAGCGGGTGGCCTGGTGTGGGGTGCCGGGGACGTATGCCGAGTATGCGGTGGCTCCGGTGGGGCGACTCGTGGTGCTTCCGCAGGGGTTATCGACCAGGATGGCTGCCGCGGTGATGCTGCAGGGGATGACGGCGCACTACCTGCTGCACTCGACCTATGCGGTCAAGGCGGGGGAGACGGTGCTGGTGCATGCTGGCGCGGGCGGGATGGGGCTGTTGCTGACGCAGATGGCCAAGCGGATGGGGGCGCGGGTGATTACGACGGTCTCGACCGCGGAGAAGGCGGAGTTGTCGCGGGGAGCGGGTGCGGATGAGGTGATCCTGTACACGGAGCGAGACTTTGCGGAGGCGGTGCGGGAGGCGACCGATGGGGCTGGGCTTTCGGTGGTGTATGACTCGGTGGGGAAGACTACCTTTGAGGGGTCGCTGAAGTGCCTGCGGGCTCGTGGGTTGATGGTGCTCTATGGCGGGGCGAGCGGTGCGGTGCCTCCGTTTGACCTGATCCGGTTGTCGACGATGGGGTCTCTCTTCGTGACGCGGCCTACGCTGAAGGACTATATCGCCACGCGGGAGGAGTTGGAGTGGCGGGCGGGCGATGTACTTGGGTGGGTTGCGGATGGATCGTTGAAGGTGCGGATGGAGCATGCTTATGCGCTGGCCGACGCTGCGCAGGCTCATCGCGATCTTGAGGGACGGAAGACCACGGGGAAGGTTTTGCTGATTCCCTGAAGGGTGCGCAAGCAAAGGCAAACGCAGATTCCCTTCGGGAATGACAGACAAAAATACCCGGGTCAGAACTTTGGGGCGAGGGAGGTGGCCTGGAGCTTCA
Organism: bacterium; assembly: GCA_026225095.1. Taxonomy (GTDB): domain Bacteria; phylum Acidobacteriota; class Terriglobia; order Terriglobales; family Acidobacteriaceae; genus Edaphobacter. Next base: position 9,814 of record JAMFSC010000148.1, read on the forward strand.
CGAGTTCGTCCTGGCGGAGCTTGGGGGGGCCCAGGACGGCGACCTTCGGCAGGGGGCCCCGGACCATGGTGACCTCGTCGCAGGCGTAGAGGCGGGGACAGTTCTGGCAGTCCTTGTAGATCTTGTCGGGGATCGAGGTGCGGTCGGCTACGCGGAAGCCGAAGTGGAAGAAGAAGTCGGGGATGCGGGTGAAGAGGCAGACGGCAGTTACGCCCTGGTCTTCTGCTTCCTCGAGCAGGGCGCGGAGGAGCTTGCCTCCGGCACCCTGGCCCTTGGCCTCGGGCTTGACGACGATGGAGCGGACCTCGGCCAGATGCGGGCCGTAGAGGTGGAGGGCTCCGCAGCCGAGGAAGACACCGGCTTCGGACTCGGCGATGGCGAAGTCGCGGACGTTCTCGCAGATCTCGGCGTAGTTGCGGCGGAGGAGGGTTCCGTCGTGGGAAAGGGAGTTGACGAGCTCGAAGATGTTGACGGCGTCCTGGAGCTTGGCTTTGCGGACGGTGGCTCCGCCGACCCGGGGGCGGGAGGAGGTGGTGGAGGTCGAGTCGCTCAGGGGAGCGATCCCGATGGCCGGGTTGAAGACGCTGCTTGACATGGTCCCGTTCGATCCTTCTGCCGTGGTATGCGCCCTCCCCCTACCTTAGGTTCAAAGTATTCAAAACATTGGACCTAAGTCTGGACCTGGTATGCGCAGGTCTAACGCTGGTCCGGGTTCAGGTGGGAGCTTTTCTGGTTATTTCTCCCCTATTAACAGTTTACGCTTTTCAGCCGGGAAACATGCCAGCGGTAAGCCGTTTGGATTGATAGGGATGTACGATTCAGGGCTTGACAAGATTTAGACCAGGCCTTCGGTGAGGCGTGCTCGGGCGGCGGTGAGGGCCTGCGCGACTCGGGGGCGGGCGGTGCCTCCGATGACGTCGTGGCAGTCGAGGGTGGCTTCGAGGGTGACGGAGGCGTAGAAGTCTTCGGCGAAGGCGGGGGAGAGTTGCTGGAGGTCCGCGAGGGGGATTTCGGAGAGCTCGCGGTGGGTTTCCAGGCCGAGCCGGACGGCGTTGCCGATGATCTCGTGGGCCTTGCGGAAGGGGATGCCCTTGTTCGAGAGATAGGTCGCGGCGGCCATCGCGTTGAGGTAGCCGGTGTCGGCGGCGGTCTTCATCTGCGCGTGGCGGAAGGTGAGGGCGCGGGTGAATTCGGGGAGGATTGCGAGCATTGCGGCTATTGTGTCGGCGGCGTCGAAGACGGGCTCCTGGCCCTCCTGGAGATCCTTGTTGTAGGCGAGGGGGAGGCCCTTGATGAGGACTGCGAGGGTGGTGGCGGAGCCGATGAGGCGGGCGGATTTGCCGCGGATGAGTTCGGTGAAGTCGGGGTTTTTCTTCTGGGGCATGGCGGAGGAGCCGGTGGAGAAGGCTTCGGGGAGATCGAGGAAGCCGTACTCCGCCGTCGCTTGGAGAGTAAGTTCCTCGGCGAAGCGGGAGATGTGGAGGCCCAGGACGGAGGCGGCCTGGGTGAACTCGAGGGCGAAGTCGCGGTCGGAGGTTGCGTCCATGGAGTTGGGGGTGGGGCCGTCGAAGCCGAGGGCCTCGGCGGCTATTGTCCGGTCGAGGGGGAGGGTTGCTCCGGCGATGGCTCCGGAGCCGAGGGGGCAGAGGTTCATGCGCTTGCGGGCGTCGCGGAAACGGGTGATGTCGCGCTCGGCCATGGCGACGTAGGCGAGGAGCCAGTGGGCGATGAGGACGGGCTCGGCGCGCTGGAGGTGGGTGTAGCTGGGCATGACGGCCTCGCCGGCCTGCTCGGCGAGATCGACGAGGGATTGGGTCCAGCGGGTGAGGCCGGAGATGGTGGTGTCGATGGCCTCGCGGACGAAGAGGCGCATGTCGGTGGCGATCTGCTCGTTGCGGCTGCGACCGGTGTGGAGCTTGAGGGCGAGGTCGCCGATGATGCCGGTGAGTGTGACCTCGACGAAGTGGTGGATGTCTTCGACGTGGGGGTGGAGGGCGACGATTCCGGGTTGGGCGGAGAAGACGGCTCCGGCGTTGGGGCGGTGTTTTGCGTGGGCCTCGGAGTAGGCTTCGAGGTTGAAGAAACTGCTGCCCGCGGCGATGGCGGCTCGGGGGACCTGGTTGAGGCCGTCGAGCATGGTAGCGAGTTCGTCCTCGGTGAGGATGCCGGCGGCGGCGATCATGCGGGCGTGAGCCCTCGATGCGGCTACCTCATGAGGGAGGAGGCGGACGTCGAAGCGGAAGGATGCCTGCCAGGCCTCGAAGGCCTGGTTGAGGGGCTCGCGGAAGCGGCCGGACCACATCTTGGTTGCGTTTTGTTCACTCATCTCGTGTGATCTTTTCCTAAGCTCGAGGCCGTTTAAGCGTTATGCAGTTTCTTGGATGGGAAGAGGAACATGAATCCCAATAGCGTGGATGCGACCAGGAGTGTGAGCATGGAAGCTCTCGCTCTTTGTCGGAGGCCATCGGCATCGAGGTATCCGGCTTGTAGGAGTGCGAAGGGAATGCAAACGCATCCGAACATGAAGGGGCAGAGAAAGGCAGACATTGCGAGGAGATCCGATGCAGGGGTGGTCGGCGCAGAGTTCATCACGGTACTGGCCCAAACTGCAAGAGTGTAGACGAATGTGGCGACGAGTGCTTTGGGAATCCAGCGAGGAAGATTCCGCATTTCGTTCGCCCAGACATTTCTTTCCTTCGCTAGACCAAGAAGGGCTACTGCGACGATCCAATTAAGTGTAAACAGGTGGCCTAATGACACATGTTCGGCACTGTTCCGTAGGAGTGCTCGTAGATGCAAAAAAAAGGTGAGAGCGAGCACACCGATGCCGATGGCCGCGAGCAGGATGATGTAGGCCCTTGCTAAGCGATCGCGCATGTTCGTTGCTCCTCTAAGTGTGTGTGTTTCGTGACGTGTGTCTTTTGCGGCACAGGGCGGTGTTGCTTGGTGTTGGACTGCGCTAAGACACGAGCAAAGGAAAACGCAGATTCCCTTCGGGAATGACAGAAAGAAAAGCAAGAGCAACGACAGGCAGCGAGAGAGCCGGTTAGTTGATCAGGAGTTCTTCCCAGGTTGGATTGACGGATTCGATGAGAGCGATCTTCTGGGCGCGGGTCCAGTGTTTTAGCTCCTTCTCGCGGATGAGGGCGCTGCGTACGTATTTGTAGAACTCGTAATAGACAAGACGGCCGATCTGGTAGCGGGCGGTGTGGGTGCCAGGTGGCTTTTCGCGGTGTTGTTCTACGCGCGTTCGGAGGTTGTTGGTTACACCGATGTAGAGGATGTGGGAACGGTTGGAGAGGATGTAGACCCAGAAGTGGTATTCGCGGGGCGGCATGGTCGGAGGGTAACACCGTGGTGGGCCGAAACGCAGATTCCCTTCGGGAATGACAGACAGAAAAGCAAGGGCAACAGCAAGTGCAAGTGCAAACGCAGATTCCCTTCGGGAATGACAGACAGAAAGACAAGGGCAACAGCAATGGCGGTGTGGTTAGCGGTTAGTCTTTGTCGGTGCCGCTGGTCAGGTGGGGCATCTCGGTGCCTTTGCTTAATGTGAGGAGGCCGGTTTGGGCGTAGGTTAAGAGCTTGGCGCGGGTGTCGGTGATGTCGAGGTTGCGCATGGTGAGCTGTCCGATGCGGTCGCGGGGGGAGAAGGTGGATTCGCCCTTTTCCATGGTGAGGCGCTCGGGGTGGAAGGTGAGGTTGGGGGAGTCGGTGTTGAGGATGGTGTAGTCGTTGCCGCGGCGGAGTTCGATTGTAACTTCGCCGGTTACAGGTTTCGCGACCCAGCGCTGGGCGGCTTCGCGGAGCATGAGGGCCTGCGGATCGAACCAGCGGCCTTGATAAAGAAGGCGGCCGAGCTTACGGCCGCTGTCGCGGTACTGCTCGATGGTGTCCTCGTTGTGGATGCCGGTGATGAGGCGCTCGTAGGCAATGAAGAGCAGGGCGAGGC
>JAMFSC010000149.1 GCA_026225095.1 bacterium
ATCCTTACCCGAAGGTCGTCCGAATAGGCTCGTCCCATCCTCGTCATCGCGGTTGCTGCGCCAGAGATATACAGCATCCACCCTAACCACCAAGATTGGGTATAGCTATCTTGATTCCGCTCTAATCTATGCCTTGACACCCTGAGCCTGGAGCGTCTCCAGCAGCATGGGCCCTGCCTTCGAGACGGACCCTGCTCCGAGCGTTACGACCACTGAACCCACCTGCGCCCTTGCGGCAAGTCGCTCCACTGCCTCTTCCATCGATCCCGCATAGGCAACACCACCGCCCCTGCGCCGCGCGATCTCCATCGCCAGAGCCTCCGCCGTCACACCCGCGACGGGGGCCTCGCCAGCCGAGTAGATGTCAATCATCTCCACCGTATCGGCTGATTCGAACGCTCCCAGAAACTCCGTCCAGAGATCCCGCGTCCGGGTGAACCGATGCGGCTGAAAGAGTACATGAACCGCCGTATACCCACACTCCGACGCCGCCTTCAAGGTCGCCATCACCTCGGTCGGATGATGCCCGTAGTCGTCGACGACCGTTACTCCCCGCGCCACGCCCTTCACCTGGAACCGGCGATCGACGCCACGGAACGAAGCCAGGCCCTTCGCCACATCGTCCGGACTCACCCCAAGCTGCACCCCGATCGCCACCGCAGCCGTCGCATTCAGCACATTATGTTTGCCCGGCACATGCAGATCGAACGGCCCCACCAGCAGACCGTGGTAGTTCACCTGGAAACGCGCATGGCAGCCTGGATCTTTCGGCAGCATCATGGCCTGGAAGTCCGCATCTGCCGACTCCCCGTAAGTGTGCAGCCGATGACGAACCCTCGGGAGCACACCGCGCAGCATCGCATTATCCGCGCACGCTGTAACGGCACCATAGAACGGCACCTTGTCCATGAATTCAACAAACGCTCCCTCGACATCCTCCATGTCCCGATAGCAATCCATATGCTCGCGATCAAGATTGGTCACCACGGCGAGCACCGGCGACAGCTTCAGGAAGGAGCGGTCGCTCTCATCCGCCTCCGCGACCAGGTACTTCGAGCTTCCGAGCCGCGCGTTCGATCCCAGCGCATCGACCCGGCCACCCACCACGACCGTGGGATCGAGCCCACCCCCCGCCAGCACCGCCGCGATCATCGACGTGGTCGTCGTCTTCCCATGCATCCCGGCCACGGCGATTCCGTATTTAAGCCGCATCAGCTCCGCCAGCATCTCCGCCCGCTGGATCACGGGAATCTTCCTCGCCCGAGCCTCCAGCACCTCGGGATTGTCCCGCGCTACCGCCGAGCTGGTCACAACGACGTCGCTTGCTGATGCATTCTCCGCGCGATGGCCTTCGAAGATCGTCGCCCCCAGGCCCTCAAGGCGCGCCGTCGCCGCCGACCGCCGCAGGTCGGACCCCGACACGGCATAGCCCATCGTCAGCAGAATCTCCGCGATTCCACTCATCCCGATGCCGCCGATGCCGATGAAATGAATTCGCTGCGTGGGCTCAAAGAGGAAGTGGCCGGGTACAAACATCGTCTGGTAGCGCTCGCTGGAAGTGAAGTCGCACGCCCCAACCGGCACGCGCCATCCTTGACTCTACCAGCGATTCGGCACTACACGAGCGGGGTCAGGCTCTCCAGCATGGTGGGAATCAGCTCCGAAACCGTGGGATGGATATGCACCGCATGCGTAATGTTGGTGTACGGCGCACCGGCATACATGTTGTCCAGGATGCAGTGCACCGCCTCATCCCCGCCCGTGCCCAGGATCGAAGCGCCGAGAATCCTCTTCGTCTCCGCATCGACGAACACCTTCATAAAGCCCTGCGTCTCGCCTTTTTCTACCGCCCGGCCCACCTTGGTCATGGGCCGCTTCCCCACCAGCGCCGGACGGCCCGTCTTCCGAACCTCTGCCTCGGTCATCCCCACCTGCCCCAGTGGCGGATCGATGTACAGCGCATGTGCCTGGATCCTGTCCGAAAGCCTCCGCGGTTCGCCATCGAGCAGGTTCGCCACTACAATTTCGAAGTCGTTATACGCCGTGTGGGTAAACGCACCCCTGCCGTTGCAATCTCCCATCGCCCAGATCCCCGGCACTGTCGTGCTGAGCTGATCGTCGACCACGATGTATCCGCGCTCATCGACCTCTACCCCTGCCGCCTCCAGCCCCAGATCGTCCGTATTGGGCCGCCTCCCCATCGCTGCCAGCACATGCGATCCGACCACAAGAGGATCACCGTCCTCGCAGTCTACCCCAACCCCGATGCCGTTCGGCCGCGCCTCGAAGTGGATGCACTCCGCATGAAGCCGGACATGAATCCCTTCCGCTTCGATAATCTCGAGGATCGCCGCCGACACGTCCTCATCTTCATGCGCCACCAGTCGCGGACCCTTCTCCACAACCGTCACCTCGGCCCCGAACCGCCGGTACATCTGCGCGAACTCGAGCCCGATATAGCTCCCTCCGACCACCACCAGATGGGTTGGCAGTACATCCAGATCGAGCATCGTCGTATTGGTGAGCAGCTTCACCGCGTTGGCTCCCGGCAGCGCCGGAATGGTCGCCCGGCCACCCACATTCAGGAAGATCTGTTTCGCGCTCAGAAGCTCCTCCCCCACCCGCATCGTGGTGGCCGATTCAAACCGCGCGTGCCCCGTGTAGACCGCGCCGTGTGCGAGCCCCCGCACCCCTGCTTCCACGCCCTTGCGCGATGCCCCGGAGACCTCATCCTTGCGCGCCTTCACCGCCTTCATATCAACGCCGACCGCTCCCCCGATGGTGACTCCGTAAAACGCCGCTCGCCGTGCCAGATGGGCCGCATAAGCGCTCGCCACCAGCGTCTTGGTGGGAATGCACCCGGTATTCACGCACGTCCCGCCAAACAGCTTGCGCTCAATGACAGCGACGCTCTGACCAGCCGCTGAAAGTCTTGACGCGAGCGCAGGCCCAGCCTGGCCCGCGCCCACCACGATCGCATCGAACTCCGTCACATCGTCCCCCGAGAGACCACGAAGAAGGCCAGTCCAATTGCAATTGCATCTTCAATCAGCGCTGCCGGAGTATCTTTGCCGAACGCGCCGGCCATCACCGAGCGCAGCTTCGCGCCGCCATAGGTCCCGATCACCGCGCCCACAATCCCCAGCACCAGTCCCGCCACCAGCATATGAGCCGAAGCTCCAACCGCCGCCCCAGCAAGGGCGCCCATCACCAGCCGTGCGCCGAACTGCTGAGGAACCAGGCGGCTTGGAGTCTTCGGCAACTGATCCGTCACCAGCTCGAAGAGCGCCAGGAGGCTGACGAGGTAGGGGGTCGCCGCATAGCCCAGAAACGCGAGCTTCGTATCTTCAAGGTGCAGCCAGCCAAGACGAGCCCCCCAACTGACCGCAGCCAGACCCATAAACGCACGAAGCCCCGTAACAACTCCAATCAACAACGCCACCAGATAGACCGACATGATGCGTCTCCTTGCGATACGACGAGGTTGGAACTCACAGTTCGAGTCCGCGTGAAAGTGACTTGGACGGATGCCGAAGCATACCAGCCCCCAAGAATTATTCGGCAACGATAGGATGGCCTCCGAGTGGAAAGGTTGCAATGCATTTAATCGTCTGAAGCCGGCACCCCTTGTGAGACATCCCAGCCAGCCACGGATTCGCTCTACGACCGAGTACGGTCCGCACCGCGCCCAGATCCGTGTTTTGTACCGTCACCGTAGCCCCGGCCACCACGAGGCCCGACCGGTCCACCACCTGGCCACAACCGCAGCCGTGTTGTTCTGTACCCGCGCCTCTCGTAGCCCAAACGAGGCAATCAGAGCCAGCAGCCACCATCCCGCAGACCCACACTCTCAAAACCTCTCGCCTCCTCAGAACGTCACCTTCGCCGCGAACTGCATGGACCGCGCCGGAAGTTGATTCGTCACCCCCGCCAGCGGTGATCCAAATCCCGCACCCGCCGTCGCCCCATTCCCATACGTCCCGCTATACCTCACAACGTTCGCGTGATTCAGCACGTTGAACGCCTCTGCCCGCAGGTTCAGCTTCACGCTCTCGCGATACAACGGAAACGCACGCTCGACGAAGGGTGCCACCTCATAGATCGCATTGCCCCGCCCTGTATTGCGCCCCACCACCACGTCATGGATCACTGGCCGATCCGTGGTCGCGCCCGTATCCCCACTGTTCGTCGTGCCGGTCACCACGTTGTACGGCAGACCTCCCGCCAGCGTCGCCACGCCTCCCACATGCACCCGCAGCGGAGCCACATACTCCCCGCTCAACACGAACCGGTGCCGCTGGTCGTAGATCGCATTGCCATACTCCTGCCGGTTCACGAGGTTCGCATCGTTGGGGTTCTGGCTCGTCGTATCCGGATCCACATTGTCCTGCGTATGCGACCACGTATAACTGGCAAGCATCTCGAATCCATTGCGAAACGCATGGCTCACATTCAGGTCGAGCGCGTTGTAATGCAGATACCCGTCGTTCACATCCGACTGAATCACGCTATAGGGGGGCGCATTCAGGTTCGCGGCTGTGCAGACGGTACCGTGTTGCGCATACCACGCCATCCAGAAAGGCCGCGTGCAGTTCGCTCCCTGGGCCGTCCGCGTTTGTCCAGGCGACGTTCGGATGAACGGCGCGGGAGCACAAAGGCCGCACGATCCGCAGCGTATGCGTCCCCACATAGTCCAGGCTCATCAGCCACCCCGGCGCAAATCGATGCTGCAGACTCATCGTCCACTGCTCGGAGTAAGGATTCAGCAGCTTATCCGGATACCCCACCAACTCCGAGGTCGGAAAGAACTGGTTGTAGTAAGCACTCATCCCAGGCCGCAGATAAAGCGTCCGAAGCGGCACCACTCCACCTACCGGAAAGCTCGGCAGAGGAGCCGCCGCCACGCTGGTCGGAAACCCTGCCTGCCCCGGCGTCGCCGTATAAGTGAACACCCCCGTCGGCCCGGTCAGCGCATAGCTCGCGGCCGAGTCGTCGACAATCTGCGAGTGATAGATCCCAAAGCTCCCCCGCAGCACCATCTCCCCACGGCCGCCGAAGTCGTATACAAAACCTGCCCTCGGTGCGAAACCCAGCCGCGAGTCCGTAAATGTCTGCTGTTCATACCGCAAGCCAAGATTCAACGTCAGCCGCTCGGTCGCTCGCACATCGTCCTGCACTAACACCGACCACATGGTGTCGTCGACCGTGTAACTGCCGATCCCGAAGCTCTGCTGATAGTTCGCCACGTTTGCCATATTATTCAGATAAGCGGCGCTCTCACACACTGCCGCGCCCTGGGTGCAGGTGTTATACGTGAACCTGCCCAGATAGATCGGCCCACCAAACTCCTTGCTGTCGCCGCCATTATGAGCCCGGATCATGCTGCCACCCACGTTGATCTGGCTCCGTCCCCACGTCGCCGCCAGCGTATCGCTCACCTGGTACTGACGATTCAAGAGCAACGCCGACTGTGACGTACCCGAGGTGAACGTCCCCACGGAAGAGATTGGCACAACGAACTGTGTGCCATTGATCACCGGATCGAACTCCGTAATCGGCGAAGCCAGTTGGAACTGAAGCCGTGCATTATTCAGCAGGCGCGGGTTCAGCACCGCGGTCTCTCCAATCTCACCCGAGTAGGTCCTCCGACGAAAGATACGCGCCACACTCGGTAGCGTCGCACCCCCCACCGTCCCATTCGGATTCGTATCGTAGAACGCGTCCACACTCCCACGGAAGAAGGCATTGTTCTTCGCGTTGAACGTATGGTCGTGCCGCAGAAATCCGACCTCATCCCGATATTGTCCGATGTAGTTCCCTGGACTCACCGGCGAGGTCACCGGAGAGGCCCGGTTCTGCTGGGTATATTCCCCAGCCAGAAAAAAGTGTGTCGCACTCCCCTCCCGCCAAAGAGGACCCGAGATCGCACCCGACCCCTGCCCCAGCGTGTCATTCACAATATCGTTCCCGCTCGCCGCATTGCTTGTCGTAAAGCCCGAGAGCGCCGCCTCCGGCCCCGAGGGCCGCCAAAGTCCCGCAGCCTCTCCATGGAGCCTCCGGCCCCCGCTTCGGGTCACCAAGTTCACCACACTGCCTGTGCTCGCCCCATACTCGGCTGAGAAGCTGTTGGTCAGGACAGTCATCTCTTCGACCGCACTGATCGGCAGGTTGGTAAAGATCGTCTGCCGCCCCCAGCTATCGTTGCCTGTCGCCCCGTCCACCTCGAACCACGTCTGCCGTCGCCCCGCTCCATTGGTCGTAAACAGATTCTGGTTCATGAAGATATCTCCCTGGTTGATCGCCGGCCGATTCGCAGCATTCAACAGAGGAAGATAGGTCAGCCGCCGGTTTGGCAGAGGCGTCTCCTGAATCTCAATTTGTCCCAGCCGATCGCCCAACTGCGGCTGGTCGGTACGCACGTCGCCCGCCGCGCCCAGGACCGTCACCTCGCTCTGACCACCCGTCACATGGAGTTCCAGCGATACGCTGGCCGAGCTCCCGCCCGAAAGTGTCACACCGTCCAACCGCGCCGCCTCGAATCCACGCGCGGACCCAGTCACCACGTACGTCCCTGCCACCGGCAGACCGCCGATCACGAACCGCCCCCGCGCATCGGACACCGCCGCCCGGTCCAGCCCGGTCAGCCCGTTCTTTACCTCCACCTCCGCGCCCGCAATCACGGCGCGAGACTGATCGACCACCGTCCCCGCGATAGCCGCTGTATCGGGAGTCTGCGCCCCCACGCTCGACCACGGAACCACCGAAAAAAATAACAGAAAAACAAGCACCCCACGATGAAGCACGTTCATAGCTCTCCTAAAGACCTGCAATCATTCCCTTCAGCAGCCGCCCTATTCGACATCCCCAAGCTCGATCTGATCCTCAACCGAGTGATCGATGATGTTGGTATTCAGGCTCAGTCTCCCCATCCGTTGCTGGCCGAGCGCCGTGTTGAGCGTCTTCAACTCGCCATCCTTCAACGCCTGCCACTGCGTCAGAAGATCGTTGAGCGGTTTGGTCAGGGTTCCATACGCATCCACCTGCGCGGTCGTCGGTGCAGCATCCGTGTTCTGAATCGAGTGCTCCAGCCGCGCAATCTGCATCCTCACCGAATTCAGGTTCGGAGGCCCGGCCGGACCGCCGCGCCCGCCACCACGCCCACCCGCGCCACCCGCAATCGCCGTCAGCTTCGCCTCAATCGAACCACCGGCCTGCGCCACCGGTGCCTGCCCTGCCTTAGCCTTCAACTGTTCGCGCAGCACCGAGATCTCATGCAGCGCCGCCGTCGCCCGCAGGGTGTCGCGATACATCGCATCGGACACTTTGAACTGATCCGCCAGGTCCGCCGCCGGAGTCTTCACCCGCGGGTCCATCACCACATGCATCGGCGCCTCAAACCGCTTGCCACCCGCAATCAGGCGCACCTTGTAGTCACCCGGCATCACCCACTGCGAAGACGCGACCGCAGGCGTGTTATAAGGCACCGCCTGGTCGGCATCTGGCCCCGTCGACATCCCCGGAACCGCCGGGTAATGCAGATCCCACAGGAAGCGATGATGCCCCGCCGTGGTCTCGAGCACCCGCGGTGGACGAGCCCAAAGCGTCGGATCCGGATACCGCGGATCGAGGGGCGGGACCACGTCATCGCTCTTCACCCGCGCCACCACCTCACCCTTCGCGTCCAGCACCTCCAGCGTCAGCACGCCCGAGAACTTCGCTCCGACGTAGTAGTCGATCATCGCCCCATCCGGAGGATTCTCGCCCGTCGCCATCTCCGGTGGCCACGGCGTTGGAGGATTCATATCGCCGCGAATACGCATCGCTGTCTGTGGCGTATACAGGTGAGCCGACTCACCTGCGAACTTCTCCGCCGCCTGCCGCAGTGGAGTTACATTATCGAGGATCAGGAATCCCCGACCATGCGTCCCCGCCACCAGGTCATCATCCTTCACCTGTAGATCCCGCACGGAGCTCGCCGGCATATTCAACCGCAACGTCTGCCAGTGCTCCCCATCGTCGAGCGACACGTACACCTGCGTCTCAGTCCCCGCATAGAGCAGCCCCTTGCGCTTCGGATCTTCGCGAATCGTGCTCGTCGCCGCCCCGTCCGGAATACCGTTGTCGATCTCCTTCCACGTCTTCCCGCCATCGTGCGTGCGGAACAGATGTGGCCGCATGTCGTCGAGACGCAGCGTATTCACCGCCGCATAAGCCGTCTGCGCATCGTAGTGCCCCGCATCCATGTTGAAGACCTTCCAGAACGCCTTCATCGCCGGTGGCGTCACATTGTTCCAGTGCCCTCCCCCATCAATCGTCGTCCAGATCAGTCCATCATCCGTCCCGGCCCAGATGCGATTGACATCGAGCGGCGACAACCCAAGCGCGTAGATCACACCGCGCCGCACCACCTTGGCCGTCGGCGAGTCCTTGTACCCCACCAGCGTGACGGGCACCTCGAAGCTCTCCCGCGTCAGATCCGGGCTGATCTCCTTCCAGTCCTTGCCTCCGTTCTTCGTCAGCCACAACGTGTTCGAAGCGAAGTAAAGGCTATGCGGATCGACCGGCGAAAACATCAGCGGCTGCGTCCGCAGCACACGATAAGACCGCAGCGGCTTCGGCTCCACATCCTGCACCTGCCCCGTGCGCCGGTCGTACCGCGTCACCTTACCGCCATAGACGATGTCCGGGTCCAGCGGATCGGGTGCCGCGTACCCATACTCCTCAATCCCTACCGGATGCCAGTCGTGGAACGTGATTCGCCCATCATCCGAACGACTCGCCACGCAGGCGCTGCCGCTATCCTGCTGCCCCCCGCAAACCCGGTACGGAAACGCATTGTCCACCGTCACGTGATAAATCTGCGCGGTCGGCTGGTTATACCACTGGCTCCAGCTCTTTCCGCCGTTCTCGGAGATGATCACGCCCTGGTCGCTCGCCAGCGCGATGATCTTCGTGTTATTCGGATTGACAAACACATTCTGGTAGTCGTCCCCACCCGGCGACCCCCGCAACCCCGTCCACGTCTTGCCCGCGTCCGTCGACTTCCAGGTCACCACGCTCGCCACATAGACCGTGTCCGGATCCTTGGGATCCACATAGGGCACCGGCACATCCCCCCCGCCGATTCGCGCCTCGGGCCGCGTATCGTCCACCGGAGCATGCACCCAGTTCACCCCCTCATCGTCTGACCGGAACAGTTGTACCGGCCCGCCGACCGTCGCCACCTCGGCATACACCCTCTTCGAATCCGACGGCGAGATCGCCACATTCACCTGCAAAATATTGTCCGGAAGCCCATACCCCGTCAGCCTCGTCCAATTCGCTCCGCCGTCCGTCGACCGGTAGAACCCACCATCCGCCCCGCCCCACGACCCGTTCTCCCACGGCCCTTCCTGCCTCTGCCACATCCCCGCATAAACGATATTTGGATGCTGAGGATCGATCCGAACCTCCGACCCACCCGTCCGCTCATTCACAAACAGCACCCGCTTGAACGTCTTCCCACCATCCAGCGTCCGATAAATCCCCCGCTCCTCGTTCGGTCCATACGGATGCCCCGTCACCGCCACGAAAACCCGGTTCGCATCCTTCGGATCGACCGACACCTGCCCGATCGACTGCCCATCCCGCAGCCCCAGGTGGGTCCACGTCTTTCCCGCGTCGGTCGACTTATACATCCCATCCCCGGTCGCAAGATCCGGCCGAGCCAGCCCCTCCCCACTCCCGACATACACAATATTCGGATCCGACTCCGCCACCGCGATCGACCCAATCGACCCCGTCGGCTGATCGTCCCACACGCTGTGCCACGTCTCCCCCGCATCCGTCGTCTTGAACACCCCGCCGCCCACCGCGCCGAAGTAGAACGTCGCCGGCTCACTTGGAACGCCCGCCAGCGCCCGAACCCGCCCGCCACGCATCGGCCCGATTTCACGCCACCGCATCCCGCTGAACAGCTTCGCATCCACCTGCGCTCCTGCCACACCCGCGCCCAATGCCCCCGCCAAAACCACACCCGCGGCGAACCCTACACGTCCACGAATCGTCATCGGAATCCTCTTGTATCAATCGGACGAAGAATATTCCGGAGTCGAGTCTAAACTCGTTTGCCCCGGCGACCAGCAGCGTTAGAACGGATAGTACAGTGACGTCATACCCCAACGGAAAGACGCCACCATCCCAATCTCGCCGACGCACCCTTTCAACCAGGTGGCGTACCGTCCGCCGAGGCGGTTAGACTGTCTCACCTTCGCTCAACGCCGTTCCACGCCGCGAACTTCGCTTCAACCTGCGCCCATTGCCACGCCCGCCGAGAAAAGCTCTGCGCCGCCTGGTGAACCGACCACGCGTTTCATCGACCGAATCACCCCTCAGGACGGCCTCCCACGTGATCTGGCACCAGACCTATCTCCTCTTCGGCCACGGGCTCGCCTTCTCCGCCCTCCTCGCCTCGCTCCCCATCGTGACCCTCCTCCTTCTGCTCGGCGTCTTCCGCAGACCCGCATGGGTGGCCGCCCTCACAGGCCTCGTGGTCACGTTCCTGCTCGCCACCCTCGCCTACCGCATGCCTGTCCCCAGCGCCATCAGCGCGGCGCTCCACGGAGCCGCATTTGGCCTCCTGCCCATCTCCTGGATCGTCTTCTGGGCCATCGCCCTCTTCCGCGTCACCGTCGAGATGGGCCAGTTCGAGATCATCAAGGACTCCATCGGCCAGCTCACCGCCGATCCCCGCCTCCAGGCCCTCCTCATCGCCTTTGCCTTCGGTGCCTTCCTCGAAGGAGCCGCCGGATTCGGGACCCCCGTCGCCATCGCCGCCGCCATGCTCATCGGCCTCGGCTTCTCCCCCTTCAGCGCCTCTGCCATCTGCCTGCTCGCCAATACCGCCCCCGTAGCCTTCGGTTCGATTGGAATCCCCGTGGTCACCCTCGCCATCACCACCGGCCTGCCGCTCCACCCCCTCAGCGCCGCCGTCGGCCGCATCTGCGCTCCCATGTCCCTCATCCTCCCGCTCTACATCGTCGCAGCGATCGGAGGCTTCGGCTCACTCGCCGGCATCTGGATCCCCACCATCCTCGCCGGAACCTCCTTCGCTCTCGTCCAGTTCCTGATCTCAAACTTCATCGGCCCCCAGCTCACCGACATCCTCGCCGCCCTCGCCGCCATGGCCGCCATGTTCGCCTACCTGAGGCTCAAGAAATCCAGCTCCGCCGAACACGCAGACCTTCCCGCAGCCCGCCGCTTCGCCCACATGGGAGCCCCACCCGAATTCCCAACCCTCCGCGCCGAGACCCTCACCCCCAACTACACCACCCAGCAGGTCCTGTACGCCTGGCTCCCCTACGCCCTGCTCGTCGTCTGCGTCCTCCTCTGGGGCTGGATGCCGGTCCAGACGGCGCTCAACAACCTTACCGTCATGATCAAGTGGCCCATGCTCCACGACCTCGTCTACCGCATGCCCCCCATCGTCAAGACCCCGTCGCCCTACCACGCCATCTACGCCCTCACCTGGGCCGGTGGCTCGGGAACCGCCTGCATGGTCGCCACCCTCCTCTCCGCCCTCAGCCTCCGCATGTCCCCGCGCGACTTTCTCCACGTCCTCTGGAAGGTCACCCTCCAGCTCCGTCTCCCGACCCTCACCGTCACCGCCGTCCTCGCCCTGGCCTTCCTCATGAACTACTCCGGAGCCACCGCCACCCTCGGCCTCGCCTTCGCCGCCAGCGCAGCCCTCTTCCCCTTCTTCAGCTCCATGCTCGGCTGGCTCGGCGTCTTCCTCACCGGCTCCGACACCTCTGCCAACGCGCTCTTCGGAAACCTCCAGGTCGTCACCGCTACGCACCTCGGCTTCAACCCCACCCTCATGGCTGCCGCCAACTCCACCGGCGGCGTCATGGGCAAGATGATCAGCCTCCAGACCCTCGCCATCGCCGCCGCCGCCACCGGCCTCTCCCCCAACGAGCAGGTCAAGCTCTTCCGCTTCACCCTGAAACACAGCATCCTGCTCGCCAGCCTCGTCGGCCTCATCACCCTTCTCTACGCCTACGTCCTGCACCTGTAGAGAACACCGCAATCGCTAGTAACTCACCACCGCAACCTCAAACGGCTCCAGCACAAGCTTCCCTCCGGAGATCTTCGCGGTCGCCGGAGCCCTGGTGCCGGTCGATGGCGCGACAAACATCACCGAACCTCCGTCCGCATCCTTTTCCAGCGTGACCGTCTCCTCCCGATTGCGCTTGTTCATCAGCAGCAGCCGTCTGCCGCGTGCCGTCTCAAAGCCCTGCGCCGCAACGGTCGCGGCCGGGCTAGAAGTCTCGACCATCTTGTCCCCCGGCCCGAAGTTATCCTTCAGAAGCTTCAACACCCAGAACCGCGCATTCGGTTCACCCGTCGCGTAGTTGATCATCGTCACACTGGGAAACTGAGACTTGTATCCCACAAGCTGCGACTCCCCGATCACATCGATCCCCATCTTGGCGCACTCAACAAACAAGTAGGCATACATCGACGCAGCGAGGTTCCAGTAAGCTGCCGGCTCGTCCTTCGCCACATATCCCGGCGTACCAATCTCCTTGCCATCCTCCGACAGAATCACCCCAAGCTCATCCAGATCCGTCTTCGTCCCGGGCGAGTACCGCTTGCGAATCGTCTCGACGTAACGCACCGTCCCCAGAAATCCGTCTGCCTGGTAGAAAAATCCATACTGCCAATGATCGATCGTCTCATCGCTCGATGGAGTCGCATAAAAGTGGTAACTGATGAAGTCCAGCGGCGCACCCTTGCGATGATGCGCGGGGTTCAGGAAGTACTCGAACTGCTCCGGGAACTTCGTCGGTTGCGCCAGCGCAAGCGCCATAAACTTCATCTTCGGATCGACCTTCAACATCGCCGCCGTCACCGCATCGTAGAACCGCGTATACGTCTCCGGAGTCCAGTGATGCTCAAACTCGATCTCGTTCAGCACCTCCCAATACGCCACCTTGTAGTGATGGCCCGACTCATGCCGAACCCCCGCCTCGTCCGTAAAGCCGCCCTGCGTATACCAGCTCAGCAGCCGCGCAAAATACTCCGATACCTCCTTCATCGTTGGATCGCGAAGATCGGTCCCCTGGGTATAGTTCCAGAACACCTGGTTCGGATCGTCCGGATACGTCACCGGCTTATCCGTCTTGTACATCCACGCCGGAATCGTACTGAAGTTCAGAATCACCGAATGCCCATCGGTCGCCTTCATAAAGTCATCGAGTGTCGGATCGATGTACGAGAAGTCCCACGATGTCTTGCCGCCCGCCGGAGGTTCCAACTCCGCCACCGCCTGGCGCGGATAAGGCAGCCACGGAACATACCTCACATAGTCCGCGCCCAGGGCATGCAACGCGGCAAACGAAGAATCATGCAGCTTCGCCCCACGCAGCAGCATCGGATTAACCACAACCTGCAGCGTCGGAGTCGACTTCGACACCTCAACCACCTTCGACCAGTCGACCTTCACCGCCGCAGGAGCCGCTGACGCCTGAGCGCTCGCCATCGGGACCAACAGCAACTCAACAACACTGGCAACAAGAATCCATCGCAATCCAAACTTCATAAAGCTCCTCTCAACATCTACAACTGTGCCTATCTGAAACAGACGACCTGTTGATATCGGTCTGGGTGCCCCACCTTCGGCGCAACGTCTTACCGCGCCTAAGGTGGGCTGACGCCACAACATCCATCGAAGGCCCCTGCGCCAATCCCAAATCGCTCGAATGAGCCCAACATCCACTAGGGCGCCTGCGCATCCACTTCCTGTTTACTCACATCCCCCACCGATGCCATCCTCGTCTCACCTTCCTTGTGATGGAGCCTTGCAAACTCCTTAGCCGCCGCCTGTTGCTGATCTTTATGTCCCAACGCACGCTCAACCTGTGACAGCCTATACCACGAAACCTCATCCTCCGGATCGCTCGTGATCGCAAGCTTCAGATGCGGCAGCGCATCCGCCGGTCGGCCCATCGCCATCAGCACCGAGCCCAGACCCACATTCGCCTCGGGGAAGTTCGGATAGATCCGCAGAGCAGCCTCAAAAGCCGACTTCGCAGCCTCCATCTCACCCGCAAGCCGATGCAACTCCCCCACCTCGTATTCCGCGTTCGCACTCTGCGGATCGATCTTCAACTCCGCTTCAAACGCCTCCATGGCCTCGACCAGATCTTTCGGATGATGGGAATCTCGCGCCCGTTCCCGAAGGCACCTCCCGATCCGGTAATGGACCCCACGATGATTCGGATCCGCCGCCAGGATCTTCCGGTATGCGGCAATCGCCTCCAGCAGCGAGCCCTGGCTCTCCTGCGCCTCAGCCTGCGCCTGCAACCGCCAAAGCGAATCCGGAGCTACCGCAGCCAGACGTTGGACCGTCAGATAGGCATAGTTCCCGAAGATCCGTTCGTTGTGATACAGCACCTCCGGATCGTTCGGAAATAATCTCTGCATCTCAAGCGCCGTCTTCACCGCATCGCCATCCCGCTTCAACACCGTGTAGACCCGCTCCAGCTCAAGCCCGCTCATCCGCTTCACCGGCTCGTCACGGCTCGTGCGAAACGTCTCTTCAAGCTTCGGCAGAGCCTCTTTGAACTCTCCAAGCTCCGCCTCCGACATCGCGATCAGTCCATCCAACTTCGGAAGCGCCGGCTTCAGCCGCTTCGCCTCTCGCAACTCTCGCAACGCATCACGGTACGCGCCCCGCTGAAAGTCCACCGCCCCCAGGGTCGCATGGATCTCCGCGATTTTTGGATTAGTTCGACTCAGTTCCTCAAGCATTCGGGCCGCCCCTTGCACATCCCCGGACGCCAGCGCCTGCTGCGCCGCCGCATAGCCGGAGCCGGGGTCCCCCTGCCCGAAGGCCATCGGCGCAGTCAATATCCACCCCACGCACCATCCACCCAGAAGCCACAGCCTCATTCTGATGTCTTGCCTCCACTCCCAAGCTCTTCCCGCACCAGCCGCACCGGACCAAGCAAGCCTGATGGGAGCAGCGCCGACGTTGCCTTGTACGGATTGCGCACGGTGAAAGTGTATTGCTTCGCCTTCGGTTGCGCATCGCCAATCAAGCGATTCACCCAAAGATTCACCACCCCCACCTCGACGAGATTATCTCCCGGCTTCAGTGCGCCACTTGCATCCACCCGATAGGGCGCCTTCCATGCAATCCCGAGCGGCTTGCCGTTCACCGTCACCTCCGCAAGGTTATCGACGTCTCCAAGGTCCAGCCAGACCTTTCCACCCTTCAACACCGAACCATCGACCATCACATGCTTCGTATACGTCCCATGCCCGGAGAAATACTTCATCCCCGGGTCCTCACTCTCGCTCCAGGATTTCAGATGTTCCATCTTCACCGTGGCGGGCGCGCCCTTGTCCGCTTCAAAGCTCACGTCCCAGGGACCATCGAGCGTGGCAATCGACGTCTCATGAACCTCCGGCAGCTTCACCGAAGCCGCCTTCGCCGCACCGCGAAACACCACGAACACGGTGCCATACGGTTCTAACTTGAGCGGCACCGACGTCCTCCCATTCGCAATCGAGTACGAGACTGGCTCGATCGCTCCCGTATCCGCATGCCATAACTCCGCCGCCTTGCCTGCCACACGAAAGCTCGCGTCGATCGTCTCCGCGTGAGCACTCCGGTTATCCACGTAGTAGAGATCCGCCCCGTCGGTGTGCCGATGAACAAAGAGCAACGAACTCTCAGGCCGTGACCTCTCGAAGCTGAAGTCTGGCGTAATCTTCGCCTCATTCAGTCCATCCGCCACACTGCCCGCCTGCAACACCTTGCCCTTCCCCACAACACGGTTCGCATCAGAACTCCCCCACACCTGCTGGACCAGCGATCGAAACTCGTTCATATCATCGCTGAGGCTCGGCGTCTCCAACGGCCGCTTCCCCACCACCGTAGCGCCCTCCATCACAAGCGCCCTGATCCGCTTCAGCACAGCCAGCGACATATGGGAGCTATAAGGATCGAGCACAAGCACCCGATACCTCATCCCACTCGCCGTCACCAACACCCCATCTCGCACCGACAACTTGTGCTCCAGCGCATCCCCATTTACAAAATCGAAGTTGTATCCCGCCGGCACATCCGGAGCCTTGTTCGCAAAGATCGCCGTCACATTGCTGTCTTCCCCATAAAAGTAAGCCACATCCGCCACGAACTTACCCTGCTGCAGCAGATAGGACGATCGCCCAAGATAGGTGATCCACGGCTTCGCCTGCTCAGCCCACGTCTCGTTCCGATTGAACCATTGCCCGAACGGCCCAAGCGCCAGCCCCGGAGCCTTCCCGACCAAAGGCTGGTGTACGGAGGTATGGATCACAAACCGGTTCAGCCCCTCCGCCATCTCCTTGTCCGCAGTAGGCTTCAACGTATTCGGCGACCAGGCCCACGCATTGCTTGCCGCCGTCATCGATTCGGCCGCCACCAGGTTCTGCCCCCAGATATGCGCCACCGATGCCGACTCACGAATATCGGCATTCGCCCCAAACAGATCTTCGTTCACCCCCGGACGCTGCGTCCACATCGCCCCCATCGGCACATCGTCGTACCGCTTCATCTCCATCCCATCGCCGATGGTCGCGCGTGCGGCCTCATGCGACTCGCCATACTGGCCCATCCCCCGCGCATGCAGCTCGGTGGAGAGCGTGCCGTAGTGATTCTCCACCAGCAGGTCTCCAAGCGTCTTGCGGTAGTCCCAAAGAAAGCGATCACTCTCCCCCGCACTGCCAACAACCCTCCCAGTCAACACAGGAAACCAGGGCTTCGGATCATATCCACGACGCTTCGTGAACTCCGCGACCATGTCCTCGGTCCAGTTCTCCGTGCCCGCCTCCCAGCTATCGTTGATCTGATACTCCAGACCACGCTTCCCCATCATCCCGCCCGTCGCGTCCTTGTAAAGATCCAGATAATGATCCGCATATGCCTTCACATGACTGCGATTCAACTTATCGACCTCAGGCCCGGTGGCCTCGGGCGACGCAGGATGATTGGTAATCCCCGTCAGCGAATACCCCATCCGCAAAACCATCCAGCGCCCCGCCGCCGGCGTCCATTCCAGCGTTCCATCCTTCTGCATCTTCGCCGTCAGGTCCACCACATCCGCCTTCCGAATCGCCGCCTCAGCCCGTGCCTCCTGAGTCGCTAGGCTGTAGTTATCCGGGAGCGCCGCAAACGCAGCCTTCTCCTCAAACCGGTTCACTCTCGCCCCCGTGTGCAGCACCAACTCCGCGATCCGATGCATCGGCGGCCCGCTCGGAGGCATCCCTCCAAAGTCACTCAGATCGATATCCCCAAGCCCACCCTTCGCCGCCTCCTCCTCCAGGAAGACCAGCCGGTAGAACCTCGCCGTCACCGGTGCAAACGACATCGTATGCTGGACCGATCCAGCCGTGGGCATCCTCACAATCTCGTGAAACGTCTTGCCATCCTCGCTGCTCTCAAGGGTCGGTCCCTTCCCCGTCTCTCCCTGGAAGATCGAAAGCGGATCCCGCGGCCCACCCATCACCAAGGTCGCCGCCTGCATCGTCTGCGGCTTGTCGAACTCAAACTCAACCCAGCTCGTCTCCCCCGGCTTGCCCGCGGCAAACTCAACGGACTGGTTCAGATCCCCATCCCACAGCAGCCTCGAATCGATCTCCGCCGCCGGCTTCGTCGTCACCTTCGGCTTCAACTCCGCCAACGCCGTCTCAACCTCCGGCATCCGGTAAGCAATCACCAAACTATCGCCCCCAAAGTCCACCGGAGGAGGAGCCGCATTCCCCGTTCCCCCCATCGCTCCCATCAGGTCCGCCTGCGCCAGATTGCCAAACGGCCCAGTCTGCTTCGGAGGAGGCGCCAGCATTCCATGAAACGCCTTTCCTCCCTCAACGACCGTCTCACTCCACACCACCTTCTTCATCGCCTGCGACGGCTGCACCCACGGCCCACCACTCTCGCTCCATCCCGGAGAACCCGCAATCGCCATCTCCAGACCGAGAGCATCCGCCTTCTTCGTCGTAAACAGAAACGCATCCTTCCACTCCGGAGTCATGTAAACCAACCGCTTCTCCACAACCTGCGGCGTGCCCAGCGCGGCATCGAACGTCTGAAACCCGCCGATCCCGACCCGATGCATCCAGTCGAGATCGAGCGCGATTCCCTCCTTCGTGATATTCCCGTTCATCCAGTGCCACCACACCCTGGGCCGCGCAGTCGGCGGAGGTGTCCGAAATCCCTGCTCCAGTCCTGATGATGAAGTCTGGGCCCGCAGAACCAGCGCACACGCGAACGCCACACATGGAACGATGACTCCCACCGAACGAATCGAAAGACGCACCTTCATGAACTCTCCATTGACTTCAGATATTCCGTACCTCAAACACAAATCATGAGGAGCTTGCACATCCCGCAACAAGCTCCTCATGGTTCACGGTCAGCGCGCATTCAAGCCAAACTCAGAACACCAGCTTTCCGCTCAACTGGATGACTCTCCCCGGCGAAGCGCTCGTAATCTGCCCAAACAGTGAGTCACCTAATCCGTTATCGATCGAGCTCCCGCCCCCTGAGCCCCCGGTCGCCAGTCCTCCAGTAGAAATCGCATATTGGTGATGGTTGAACGTGTTGAACGTATCTCCTCGAAGTGATATCCGTACCCTCTCACCAATCGACACACTCTTTGCCAGTCCCATATCGAAGTTATTGATCCCGGGCTGTCGCAGGAAGTTACGACTGCTGTTCCCAAACACCCCTGGAACCGACTGATAAAAGCAGTTCGTATTCAGCCGCTGGAACTTGCCCGAAAGGCTGCCGAACACCCCGCACCCGGGCGTGATGCTGGCCCGTGATGCAACGCTCCCGGTATATCCCAGCGGGTCCGCCGCGTTGATCCCGAACGGAAAGCCCGTCTGGAACGTCGTAATCCCGGTCAGCTCCCATCCCCCCACTGCAGCATCGGCCGCCCGGTTCACCCTGCCCAGGAACCTCTTGCCGCGTCCAATCGGAAGGTTGTATACATAGCTCGCAACAAACCGATGATTCACGTCAAAGTCCGATGGACCATAGTCCAACTGCGGATTATGGTTATCCATAAATCCTTGATACCCACTGCCCGTGGCCCCCACACCTGCTGCAGCGGACTTATCGTCAAGGCTCTTCGACCACGTATAAACAGCCGTGACCGCAAGCGATGCAGACCGATGTTCGAACTTCGCATTCAGCGAGTTGTAGTTGGAATACCCATGCCAGTCGCTGTCGATATAGAACCCCGTAAAGTTCCGATACGGCAGCCGCGAGTTCGGCGTGCACGGAGCGACCGCTTTGTTGGTGTAGTTCCCACTCCCATCTTGCGCATCGCAAAACGCCAGGTTGGCCGTAGGAATCTGGTTGGGCTGTGCGATATCCCGACGATCGAGCAAATGAGTGCCCTTTGTACCGATGTAGTTCAACTCCACCGTCGTATCCCGAGCCAGTTCACGCTGAATTCCAAATGACCTTTGTTGAACATAGGGGTTCAGTGGATTCTCTGACTCGATCACCGCGATGAAGGTCAAGGTGGAAACCGGAAAGGGTTGCAGCGTTGAAAAGCTATCGAATAATTGATTCGTCAGCTTCTTCGCTGCGGGATTTGTTGCGGGGGTAAGCGAGTTACGAATGCTGTATGGATAAATATCCGCCGAGTCGTCAATCTCACGCCCCTCCGAGGAGTCCCAGAAAACTCCATATCCCCCACGCACGACCGTCTTATCGCCCCACCGATAAGCAAAGCCAAAGCGCGGCGCAAACGGAGTCTTAGATCCAGCGTGCGGTACGTTCGACCCGCAATACCGCAGGATAGGAGTCTTCCCATCCAGGCCGAGACCCGAGGCGACTCCATTTGTGCTCAGTGCCGGATCGGCGTAGCAAAGACCGCCCTGCGTATTCTGGGTGTCCAGCCAATAGAAGTGATTCTGCTCCTCATACGGCGCCGCACGATAGTCGTAGCGAAGGCCGAAGTTCAAAGTCAGCCGTGACGTCGCCTTGAAGTCATCCTGTGCATACGGGGCGAAGTAGCTGAAGATGTGTGTCTGCGGATTTCCCGCCTGTGTCGTAGGACTCAGTGGCCCGGGAACAAAGCCCGAAGCACCGCTATAGTACCCCAGCAACATATCTGCTACTGCATTGCCGGATCCGCATATGCCTGTGGAATTTCCGCAACCCACCGAGTTGTTCGTCACCGATGTCGCGGCGAAGCTATAGTCACCGAGAAAGTCATCGTCCAGGTTCCGTATCAGCCTCCAGCGGCGATAGTCCCCACCGAACCCGATCGTGTGCTTTCCCTTGACCCACGTGTACGAGTCCGCATACTCCCACGCCGGTTGATCCGACCCCGTGTAGGCATTGCCCGGTCCGCCCGTCGACGCGTATTGACTCAACCCAATGCTCGGATAGCTCAACTGCAGCGGCGCGAAGTTCTGAAACGTTCCCGTAAGCCCCAGGGCGGAGACAAACGACGACGTCGGTGTGGGAGCACCCTCCGGAGCCGACGCATCCAGGTAGCCGAAACGGAAGTTGTTCGTGGCGTGCGACCCGATGCTGATGGTGTGGGATATCTCCCAGTTCTTCTGCGTCTCGTACTGCGTCTCCAATCCGTAGTTCAGCGAGGCCGTATTCAAACTGCTGTTCTGGTAAGTCGAGTGCGTGTAGCGTCCGAAGATCGATCCATACTTGCCCAGCACCTGGTCCCCACGGTACGTCTGCTGATTCGTCGTCAGGGGTAAGCCAACCGATTTGATGAAGTTGACCGTCCCCGGAGCCGCGTTCGCGCCGCCCGCATTCGGCGTAGGCCAGAAACCCGCAGCAATCGCAGCCGTCGCCAGCCGAGCCGTGATCCGCGAAACAGGAATGGTATTCTGCGGGAAAGGCTGATTCGTCAATGGATCGATCGGCAGACAGTTCTGCGAGTTGGTCTGCCTCGCGACGCACTTGGGCGTGCCATACGCAGGCAAATCTTCCGCTGAAAAATTGCCTCCCAGCACTGCGGGGTTAGGAACCGATGCCTTCTCAATCGTCCCGTTGATAATCCGCCACCCCTCATAGTTGGCCATCCAGAAGGTCTTATCCCGGCCGTTGTACAACTTCGGAATATAAACCGGTCCATCCGCCACAAATCCAAACTGATTCTGCCGCAGCTTCGGAAGCGAAGTCGCCACTCCCGCCTGGTAATCCGCCGCAGTTGGAAAGGGTGACGCATCGAAGACGTTGTTCCGATTGAACTCGAAGACCGTTCCATGAATGCTGTTGGTGCCGCTCTTGCTCACCAGGTTGATCTGGTTCGCGCTAAATCCAAACTCAGCCGGATAGCTGCCGCTCTCTACCTTGAACTCCTGGATCGCATCCTGCGAGAGGATCACCGCAGGGGTCACCAGCGCCGTGTCCGTGTTGATCAAACCATCGAGCGTGTAGTTATTTGACTCCGGCCGCGCCCCATTGATGCTGATCGCATTCCCCGAGCCCTGCCGCATTGTGCCCTGCTCGCCCCCCACTGTTACAGCCCCCGCGCCAAGCAGCAGAAGCTGCATGAAGTTGCGCCCGTTCAGCGGAAGCTCTTCCACCTGCTTCTGACTCACCAGCTGCCCAATCGCTGAGCTTGCCGTATCGAGCGACAACGCCTGCGCCTCCACATGCACCGTCTCGGTCACGGCTCCAGGCCTCAACGTAACCGCCACGCGGACACTCTGGTCTACCGCCAGCGTAAACGCATCCGTCTGAGACTTTTCAAAGCCCGGCATCTCCACTGACACCGAGTACGATCCGGGATTCAGCGATGGAGCCTGGTAGTCACCCGCCGAACTCGTCTTCAGCCGCACCCTCGCGCCCGTCTCCACATTTGTAACCGTAACGGTGGCATTCGGAACGATGGCCCCCGTGCTGTCGGTCACCGTACCCAGAATCTTTCCGGTAGCCCCAGCCTGGGCATCTAGCTTCGGCGCAAGGCATAGCGCCGCCAACACGATTGCCGCCAACCAACCCAGCATGCATCTCACACTCGTTCGCCGGGAACCCACTCGCTGTTCTTTCATGCGCTTCATATGCAAACCTCCTCAAACTGCTGCAAAACTGCCTGGGTGACAAAGATGGAAAACACCGGAAGCCGCTGGCTACCCATCGCGGATTCCGGTAGCGGACGTTGAAACATGACATGTTCGAAGCGGCGCAACTCTAGCCCTCGGCAGAGCGTCAAGTCAAGAAAATAAAATTGTTCTTGTATTGAATTTCGCACTCGACGGCAGATGTTTTGCCGATGCTCCACTCGGGCTCAAACCCGCGTCCCGCGCGGCTCCGCAAGCCCTCTGCAACCTCTCCGCAGGCACGAACGAGAGGCACAAGGAGGTCAGACCTCAACGCGACACCATCCCACAGAGGACCATCAAGTTCGACCCGGTTCTAGCCTCGCGGACCCCTGGTCGAAGGGTGTACCATCCTCACGGAATGGCCAGCCAGCGCGGGTCGAAATACTCCCGTACCTCTGCTCAGGCCATCGTGTCGCACCCCGCAACCAACCCCCCGTTCAACGTGGCTCAGTACGCGATACCAGACCACTCCAGGTCAATACGCGGCCTTTGGTTGGACAGGATAGTCCTCACCAAATTTATTCAGATGGTGGCTCATCACGTCGCCCGTCGTCTCGAGCGACAGCGTACCCAGCCGAATCGCCGATGCGGAAATCTCCACCACGCGACTCACCTTCCCCAATCGGTCCAGCGGGACATCTTCAGCCCACACGTTGAGGCGGTAACTCCCGGGCGGAACATTGTGCATCTGCACCAGCCCCTCGGCGTCCGAGAGTCCGTAGTACGGCGTGTCCAAGGACACCACCACCGCCCCCATCCCAGGGTGAATATTGCAGAAGATATAGCTCACCCCCTCGCGGTCGAACTGCACCTTCCGGCTGCTGTGGCCTTCATACAGACCAAGATCGAAACGCCTTCCGTTGAAGAGCGAAAATACATTGTGGAAGAAGGGATCGAGGTTCGGAAAATCGACACTTGAGCCAACCGGTACGATCAGGAGGTGGGGAAAAAACTGCCTGTCCCGCTGCGACAACCTGTACTCCTGCTTTGGGTGCGCCGGTTCCACAAGGGTCTTCTGTAGCGGAGATAACCAGACAACCGCAGCTCCCGGGTATCCATGCGCCGCCGCGCGATGACCTCTGATTTCGACCGTAAGCGATACCTCGACGCCCTGCGCATCAGCAGGGGAAGCCATTGAAGCGAGCAGGATGGCGGCCAACCAAAGAAGATTCATCAGAATTCATACCCAAGCGAAAGCGTATAGATATTCGCGACACTCGCCCCACCCGTGTACCGCCACGTAGTCATCCGCCGATACTCCGGCGACAGAATCACTGCGGCTCGCGGACGAAAGATAACATTGCCGACCACCGAGCGATTACGCGCAGTCGAGGCGAGCGCCGTCGTCAAGGCCGGAAGCACAACACTCTCGAAGTTACTTGACAATGCATTATCCAAACCAAAGATCGCGTTGGCTTCGATACTGCGACCGAAGCGCATCTTCATCTGCGACCACCCTCCCGCAGTCTCGACACCAACGCTCCGCGCAACCCCCGTCACCGGATCGGTCCCCGAAAGAATGTCCTTGTAGAGCCCACCACCGAATCCCCCCAGCGCCCGTCCGCGATAGAGCTCACCACTCAGCCCTGCGAACCGAGTGATGGGGATCACATAGTCCCCCGCCACCGCCCACGAGTGGACCCGTGTGCTCGCACTGTAGGCTTGCCTGGCAGAGTATCCCGAGACGCCAAACGCGAATGATTCCGGCCGAGCCAACGCAGAAGGGTCAGCATGAAAAGACACGCGGCCCTCCACCCCAGGCCTGCGCGACGCCTGCACCGGACTATCCTGTTGAATTGAGCTATAGGCCGGCGATTGCGGAACGATCATCCCTCCCTCCCCCGAGATACCATGCCTCCCAAGCCGAATCCTCTCCTCCAACCGCATCTGCGGCCACCACCCCCACAGGTTCCCGGAGCCTGACAGCGCCGGAGCGGCGACCTCCGCGAACGAGGTCGGAGAAAGAGGAGAGATCAGTGGCTCCATATTCCCCGCTTCGAACTTCGTATGCATCCATTCCAGCCCGACCTCCGCATCCCGCAGCCGAAGGTATCCGGAGAGCGCCGTATATCCAAAGCTGTTCGTCGAACTGCCACCGAAGAAATCTGCATTCACGTATGCGGAACTCCGCGCACCCAGGATCACCGGTCCCGCAGCCTGAACACCAAGCACCGTCTGCCGCACCGTCGCACCCAGGCTGCCATGCGACGCCCCCGGAGGACGCGGCAGCGCCACCGTTGGAAGCTCCGTACTATCCACCACCCCCGCGTTCGAAAACGCGTTGAAAAGAACAAGCCCCGTAACCTTCAGTCCATACTTCGACGCCGTCTCCACCTTCGCCTGATCATGCTGCTTGATCTCTGCCTGCTGAATCTCCTGCTGTTCCCGCAGGTCCCTCACATCCTCCGCAACGGTTCCCACTCCTTTGGAGGATGCAGAGTCCGTCCGCGACCTGAGCTCATCCATCTCCGCATGAAGCCGCTGTATCTCCAGCAAAGATTGCTGCAAAGCCGCCTGGGTCTGCACCAGCGTCGCCCCAAGCCGATCCAGCCTCTCCTCGATCCCCGAAAGCTGTCCACGTTCAGCCGAAGCCCGCGACGGCACTGTCCCTTGCTGACCATCAGCCCGCACACTGGCGCACGCCATCGCCAACACCGCCAGCCCTGTCCTGATCCCTCCCAGGCTGAGACGAAGTGATTGCCCTGTCTTCATGGCTTCTCCTGACCCGGGATCTCTTCCGCCGCCCGCCCCGCTGCCCAACCCGTACCGATGGATCTTCTCACGGACCCGCCCCGCCCCCGCCCGAGCACCTCAAGCGCCCTCCGCGAAAGAACAAGGCTGAAGACAGTATTCCCAGCCTGCGTCGTCTCCAACCGAACCTCCCCACCGTGTTCCTGCGCGATATGCTGCGCCACCGTCAGCCCAAGCCCTGTCCCGTTCACCTTGCCCGCGCTCACAAACGGCTGAAACAGCGTGTCCCGTATCGACTCGGAGATTCCCCCTCCATTATCCGCGATCGCGATCCTGATCTCGCCCCTCTCCTCAGTCAACAAAACGCTCACACTGGGATCCAGCCCGTCCCCCAACCCACCGCATCCTCCCGCCGCCTGGCACGCATTCAGCAGAAGATTGTACAAAGCCCGCCCCAGCTTGGCCCCATCGACATTCGCTTCGACATCAGCCAGCTCCCCAACCACAATCTCCACCTCACGGCACTCCGGATGCTGACGAACCGAGTGCACCGTCCTCTTCACCAGCATCGCCATCGACTCATCCTGCAGATGCAGCACCTGCCCCGTCTGGCTGAACAGCAGCAGCGATTCGATCAGGTCGGTCATCCCCTGCACTCCCTCCTGCACCTCTGCCATCAGCTCCACCCGTTCCTGCTTCCCGATCCTGTCTAGGCTCATAAACTCTGCATTCGCATAGATCGTCGAAAGGTGATGCCGCAGATCGTGCGAGACCGAGCTCGCCATCCGCCCAATCGTCGCCAGCCGATCCGCCTCGATCAACTCCTGCTGCGTCCTCTGCAGCTCCTTCCTCATCCGGTCGAACGCCAGCCCCAGCTCCCGAACCTCAAACGCCCCGCTCGCACTCAGCCTGTAGCTGAAGTCTCCCTGCCCCAGCGCCCGAGCCCCCGCCACCAGCACCTCCAGCGGAAGCGTAATCGTCCGCGAGATATAAGCCGCCAGCAGCAAACCAAGAATCAGCGCGCAGATCCCCAGCGTCAGAATCCACCGGTTCACCTGCCGCAGATACATACTCGCCCGGTCATACGACTTGAACACAATCAACTCGACGCCCCTGTTCCCACCCGCCGGCAGCGCCGCCTTAACCGCCGTATAAGCCTCACCACCCAGCACGATCGATTGCGCAGCCTCACTCCGCGACTCCAGCCCCTTCGACTGCCGCATCAGGTCACCCAGCCGCCTCGCACCCAGCGTCGACACTGAAACGTTCCCATCCACCAGAAAAGCTACCTCGGCCTCGGCCACATCGCTGATCTGTCGCGCCACCGCATGATCGATCGCATACCCCACAATCACATACCCAAGCCTCGACTCGTTCGTCGCAGGTCCAAAGTAGATCGGCTGAATCGATAGCTCATAAACACTGCTGCCAAACGGAGTCAGACACTCCCCCTCCTGCGCCGTCATACACGCCCGCACCCCCTCGGTCACCTGCCCATCATCCAGCCCCTTACCTCGATTGACATGCGAGTAGAGCTGACCACTCGTCGATGCCAGCGCAAAAAAGTCCGCCCCACTCGTCGTATAAAACTCCCCCGCACCGTCCTCGATCGTGTGGACGTCCTGCGTCGACATCAGCGCCTTCAGGCTCGGCAGGTCCGCCAACAGAGCCGCCTCCCGCGCAAGCATCTGGTTCCGTTGCGACGCAATCCCCCGAAACGTACTCAGCGAGTGGCTCAGGTCCGAGTCCAGCCCCTTGCGAATCTCCTGCTTCACGCTCAGACGAATCACCATCAGGCACGTCGCCGTAAAGCCAAGCGAAACCGCCAGCAGAGACACCATCAGGGTGGT
The DNA here is from genome assembly GCA_026225095.1 of bacterium. Lineage (GTDB taxonomy): Bacteria > Acidobacteriota > Terriglobia > Terriglobales > Acidobacteriaceae > Edaphobacter. The sequence goes on from JAMFSC010000149.1 coordinate 26,661, forward strand.
TCGCATGCGCCAATGCATCGTGGTGGCCGCTTTCAGGGATCGCCTTTAGGAATTCGGAACGAACTTGTAGCCAATACCGTGGATCGTGCGAAAGTGTACCGGGTTCGCCGGGTCACTCTCCAGCTTCTGCCGGAGCTTCAAAATCTGGTTGTCCACCGTCCGCGTCGTCAGGTGAAAGCTCAGCCCCCACACCCCGGAGAGCAGCTCCTCCCGTCCGATGGCCCTGCCCGGATGTTCCAGAAAAAAACGTAGCAGCTTGAACTCATGCGCCGTCAGCGGAACCGGCGCACCGTCCTTGTGCGCCTCCATCGTCACGAAGTCCACCTCGACCGCCCCGAACCGAAGCGCGCCAATCTCCGCCTTCTTGTTCACCCGCCGCATTGCCGCCTGGATCCGCGCCAGCAGCTCCCGCGGACTGAACGGCTTGGTCACATAGTCATCCGCCCCTGACTCCAACAGCAGCACCTTGTCCGCGACATCGCTCACCGCCGACAACACAATCACCGGAAGGTCGCTCCGCCACGCCTTGATCTCCTTGCAGATCGTCCTTCCCGAAAGCCCTGGAAGCATCAGGTCCAGCACCACGGTGGCCGGCTTCATGGATTTGGCGGCAGCCAGCCCCGCCACACCCTCCCCTTCGACATGAACCTCGTAGCCTTCCGCGGCGAACTGCCGCCGCAGCGCCCGTTGAATCCGGGGGTCGTCCTCAATTACCAGAATCAGACTCATAGAAATCCCTCGCCGTGACATCTCCTTCCCCTAGTCTTCTCCAAAGTTCGCCGTCCAGCGCACCTCCCCCGAAGATAATGACAAAGAAGTGACAATCACCCCCGCAAACCCTCTCCGCGACCAACGGGAGCGCCACGCGAAGCTGTATACGAGTCACGAAGTGACCGCCCCACGCGAAGTGGGCCCGTCCGGCAGGACCCGCCGTTAAATCCCTTCCCCCATACTCACTTCCTCACTCCGCGCCGTAACCTCGCTCCGATACTGCGCCCGCTCCTCCGCCTCCACCGTCAGCGCATTCGCCGGCTCCTGCCGGAGCGTCTGGTGCAACTCCCCATCCAGCCGCTCCACCCGTCCCTGCAGCCGTTTCAGCTCATCCGCCAGCGCCAGCAGCACCTCGGAGACCGGGTCATTCACCTCCCCCGGATTCGTAATCAGCACCCGCTTCCCACTCTCATACACAATATGCGCAGGAACCCCCACCACCGTCGAATCCGGAGGCACATCCCGTAGCACCACCGATCCCGCACCCACCCGCGACCGCTCTCCAATCGTGATATTCCCCAGCACATTCGCATTATTCCCCACGAACACCCCATCGAGCAGCGTAGGATGCCGCTTGCCGTCCTGCTTCCCCGTCCCCCCCAGCGTCACCCCCTGGTACATCGTCACGTCATCGCCAATGATCGCCGTCTCCCCAACCACCACCCCGATCCCATGATCGATAAACAGCCTCCGTCCGATCCGCGCCCCCGGATGAATCTCGATTCCCGTCCAGAACCTCGTCCCCTGCGCCAGCACCCGCGCCAGCGTCCTCCATCCCCCGCACCAAAGCCGATGCTGCACGCGATGCGCCCACACCGCATGCAACCCCGGATAGCAAAGCAGAACCACCACCTTCGACGTAGCCGCCGGGTCGCGCTCGAACACACACCGTATGTCCTCGCGCACCAGCTCCAACATCGTCATAGCGTAACTTCGGAGGTTGGCGTCTGCTGCGCCTGCTGCCGCAGCGCATCGAACTGCAGCGTCGAAAGATACCGCTCGCCAAAGCTCGGAATCACCACCACGATCAGCTTCCCGGCATTCTTCGGCTCCTTCGCCACCTTCAACGCCGCATGAACCGCCGCGCCCGAAGAGATCCCCACCAGCAGACCCTCCTCGAGCGGCAGTCGCCGAGCCATCGCCATCGCCTCGTCGTTCGTCACGGTCACGATCTCGTCGATCAGATCCGTCTTCAGGATCTTGGGAATAAAGCCCGCGCCAATCCCCTGGATCTTGTGAGGCCCCGGCTTCCCGCCCGACAGCACCGGACTATCCGCCGGCTCCACCGCCACCGTCCAGAACCCCGGCTTCCTGCCTTTCATATACTCGCTCACACCGGTCAGCGTCCCGCCCGTCCCCACGCCCGAAACCAGAATGTCCGCCGTCCCCTCCGTGTCCTCCCAGATCTCCGGCCCCGTCGTGTCGAAGTGAATCTTCGGGTTCGCCGGATTGTTGAACTGCTGCAGCATGAACCCATGCGGAGTCTCAGCCAGGATCTGCTCCGCCTTCGCGATCGCGCCCTTCATTCCCATCGGCCCCGGCGTCAGCACAATCTCCGCGCCAAACGTCAGCAGCAGGATCCGCCGCTCCACACTCATCGTCTCCGGCATCGTCAGGATGATCTTGTAGCCCTTCACCGCCGCCACAAACGCCAGCCCGATCCCGGTATTGCCGCTCGTCGGCTCGATCAGCACCGTCTCACCCGGCTTGATCTTCCCGTCGCGCTCCGCCGCCTCGATCATCGCCAGGCCAATCCTGTCCTTCACACTGCTCAGCGGATTCTGGCTCTCCAGCTTCGCCACCACACGCGCCACGCATCCCTCGGTCACATGGTTCAACTCCACCAGGGGCGTCCGCCCAATCAACTCCGTCACATTCGCCGCAATCTTCACAGTCTCTCCCTCAATGCAAATCTAGATGATCCAAACCAGGCCCCGGACCCTTTTATCGCCCATCCGACAATACCCCAAACCTCCGGCCAATCCCTAACCAGTAAATAAAAGACTTATCGCCAGGCAATGGGGAGGGGGGGCACCCCCTCCCCCGGAAAACTTGCAAGCACCCGCGAACCCCGTAAGATGGCTTGGGTCCAACGGAGTGGACCCAAGCCCGTGCCAGAAAACAAGCCGACGCGCGTCCGTTACCTCATCATCACCATCCTCTTCGTCGCCAGCTGTTTCAGCTATGGAGACCGCGTCTCGCTCTCCATCGCCGGCGCGGCCATGCACATGGACCCGCTCAAGCTCGGAGTCCTCTTCTCCGCCTTCAGCTGGACCTACGTCCTCGCCCAGCTTCCCTCCGGAGGCCTCCTCGACCGCTTCGGCCCCAAGCGAGTCTACGGAACCGCCCTCATCCTCTGCTCCCTCTGCGCCTTCCTCATCGGCTTCACCGGATACCTCGCAGCCAGCGTCGCCTACGCCGTCGTCTTCGGCCTCCGCCTCGTATCCGGCCTCGCCCAGGCCCCCATCTTCCCCGGAAACGGACGCATCGTAGCCTCCTGGTTCCCCGCCACCGAGCGCGGAAGGGCGTCGGCACTCTTCAACTCCTCGCAATATTTCGCCCTGGTTCTCTTCGCCCCGATCTTCGGCTGGATCATTCACCGGTTCAGTTGGACCGCCTGCTTCTGGCTCATGGGAATCCTCGGATTCGCCCTCTCGATCCTCTGGTTCAAGACCATCTACGAGGTCAAGGAACACCCGATGATCTCGACCGCCGAGATCGACTACATCGAGCGCGGTGGTGGTCTCGTCAACGCCGAACGCAGCACCGCAAACACCCTCTTCACATGGGTCGCAATCAGGCAGCTCCTCAGCAGCCGCATGTTGGTCGGAATCTACCTCGGCCAATACTGCATCAACACGCTCACCTGGTTCTTCCTCACCTGGTTTCCCGTCTACCTCTCGCAGGCCAGACACCTCTCCATCGTCAAGGTCGGTCTCGCCGCCGCGCTTCCGGCTCTCTGCGGAGGCTTCGGAGGCATCCTCGGAGGTGTCGTCTCCGACCGCCTCCTGCGCACCGGACACACCCTCACCTTCTCCCGCAAAGCCCCCATCATCGCCGGCATGATGCTCTCGATGACCATGATCGCCTGCAACTACGCCCCGAAGCAGTCCGTCATGCTCCTCCTGATGAGCCTGGCCTTCTTCGGCAAGGGATTCGGTGCGCTCGGCTGGACCGTCGTCTCCGACACCTCGCCCAAAGGCATGGCCGGACTCAACGGAGCCCTCTTCAACCTGGTCGGCAACATCGCCGCCATCACAACCCCACTCATCATCGCCCTGATGCTCAAGCGCTCAGGCTCCTTCGACGGAGTCCTGGTCTTCGTCGGCCTCACCGCCCTGATGGCCATCGTCAGCTACGGCCCTATCGTCGGCGAGATCCGCCGCCTCGACCTCACCCAAGCCACGCCCGCGGAGGTCGCGCACTAGAGCAGATTGCCTGTTGGTATGAAGTTGGGTGCCACACCTTCGCGACACGTCTCACGGTCGCTAAGGTGGGCTGCCGCCAAAGCCCCGGGCGACGGACTCTATACCGTTAAGCAATCCGCTCTAAGCGACGTAAGGGCGTCGAAGGCTTCAACCGATTGGGTCGAACGATAGCTTGCCAAGACGCGCAGGGGCAGGGGTCGCATCCAAAGCAGGCGATCCCGAAATCTGCGCAGAAGCCGATGAGGGCCAGGCCCACGGCAGATTCAGCGAGTATCGGAGCACGATGAAACATTTGATGGGAATTTCCCAGGTTGGCGCGGCCTTTGCGGCAGATCGGCGGGTTCGTTGGTGATTTCAGGCAGCCGCAGTGTAGTCTGCAGGCGTGGCGGTACTGTCATGCGACGCTTCTGGGAGGTGCCTGGCAGGTGGGATGCGTTGGGCGAGGCGATAGGAACTGCATCAAATATGACAGAAGGATGACAGAAGGATGACGGGTTCACGAGGCGGGCAACGGATGCTCCTGCTAGAGCATGATATAGGTGAAGGGGTCTTGCTTGGACGGTTTCAATTGCCGCAGGTTTCAGATGCTCACGGGAGTCAGGGGTTCCCGTTGCTGCTTAGCTTCGGCGATGAAGTGAAGGACTGGAAGAGGGGTCGCCAAGGGTATGAAGCGAGACGGCGCGAGTAGAGGTGGGATGAGACAAACCCGATTTGGGTATCTGCTGAGTTGTTTGCTGGTCCTCTGTGCGCTGGGTGGAGGAAGTCTCTCCCGCGCACAGGAGAATCCTCTTGGCCAGGTGAACACTCCGGCACCCCCCCCACCACCGAAGACCCCGGCTGAGGTCAATCCTGCAGTCCTGGAGCCGGACGGGAGCAAGGCAACTTCCACACGAACAGCGAGGCTGCGGGTGGAGGCCAACCTGGTGCTTGTGCCGGTGACGGTGACTGATCCCATGGGGCGGCTCGTGACCGGGCTGGAGAAAGAAAACTTTCAAGTCTACGACAACAGCATGGGGCAGACGATCAAGAGCTTTTCGACCGACGATACCCCCATCTCGATCGGCGTCATCTTCGATCTCAGCGGCAGCATGCAGACCAAGTTCCTGCGCGCGCGCAAGGCGCTCACGGAGTTTCTGCGCACGTCCAACCCGCAGGATGAGTTCTTCGTCGTGGGCTTCAACGATCGGCCTGCTGTCATCGTTGACTACACCTCAGACGTCGACGATGTCGAGGCGCGAATGGTGATGCTCAAACCCGAGAATCGCACTGCACTCATCGACGCAATCTACCTGGGGGTGAACAAGCTGCGGCAGGCAAAAAATGAACGCAAGGCGCTTCTGATCATCTCCGACGGCGGCGACAATCGCAGCCGCTATACCGAGGGCGAACTGCGCCGCGTCGTGCGTGAGAGCGACCTCCAGATCTACTCCATCGGCATCTTCGACACCTATGCTCCCACCCAGGAAGAGCAGATGGGGCCGATTCTCCTGACCGATATCTGCGAGATGACCGGCGGCCGCCTGTTCAAGGTTGGCGATCTGGGCGACCTGGCCGATATTGCGTCGCGCATCTCAGCCGAACTGCGCAACGAATACGTCATAGGGTACAAGCCGTCGGAGGTCAGGAAGGACGGCAATTGGCGTAAATTGAAGGTAAGACTCGTGCCACCGCCAGGCCTGCCGCAGCTGACGGTCCATCATCGACAGGGGTACTATGCACCTTCGCAGTAGAGGGGTTGATTTGCGCGGCTGGCTGAACATGTTTCAGGGTGGGAAGGTTGTGATCGCAGGGCTGGTGTTGCTTGGCGGGGTTGCGGCGTTCGCCCAGCAGGGAACGACTGCGCAGGTACCAACTCCGCAGGGACAGCCCTCACTAACGGTGGACCGCGACGTGGCTCCGTCGCCCGATCCGGATCCGGTGGTTCCCGCCCAGCAGGAGTCGACGCAAGGCACGGGCCTTGGTCGCGTACAGGGGGGCGGCGGAAAATATACGCTCCGCCAGGACGCGTACGAGGTGGTGCTGAGCGCATCCGTCTTCGACCAGGGCGGCCGGTCCATCCAGACACTCGGCAAGGATGATTTTGTCGTCTACGAGGACGGTGTTCGCCAGGCGGTCACGGGTTTTCGCCACGAAGACCTGCCCGTCTCCCTTGGCATCCTGATCGACAGTTCTGGCTCGATGTACGACAAGCGGGCCGCCGTCGAGCAGGCGTCACTCGACTTTGTGAAGCTCTCAAACAAGGAGGACGAAGCGTTCCTGGTGGATTTTTCCTGGGAAGCGTTCATCGACCAGGATTTCACGAACGATATCAATAAGTTGCAGCAGGGTCTCAGCTACATCAAATCGAGCGGCGGCACTGCCATCTACGACGCTCTGGTAGCCTCTGCCGACTACCTTTCGAAGAACGCCAAGCGCCCCAAGCAGGTCCTGCTGGTGGTGACGGATGGCGAGGACAACGCTTCGTCGTCGACGCTCGAGCAGGCAATCCGCCGCATTCAGGATCTCGATGGTCCCGTCATTTACTGCGTCGGCCTGCTCTTCGGCTCGGATGTCAACAAAGGCGAGGCACGCCATGCCCGTAGGGTGCTCGAGTCCCTCGCGGAGCAGACCGGGGGAGCAGCCTACTTTCCCCGCTCAGTCAAAGAGGTGGATGCGATCGCAGCCGAGGTGGCGCAGGATATCCGAACCCAGTACTCCATCGCCTATCGATCAACGAATCCCCCCACGAATGGCGGATATCGCGCCGTCCACGTGGAAGCGCATGGCCGGGGCATGGGCAAGCTTTCCGTGCGGACGCGCAGCGGCTACTATCCGAAGACAAACACCGGGGCAGGGAAGGACGCGGGCTTCGGCAAGGGTGGAAAGCGCCCGGAGTAGATACGAGGTTCCGCCGCTCAGAACCTACAGTTTGGAGAAGACATCGCGGAAGTCGTAGCATCCCTTCCGGGTTGAGAGCCACTCCGCCGCGCGCACGGCGCCCTCTGCGAAGCCTCGGCGGGAGAAGGACTCGTGCGATAGTGTCAACCGGTCTGACCCGGACGTCGCTGTCAGAATGTGGAGGCCAGGGGTATCCCCTTCGCGAATCGCCTCGATAGGGATGTTGTCCTCGGCGAGCGCAGCCTTCCCCTGCGTGGCGCTCCCCTGCACGACTGCTTCGGAAAGCGTCAGCGCGGTGCCCGACGGGCTATCCAGCTTGGAGGCGTGGTGGGTCTCTGAGATCGCGAAGTCGTACCCGGCGTGAGACAGCCCGGCGCCCATCTTCTCAGCCAGTTGATGCATCACCTGGACCCCGACGGAGAAGTTCGTCCCGTACAGCAGGGCTGCCTCCTTGCGTTCGCAAAGACTGCACATGTCCGCCAGCTTCTCATACCATCCCGTGGTTCCCACGACGACGCGTGCGCCGGAGAAGAGGCAGGCCCGCAGGTTTGGGACCACTGCCTCGGGCGTCGTAAAGTCGATCACGACGTCAAACCCGGTGAGAAACATCGGCGTCAGGGCTGCGGCGTTCGGATTTTCCTTTGCATCGAGGACGTGGACCCCGTGGCCGCGTTCGGTGGCGACATCTGCGACGAGCTTGCCGGTCTTGCCATGTCCTAGAACGAGAATGCGCATGTCGATATCAGTCTTTCCTGTTGCCGTGGCTCGGGGGCGAGTGGAAATCGTTTGGCCTCGAATTGAAGGCCGTGTAGGAGAGGATACCCCAGGGCGGCGCCGTTCGTCTCGGCGATGGTCGAACACCGCCCACGATCATCCACAGGAGACTCGGGCTGGGAAGCACAGCCTGACAAAAGTTCGCAGAATGAAATTTAAAGCGCTCATCCCATGGCGGAATCTGCCGATATACCTTTTGTTTGATCGAAAGGAGTCTCTCAGATGGCGCTCGATATCTCGACCCAGCTCTCAGGTTTTTCTTCGTCTTTTTCCCCGCGGTCGGCGGCCCGACTTTCCTCGCCGGCGGTCTCATCCGCCCTCCCTGCCGAGTCCGCGGGAGATACGGTCAAGCTTTCCGAAGCCGCGCAGGCGCAGTCGCTCCACCAGCAGGGTGAAAGCGTCGGAAACATCGCCGACTCGCTCGGAACCGATCTCGCTACAGTGGACGACTACCTTGGTGTCACCGTCGAATTGTCAGCTCCAGGTGCTGGCGGCTCCCGAGGTGGGTCCAAGGCTGAATCGCCCGCAACAGCGCCCGTAAGGGCGAGTGGGAGCACCTCCGAACCCGTTGCTGCCGGACCGAAGGCCCCCGCGCCCGCTGCCCCCGGGCAGACAGGCCAATCCAAGACACCAGCACCAGCCTTTGCAGTCCAGGCGACCAAGTCCGGCACACTCGTACCCCTATCCGGCCAGGCGAAGTAGCAACATCGACTTGGAGGCGGTTTCGCCGCAAATCAAGCGGCGAAACCGGACGGCTACCGGGACGCAGCCGGGAGCCGTGCCGTCAGATCAAAGACTGTGGGATCGGGATCGGTGAAGAAGGCGCGGTGCAGCGACCGGATCGCCTCTTCCACGTCCTCTTCGTCGATCATGAAACTCATGTTGATCTCGCTCGCGCCCTGCGAGATCATGCGGATGTTCACATGAGAGACGGCGGAGAAGACCCGGCCGGCGATGCCGTTGTGCCCCCGGATATCCTCCCCGACGAGGCAGATCAGCGCCTTGTGTCCCTCGTATTTCACGTCGGCGATCTTTCCCAGCTCAGCGCAGATCTCCGGTAGCTTCTCGTTCGAGTCGACCGTCAGCGAGATTGAGACCTCGGATGTCGAGACCATGTCGATCGCGCATTGGTACTTGTCGAAGACGTCGAAGACGGCCTTCAGGTAACCGTGGCTCATCAGCATCCGGCTGGCCACCACGTCAATGATCGTAAGCCGCTTTTTGGCCGCGATCGACTTGAACGGACTGGCGCAGCGTGGGCTCATGGCGACGATCTGTGTGCCCTCATTGCCGGGATTGTGCGAGTTCAGCACCCACACCGGGATCGACTTCTGCACCGCGGGGAGAATGGTCGCCGGATGGAGCACCTTGGCTCCGAAGTAGGCGAGTTCGGCCGCTTCCTCAAAGCTGATCGTCTTTACCCTGAGCGCGTCGGGACAGATGCGCGGGTCGGTGGTCATGATGCCGTTGACGTCGGTCCAGATCTCGATCGCCCCGGCGTGCAGCCCTCCGCCGACCAAAGCGGCCGTGTAGTCGGAGCCGCCGCGCCCCAGCGTCGTGGTGATTCCCTGAAGGTTCGATCCGATGAAGCCACCCATTACGGGAGTCTTGCCGGCCTCGATCAGCGGAAGCACATGCTGGTGCAGCGCCGCCTCAATTGCCTCAGGCAAAGGCGTCGCCTTGCCGTAGTGGTCATCGGTGATGATGCAGTGCCGCGCCTCGACGTGTGCGCCTTCCAGCCCATGCTGCGCAAACGCCTCCGCGACCATACGGCTCGAAAGCCTCTCTCCGAAGCTGGTCACCAGGTCATTGGTCCGTGGAGTCAGCTCGCCGACCGCTGCAATGCCCCGCAGCAGATCGTCCAGTGCGTCGAACTCTACATGCAGCGCAGCATGGAGCCCGGGCAGACGTGCGTCGCTCTCGCCCAGCAGCGCGACCGCCGTGTCGATGTGCCGGTTGCGTAGCCTCGCCGAGATGGCGAGTGCTCCGGAGCGATCTCCACGTCCCGCCGCTGCTGCTGCCGCGATGAGTTGATCGGTCACCTTGGCCATGGCCGAGACTACGACTACAGCCGCTAGTCCCTTATTCCGCCTCCCCTGGACGATCCCGGCGGTACGGGCGATCGCAACGGCATCTTCCACCGATGTCCCGCCGAACTTCATGACGACAAGGTTCTCCCGGAGCGTGCTCATGGCTGTGGTCATGCGTAGACTGCTCCCCGCACTTCAGCCTTCTTCACGGAAGCGAACTTGCCCAGGCGCGCCAGCACCTCGGCGTTCAGGATCGCCGCCCCGGCTGCACCGCGGATCGTATTGTGCGACAGGACGACGAACTTCCAGTCCAGCAGCGAGCACGGACGCAGCCGTCCCACAGTCGACGCCATGCCTTTGCCGCGCATCCGGTCGAGCCGGGGCTGGGGGCGGTCGATGGCCGTGTCGTACTCCACCGGCTGGTCCGGCGCCGAGGGCAGATGCTGACCGTTCAGCGGCTGGAACTCCGCCCAGGCCGCCAGGATCTCCTCATACGTCGCAGGCTTGCGCAGCTTGATCGAGACGCACTCCGTGTGGCCGTCTTCGACAGCGACGCGGTTGCAGTGGGCGGTCAGGCGGGCGTCGAGCATCTCGACATGGTTATCGTCCAGGGTGCCCAGAAGCTTCACCACCTCTTCCTGCAGCTTCTCTTCCTCGTTCTTGATGAAGGGAATCACGTTCCCGAGGATGTCCAGCGATGCCACGCCGGGATATCCCGCACCGCTCACCGCCTGCATCGTGGACACGAAGAGGCTCTCGATCCCGAAGCGTTCCTCGAGCGGCTTCAGCGCCAGCACGAGTCCGATGGCCGAGCAGTTGGGATTGGTGACGATGTACCCGCCCGGATGCGAGCCTGCCTGGCTCTCCCTCCGCCAGCTCTGGTGCTCGATCAGGTGAAGATGGTCGGCGTTCACCTCAGGGACCACCAAAGGAACATCCGTCGTCATGCGGAACGCACTGGAGTTCGAGATAACGGCGCATCCGGCTGCGGCAAACTTTGGCTCCAGCTCCCGCGCGATCTCCGCGTCCAGGGCCGCGAAGATGATCTTTGGCAGTTCGCCGACGGCGCCCTCCGGGACGTTCGGCTGCAGCGTCATCGCCGCAATCTTTGGTGGGAGCGGGGTATCGAGCTTCCAGCGGCAGGCTTCGCCGTAGGTCTTGCCGGCTGAGCGGTCGCTCGCTGCCAGCCACGTGATCTCGAACCAGGGATGTTGAGAGAGCAGTTGGATGAATCGCTGGCCAACCATGCCGGTTGCGCCGAGAATGCCTACATTTCGCCGTTCCATAATCTATCTAGGATAACGCGGATTGCAGACCGGAGGGGTGCCCGTGGAGGATCCGTTCGGACGGAAGCCTCCTCGAAGGAATCTCTGGTCAAGCCGGCCATGTTGACTCCCGGAAAGCTGGTGCTCGACCCCGTTGTCTGTTCCACGTCGTCAGCCTGAACGAAGTGAAGGACCCCCGCAGTCGCCAGGCTGTCCGACAATCGAAGCCGAAACATACCACTTTCGCAAATCGCGTTTCTGTCCAGTTTTTTCACGCAAAGTACCACGTTCTGCCGTCGAAAAGTTTCTGGTGAAACATTGGCGATTCCGTGACCACCGCCCATAACCCCTTTAGAACACCAGGATTACAGCGATGCACCAAAAATGATGCAAAACAGACCACTTTATTAGAGAAAATCTACCTAGTGGTCCTACCAATCGTCTCGCTGTGAACTAGAGCGGATTGCCGATTGGTATAGAGTTGGGTGCCCCACCTTCGCGACACGTCTCATCGTCGCTAAGGTGGGGCGGCCGCCACAGCACCGGGCCGCGGACTCTATACCATGACCCAATCCGCTTTAGGCGTCGACCACGTGTCTGCCGCCTGCGGGCGGGGCATCGCGCTCGACGGGGTCGATGAAGGTGCCGTTGAGCTGGGCGCGGAGGTGTTCGTCGTCGGTGCGTGCGAAGTAGGCACGGAGGTCTTCGCCCGGGTTGCGGGCTGCGAGGTAGGCGCGGAGGAGGCGTTCGATGGCTTCGGGGCAGTCTTCCGCGGCGGCGCGGAAGCCGAGAGCACGGGCTGGGCGGGCATGCTTGCCGACGGCTCCTCCCACACAGAAGTAGAAGGCGTCGACGGATTGGCCGTCCTTCTTGAGCTTCTTGCCTTCGAGGCCGATGTCGGCGATCCAGTGCTGGCCGCAGGAGTTGGTGCAGCCGGTGACGTGCAGCTTGATCTGCTGGTCAAAGCCGGGGAGACGGTCTTCCATCTCGCTGACGAGCCACTTGGAGAAGGCCTTGGTCTCGGCGATGGCGAGCTTGCAGAACTCGGTTCCGGTGCAGGCGATCGCCCCGCGCCAGAACGGCGAGACCTCGACGTGGAGGTCAATTCCCTTGAGGTCGTGGACGAGGTCGCGGACGTGCTCGTTCCTTATATTCACGAGGATGATGTTCTGCATGATGGTGGCGCGGAGTTGGCCGTCGCCGTACTTTTCCGCCATATCTGCAAGCTGGTGAAGCTGGTCCCCGGAGAGGCGGCCGCGAAGGACGCTCGCACCCACGGCACTAAGGCCAGGCTGCCTTTGGGGAGTGATGCCGATGTGGTCGCGGTACACATCGTCGGGGATGATGTCTTCGGAGATGGGGGACGGGTCGAGCTTGTGTCCGAGCTTTGATTCGATGGCCTCGAGCATGGTCTCGGCGGTCCAGCCGTGGCGCATGAAGAGGTACTTGATACGGGCCCGGGTGCGGTTCTCGCGGAGGGCGTCCTGCTCCTTGAAGATCCGGACGACGGCTTCGATGACGGCGAGGGCCTTGTCCTGGGGGATGAAGGCAGGGATGCGGACCGCCATGTGCGGCTCGGTCGAGAGGCCGCCGCCGACGCGGAGGGTATAGCCGATCTCCTGAAGGCCATCGACCTCACGGGAGATAGCGGTGAGGCCTACGTCGTTGATCTCGGGGTATGAGCACCAGAGGGGGCATCCCGTGACGGAGATTTTGAACTTGCGGGGGAGATTGTAGAACTCGGGATTCGCAGTAAGGTGGTGGGCGACCTCGACGGCCAGCGGGCTGCCGTCAAGTAACTCATGGCCATCGATTCCAGCAATCGGGCAACCGGTGACGTTGCGGACGACGTCACCGCAGGCCCCTTTGGGGCTGAGGCCGACGGCGGTGAGGGCGTCGGTGACTTCGACCAGGGCGGAGATCGTCAGCCAGTGGAGCTGGATGTTCTGCCGAGTGGTGATATCGGCCAGGTTGCGCGCATACTTCTGAGTGAGGTCGGCGATTACATGGAGCTGTGCGCTGGTAAGAAGCCCGTTGGGCAGGCCGATGCGCATCATGAAATACTCAGTGGCCTTGCCCTCGCCCCCGACTCCGCCGGTAACGCCAAGACCGTCGCCCTGGGTGTAGATGCCCCACCACTTGAAATAGAGGTTGGACCACTCGGGGGCGACCGCTTCGCGGCCCTGCAGGGCGTACCCCCGCACCTCGCCCCATGATTCCCAGGGATTCTTGGCGAGCTTGAGGCGCTCGGACTTCTGGGCCTTGGTTTCCTTGATGGGGGCAACGGCGGGGGTAGTGGCTTCGGGCATGTGCTGCTGATCCTTTTTCGACTGGAGAAGGCGATGGTGGGGAGTATCTGCTGATGAGAGCAGCCCTGCGAATGTTCCGGATTACCGGATTAGAGGCAAGGTGGGCGGGAGCCATGGCGCGGGCAGCGGCGACAACACTGATGGGGGCGTAGATGGTCGTCGCGGCGCATGGTTCAAGGCTACTTGGGGCGGGGTGGGGAGTCAAGAATGGGGTGTATTCGCCTGGCCGGTTTGAGTGATGCGCAGCCCTGGAGAATCTTGCAAACGCCGCTCCGCCCGGGCTGGTATCAGGACGAGCCATCGGCCCTGAAGACCACTCTCATTGGAGAAAAGCGCTTGATTGGTTGGACCACTCGGTCCTGATCTTCTAATAAAGTGGTATGAAATCGGTGTTTTTCGTGATCGATCCGCATCCATGGTGTTCTAAACGGGTTAGCGGGAGGCGATGAAAATTTCCCAATGTTTCACCAGAGAGTTTTTGTGTGCAGAATGTGGGCCGTTGCACGGAAAAACTGGACAGCGGGCGATGTTTTCGAAAGTGGTCTGCTCTGGTGCGTTTATCGCGCGGAATGAGCCGCCGCCTGGAGTCCTGGCCTTCGGCCGTTGTTGATAGGCGTGACACCACGTCGATTGAAGCACAACTTTAGTCGGCTTCTATGAGGGAAAGCTTGTGCCGGACGTCGGAGCCTCGGACCCAGAAGATGACGTCTTCTGCGATGTTGGTGGCGTGGTCGGCGGCGCGTTCGAGGTTGCGGGAGATGATGATGGCGGAGAGGGCCTGCTCGGAGCAGTCGGGGGTGTTCTGCATGACGTCCATGAGTTCGGTCTGGACGGCTCGGTTCATGTCGTCGACCTCGTCATCCATGGCGAGGACGGATTCGGCGAGCTTGGCGTCGGCTTCGAGGAGAGCCTGTACGGCTCGGCGGATCATGACGCCTACCTTGAAGCCCATGTCTTCGATGTCGATGGGGAGGTGGATAAGGGCTTTATTTTCTAGGTTGATCGCTCTACGGGCGATACCGGTGGCCTGGTCTCCGATGCGTTCGAGGTCGCCGTTGATCTTGATGACAGAGAGGATGAAACGCAGGTCGACAGCCATGGGTTGCTCTTTGGCGAGGAGCTCGTAGGCCATCTCGTCCACGGTGGTTTCGGCGGCGTTGATGGCCTTTTCGATCTCGAGGACGTGGTTGGCGAGGGAGACATCGCGGGAGACGTAGGCCTCCACCGAGAGCTCGAGGGCCTGCTGGGAGAGGGCGGCCATGGCGAGGAGCTTGTCTTTGAGGGTCGCGAGCTGCTGGTGGAAGTGGATGCGCGGCATGGAATTATTCTGACTGAAATATGTGTCTGGCGGGTGAAATTCAGTGGGCACTCACTGGGCCGTTGTCTGGATAAAGCAGGTAGGGGGCGCGCTTTTTGCGGAACTCGTCGAGAGAGAGCTTCCAGGAGGCTGCGATCGCGTGCGGATCTTCGGAACGATGGAGGCGGGCGAGGGTGTCGGCGTTGGCGAGGATGCGGAGGCTACGGTCGAGATTGAAGTCCTTGGGGTAGAGGGATTGGACGCAGGTCATGATCTCGATCGCGAGCTCGGGTGCATCGAGGTGGGTGCGGTCGGTGAGGGTTAGTTTCAAGCCGGGGATGGTCTGGCCGTGGTAGGGGAAGTGGTCGGGGGTCTCGGCGATGGCGAGGGTGGTGGTGGTGAACTGGATGCCGGGGATATTTCTTGGGGTGAGGCAGGCGAGGAGCTCGGCGGGTTTGAGGTAGGGGGCTCCGAAGTGCTCGAAGGGGGTCTCGGTGCCTCGGCCGACGGAGAGATTGGTGGTCTCGAAGAGGCCCATGCCGGTTAAGAGAATCGCGGCGTTCAGAGAGCGGAGGTTGGGGCTGGGGGGGACCCAGGGGATGCCCGCTTCGTCGAGGAACTCTTCGCGGGTCCAGTTCTGGAGGGCGACTATGGTGAGGTGGGCTCCAATGCCTCTTTTGGTGGGGGTCGGGGGTGGGGGCACGATGGGGCTGGGGATGGGGGGATGCTCGGACATCGGGGTTGAATTGGTGGCGAAGATCTGAGTGGGGGCGGTGGTGGGGGTGGCTTCGGCGTTGAAGTAGCGGGCGAGCTCGCCGATGGTCATGCCGTGGCGGGCGGGAAGGGGGGTGTAGTCGACGTAGGACTGGCGGCCGGGGTCGGAGATGGGGCCCTGGACGGCGAAGTCGGTTCCACTGGAGGGGTTGGGGTGGTCGAGGACGATGATCTCGAGATCGTGATGGTGGTCGCGTAGCTCGGCGGCGGAGGCTTCGAGGAAGTAGCCCATGGCGGTGTCGAAGGTCCAGAAGCGGTTGCCGACGTCCTGGAGGTCGATGAGGACGGCGTCGAGGTTGGCGAGCTGGGCGTGGGTGGGGTGGCGGTCGGAGGGTTTGGCTCCGTAGAGGCTGGTGATGGGGAGGTGGGTGGCCTCGTCGAACTCGGCCTGGATCGCGGTGGTCTGCTGTTTGGCGGAGAGGCCGTGCTCGGCGGCGAAGAGGGTGGTGAGGTGGAGTTGGAGGACGGCTTTGGTGGCCTGAGTCGCGATGATGTCGATGGTGCGGTGGTTCTGGGAGTCTACCCCGGCTACGTTGGTGAGGATTCCGAGGTTGAGGCGGTTCTGGTGGCGGGTGGCGGCTTGTCGGAGGGCGGCGAAGTTGGTTTGTTCTAGGACGTCGATGCCGGTGAGGGTTCCGGGGTGGGTTGGGGATGGCTCGGGCAAAATACGGGGGTCTCTCCGCTCCGCTTCGCTTCGGTCGAGATGACGATCTTTCTCGGCGGCCTGCGCGGCCTGCGCGACCTGCATGATCTGGGCGGTGGGGGAGGTGGCTGCGGGAGAGGTGCTGGAGGTTGATTCGTAGAGGTGGAGGGCTTTGGCGGTGGCGGTGGCTACGGCTCCGCGGAGGGGGGTGACGGGGAAGCCGCCGCGGGGGTGGACGGCGTTGGTGAGGAAGACGACGTAAGTGTCGGAGGTGGGGTCCATCCAGAGGGTGGTTCCGGTGAAGCCGGTGTGGCCGAAGGAGCCGATGGGGAAGATCTGGCCGCGGGGGCGGGAGAAGGCGGTGTTGATGTCCCAGCCGAAGCCTCGGGTGGCGATTCCCTTGGTGGGCTGGCCGTCGGGGGTGAAGATGGTGGCTCCGGTTTGGGCGGTTTTGGGCTGCTCGGGGGTGGTCATGAGCAACAGGGTGGACTGCTTGAGGGGGAAGATGCTGGGGCGGCCGGCGAGACGGTCTAGGAGGGCCTGGGCGTAGAGGGCGATGTCGTGGCCGGTGGAGAAGACTCCGGCGTGTCCGGCTACTCCGCCCATGCGGCGGGTGGTGGGGTCGTGGACGGTGGCTCGGAGGAGATGGTCGAAGTCGGGGTTGAGGGTTGGGGCGAGCTTGCTCTCGTCGTCGTGGGCGGTGGGGGCGGTGCGGCCGACCTCGAAGGCGGGGACCCAGCGTCCCGTCGAGCAGGAGTAGAAGGAGTTTTGGGTCTTGCGCTGTTCGAGGGGGGGCAGGACGACGGCGGCTCCCAGGATGAAGGGGGCGCGGTCTCCGCAGATCTCTCCGAGGGGCAGGTAGTGGGTGTTGGTCATGCCGAGGGGCTCGAAGATGTGGTCGCGGGCGTAGGCGTCGAGGGTCTGGCCGGAGAGGGTTTCGACGAGGTGGCCGAGGAGGATGTAGTTGATGTCGGAGTAGACGAAGGTCTGGCCGGGGGTGGACTTCAGCGGGGTGGTGAGGGCTCGGTGGATGCCTTCGGCTTTGTCGGGGGCGGTGAGTCCCCAGGGGTCTTTGAGGTCGACGTCGGGGGCTTCACCGGAGTAATGGGTGAGGAGCATGCGGATGGTGACTTTGGCGCGTTCCGGGTCTTTGTCGGGGTTGTAGGCGGGGAGGTACTTCTGGAGGGGCGCGTCGAAGTCGAGCTTGCCCTGCTCGTAGAGCTGCATGACGGCGGTGGCGGTGGAGAGGCACTTTGACAGGGAGGCCATGTCGAAGATGGTCTCTTCGGTCATGGGCTCGGGGGTGAGTTCGCCGTCGGGGCCGGGTTCGCCGGCGAGCTTGCGGTTGCCGTAGGCGTGGTGGAAGACGATCTGGCCGGAGTGGCCGATGACGAGGACGGCTCCGGGAAGCTTGTGGGCGTCGATGGAGGACTGGATGAGGGTGGAGACGGGGGTGAAGTCGTAGGTGGGTTGTGGGGTTTGGGCTTGGAGACGCAGATTCCCTTCGGGAATGACAGACAGAAATGCGAGGGCGGCGGCGGCTACGATGGATGGCTTGCGTCGGGAGAGGGATTGCTTGCGGAAGATGAGGCTGAAGAAGCTGCCGACAGCGAAGGTAACGAGGGAGCCGAGGAGGACGTACCAGGTAAAGGCTACTTTGGGGATCACTAAGAAAGGAGGGGCTGGGGGGGTGCTCCCAAACACGATGGCGTGGGGCTGAAGCCAGAGGGCCAGGTTGAAGGCGAATCCTACGATCATTCCGAGGATGGCTCCGGTCTGGGTGGCGTAGCGGGTGAGGGTTCCGAGGAGGAAGACTCCCAAGAGCGCTCCGTAGGCTACAGACGCGATGGAGAGGCCGGTTTCTACAACGTGGCCCTTGCCTCCAGCCTTGACCGAGTAGGCGGCTACGGCGAAGAGGACGATGGCCCAGAAGACAGTGGAGAGCTTGGCGACGAGGGTTCTTTCGCGGGGGGAGACTTGCTGGGTTTGTGGCGGCTCGCCCACCTTAGCGACGGTGAGACTGTCGCGAAGGTGGGGCACCCGGTTTTGTGCTGCGGGATGGGGTTTGGGTTTGCGGAGGTGGAGGTAGAAGTCGACTACGGTGGTGCTCGACAGGCTGTTGAGGGCGGCGGAGAGGTTGGACATGGCGGCGGCGAGGATGGCGGCTACGAGGAGGCCGGCGATTCCTGTGGGCATCTCGTGGACGATGAAGAGAGGGAAGATGCGGTCGGGGGCGATGGGTCCGGCGGGGCCT
Organism: bacterium; assembly: GCA_026225095.1. Classification (GTDB taxonomy): domain Bacteria; phylum Acidobacteriota; class Terriglobia; order Terriglobales; family Acidobacteriaceae; genus Edaphobacter. The sequence continues at coordinate 45,083 of JAMFSC010000149.1, forward strand.
CCGGCGAAGGGAGTCGGGCGGAGGGAGTAGAAGACGTAGAGGCCGGCTCCGATGAGGAGGAAGAAGGCGAACTGGATGAAGATGACGACGCCGGAGGAGAGAAGGGCGAGGCGGGACTCGCGCAGGCTGCGGGCGGCGAGCATGCGCTGGACCATGAGCTGGTCGGTGCCGTGGGAGGCCATGGTGAGGAAGGTTCCGCCGAGGACTCCGGCCCAGAAGGTGTAGTTCTGGGTGAGGTTGAGGGCGAGGTTGAACATGTGGAACTTGCCGGCGGCGGAGGCTACGGTGTGGATGGTGTGCCAGCCTCCTTCCACGTGATTGCCTAGCGTTACCAGAGCGATGACGGTTCCTCCGACGTAGATCGCCATCTGGACGACGTCGGTCCAGATGACTGCGGCCATTCCGCCTTCGAAGGTGTACAGGAGGGTTAGGAGGGTGATGAGGGCGATCGACAGGATGTCGTTGGTTCCGATGGCGATTCCGACGACGATGGAGACGGCGAAGACACGGACTCCTTCGGCTGCGGCCCTGGTGAGGAGGAAGAGGCCGGCGGTGACCTTGTGGAGGGTTGAGCCGAAGCGCTGGTCGATGAGCTGGTAGGCGGTGAGCATCTGGCCGCGGAAGTACTTGGGGAGGAAGATGGCGGCGACGACGATGCGCCCGATCATGTAGCCGAGGACGACCTGGAGGAAGCCGAAGTCTCCGGCGAAGGCTACGCCGGGGATGGAGATGATGGTGAGGGTGCTGGTCTCGGCGGAGACGATGGAGAGGGCGATGGCCCACCAGGGGATGGTGTTGTTGGCGAGGAAGTAGGACTGGAGGGACTGGGCGGGGGTTCCGGGGGCGGCCTTCTTTTCGCGGAAGCGGAGGCCGAAGAGCGTGATGCCGATGAGGTAGGCGACGATCAGGAGGAGATCGAGCGGGTGGAGATGAGCCGACGGTGCGGGGGGCGCGAGGAACGCCAGAAGTGCGGGGGATTGCATGCTTCGGAGTTTATCGGAAGTGGTGGTTGGTGGGCTGGTGGGTGAGCTTCAGGCGTGACGAAGCCCCACCTTCGGGACGGAATGTCGGGAAGGTGGGGCTTGAGTTGTGGCGATCGTGATGTTTTGATGGCGAGCCCACCTTAGGCGCGGTAGAACGTTGCGCCGAAGGTGGGGCACCCAGACTCTGATCGTGACCGACTTCAGGTCGACAGGGGTTCTGCGCTAGAACTTCACGAGGAAGGCGGCGGTCAGGCGGTTCTCGCTGTTGCGGAGGTCGGGGGTCCAGCCGGGGACGAGCGAGCCGGGGGTTCCGGTGTTGCCTCCGGGAGGTGTGACTCCGCCGGGTCCGCTGAAGTAGGGGACGTTGGCGGCGCGGTGGTTGTACTCCACGCGATAGGTGAAGTACTGGCTGGGCATGTAGTCGCCGGTGACGGATGCGTCCCATGCCTTGTAGGGGTCGCCGGGGTTTTCGGTGAAGTAGGGGGTTCCGGAGGCGGCGGTGGCTCCGTTGATGGGTGGCAGGAGGACGAGGTAGCGGCCGGGGTTGTTGATCTTTCCTCCGCCGAGGGTGAGGGCGAGCTTGTTGCGATCGAGCCAGACGCGGTTGTAGGCCATGAAGCCGACGAAGCTCTGCTTGGGGCCGTTCTTGCCGGTTCCGAAGCAGCTGACGCCTCCGCCGGACTCGCAGCCGAGGTCGATGGTGAAGGTTGCGGCGGCCTTGCTGACGGGTGCGGTGGGGCGGTCGTAGTACTTGTACTCGATGCTGTCGTCGGTGTGGAAGCGGGTGCGTCCGGTGACTCCGAGGGCGTCGCGGCCTACGGCGTACTGGTTGCCGAGGATCTCGATGCTGCCGTTGGGGCGGTAGAGGATCTGGCCACCGATTCCGGGGCGATTGTTGAATTTACCGTAGGACTGCCAGCCGTTGACGAACCAGGGTTCGATCTTGAGCTTGGCGGTGGGGAACCACTGGGTGCGGACGCCGTTGAAGAACCAGGGCGTGTTGGAGGAGACGTAGGAGGGCTGGTAGGCCCAGTTGTCGAACTGGTAGTAGGAGAAGAGGCCGACGTAGGACATGAAGATTCCGGCGTCGACGTTGATGCCGTGCTGGACTTTGAAGTGATAGCCGCCGTAGGCCTCGGAGAGGTAGCGGTAGGCGTCGGCGAGGTTCCACTGGCCGCGGGCGGGGCTGGCGTCGTTGCGGGGGGTGGTCTCGGAGTAGAGGCCGAACTGGGTCATGACGCGGGCTCGGACGTTGTCGTGGTGGAAGTCTCCGCCGATGCCGAGCTGGGTGAGCTGGACCTCGTTGGCGCGGAAGACTTCGCTGGATCCGCTGATGGTGTCGTCCTGCGGGTGGCGGAAGTCGTAGGTGTAGTTGACGTCGGCGCGGATCTCCGGGGTGAAGAACTCGGTGGCGTAGGGGGCGTCGACGGTGCGGGCGTTGCCGGTGAGCCAGGTGAAGTCGGCGAAGGTGAAGGGCTCGGAGTGAGGGTTGGATGGGTCGGTGGATGCGACGGGAGCAATGGCGGGGGCTCGTTCCTGCGCGACGATGGGTTGTGTGGCCGGGGCTTTCGTATCGGGGGGTGGCGCGGACGAAGAGGATACGTTCGGCGAGGTTGCGGTGGTTGGGATTCTGGCCTCAGTTGCGTGCGTCTGCTTGAGTTCGAGGATCTCCCGCTGGATCTCTTCCAGTTTTCTTTCGAGGGCCTGGATCTTCTCGTCCTGGGTGGTCTGGATGGTGCTGGGCGTGTCCTGTGGGGTGGGGGCCTGGGCCCGGATGCTGGAGGGGAGGAGAGCTAATCCCGCTCCGAGTGCCAATGCGCTCCAGGTGGGAGCCTGGAGGCGCGACTTCAATTTCGTGATCACAATGTTCCCGCTTTCCGGTGGCGCCCCGCGTGGTGGTCCCCTGAGCTGGAGGACTGCACGCGGCACGCGTACTCATCCATGATGAGTTCCGGGTCATGAGGAAGTCATAAGGGTGAGCTTAGGCTCGCGGGGATGGGAGGGCAGTGACGACGGTCATCGCTGAATCGACGGAGTTGGCCGATCTCGTACCGTGACCTTCTAGAGTCGTACTCAAGAACGATACTGGTCTTCGCTGTATTTTTGCGATCGACTACAGGAATGGGACGTGGGATTCGATTGCAGTTGTCGTTGACGGTTGGGGATCGTGAGCGGATCGAGGCG